>NZ_JBNCLD010000010.1:0-221768 GCF_049844505.1 Micromonospora sp. DT229 | reverse complement strand
AGCCCGACAATCCCACTACACACGCCGCCTCAACCTCGAACTCCAGCCATGATCCCGAACGGCGGCTGCCGTACTAGGTCCTCTGAGGGCAATCATCCTGGCGCACCCTTGCCTTATCGAGTGACGTAGTCCAAGATCGCTAGACATCCAGGCCGCGTACGGGGGCGCGCCGTCTGGATGTCTTGGCCCCCACGCATGTCTACGGGGGTCCGATGAGATTTCGGCGGCTGCTCGCCACGCTTTTGTTAACAGCCGGGGTGGGGCTGGTGCCTGTCCCTGCGGAGGCCAGCATCGCGCTGGCCACCTCGCAACCCACGGTGACGAATCTCGACCTCGTCGCCGGTCAGTTCAACATGGCCGGCGGGAATGATGAACACGGCATCAAGGGCAACGAAGCGCCCGACGCATTGGCCCGGGACATCAACAGTCGCGCGTCCCAGTTGGCGTTTCTGATCGTCAACGAGGGCTGTCAGGATTGGCTGGAACGGGTCGAAGCCCAGATACCCAACAAGTACCGGGTGCGGTTCGACCCGATCCGGGGTCGCAGCGGCCGGATAGCGAGCTGTAGGCACGACTCGCCGTTCGGCAACGCCATCATCTACGACCAGACCGTTCTGCCCAACCCGCAACCGGTCGCCCATGAACTGGCCGCGCAGGTCGGCATGGAGAAGCGCGAGATGCTCTGCCTGCGCTCGTCCCTTCGGATGCTGGTGGTCTGCAGCACCCATCTGAGCGCCACCAGCGAGAACGCCCCGCAGCGTCAGCTGGAGGCGGAAGAGATCAAGAGAATCCTCGCCAGGGACTACTCCGGCTACACCTTGATCGTGGGCGGCGACTTCAACGATCATCCGCTCTCCCGAACGTTGAGCAACCTCTACCACAGCGGTTACGGGGGTGAGACGGGGAAGAAGGCGCACGGCTCGCTCAAAGAGGCGTTCAGCCCGTGCGAGAACGAAGTCAAGGAACGGTACGTGGATCTCCGTGGCTTCGAGCAGTTCTGCCGCGCCGGCGAGCGAACCCATGGCGGCAACAACAAGTTCGACTACCTGTTCGTGTCGCTGGCAGTGGCTGTCCGGGGAGCCAGCGTGGTCAGTTCGCCGCACTCGGATCATTCGCAGATCTGGGCCTGGCTGACCGTTCCGTTGGCCAGCGGCCCCCAGGTCGATCGGATCATGGTGGTCGGCGACTCGATCAGCCAGGGCCTGGAGGGCGACGTCACCTGGCGGTACCGACTTGATCAGCACCTGCGCATGGCTGGGCGGGACGTGGCCTTCGTCGGTCCGTACCGGGGCACCACCCGGCTGCCGAAGGATTTGCCGGCTGGCTTCCCGGATGAATCAGCGCCGCCCTACTTCAACGGCATCTACTACAACGGCCTCACCTTCGACAGCGACCACTTCGCTCAATGGGGGCGCCAGGCCCACCAGACGAAGAACGACATCGCCGCTCGGGTCTCCCAGTACCAGCCGAACTACCTGCTGGTCGAGTTGGGCTTCAACGACCTCGGCTGGGGCGTGTCAGACCCGGACGGTCTGGTCGCGGACATGCGCGCACTGATCACCAACGCCCGGTCGGCCAAGCCCGACATCCGTCTGCTGGTCGCCACCGTTCCGCAGCGCACCCCGCTGAGTGTGCAGCCGGATCTGGGTGCCCGGATCAGCGAGTACAACGCGAAGCTGGGACCGGCACTGCGGGCACTGAACACCGCGACGTCACCCGTACGACTGGTGGACATCGCCAACGGATACGACCCGTACGTCGACGCCTACGACGGACTGCACCCCAACGGCGACGGAGAGAACAAGATCGCCAAGGCCTTCGCTGACGTGTTGGCGAACGAATTCCAGGTCGGCAGGCCCTACCCAGGTCCGATCGGCCCCAACCCGAGGATCATTCCGACCACGCCCTCGTGGATGCGCGCCACCCCCACCGCCGCTGGGATCAGGCTCGAGTGGCAACACTCGTTCGGTGCCAGTGGCTACTGGCTCTACCAGCGCGACGCGACTTTCGGCGGGCCGTTCGAGCGGTTGCCGTTGCAGATTCCGGCCGACTCCTGGTCGGTGAACTGGGTGGCACCCGGGCATCGCTACGAGTTTTATGTCGTGGCCACCCGCGGCAACCTGGAGGCCAACGGCTCGTCGCCTATCGCGTCGGCCACCGTCGCGCAGATGGAGACTGCGGCTGGTCCGCCGAACATCACGGCGACACCAGGGCAGGGCTACATCGACGTAAGCTGGGACGCTGCGACCGGTCCGTACAGCGGGACGGTACACAGCTATCGCGTCTACTACCTGGACAACTCCGTGCCGGGCAGTGTCGTCGCCAGCCAGACCACCACGGGGCGGTCCATCCGGCTGTCGGGTCTGACCAGCGGCCATTCGTACATTCTGGCGGTGTGCTCGGTGAACGCAGTCGGCGAAGGGCTGCCCGCGCCCGGTCCGACCATCACCGTCGGCTGATCGCGCTGCCTTGGTAACTCTGCGGCCCGGTCAGCGATCGTTGCTGACCGGGCCGCAAAACGATGCCCAAGTAGGTCTCTTCCGTTACAGAAGCGGGGGGATGTCGGTGCTGATGGGTACGGGCAGCACCGTCGGCCCCTCCGTGCGCAGGGCGAGGTCGAGGGCCTGGCCTAGGTGGTCGGGGGTCTCGACCACTGTGGTGGCGCAGCCGTAGCCACGGGCCACCGCGCTGATGTCGATGCCGGGAAGATCCAGCCCGGGTACCCCGGGGGTGTGCTTCAGCTCGGCGAAGGACTTGAGGATGGCGTACTGCTGGTTGACCGGGACGATCACGACCAGCGGCAGCCGCAGCTGGGCGGCGGTCCACAGGGCCTGCACCGAGTAGTGGAAGGCCCCGTCCCCGATCACCGCCACCACCGGCCGGTGCCGGCCGGTGTGGCGCTGGGCCAGGGCGATGCCGACCGCCGCCGGAAGGCCGTACCCGAGGCCCCCGCTGGCCATCGTGAAGTACGAGCCGGGTCGGCGCAGCCGCAGGCGGCGGCGCAGCGCGGAGAGGTTCGACGGGGACTCCTGCACCAGCACCGCGTCCTCGGGCCAGTGTCGGGCCAACGCGGCGAAGAGGGCGTCCGCACTGAGCGGAAGGGAGTCCTCGACCGAGGGTGGATCGGGTCGGGGAGCCGGTGCCGGCCGGTCCACCCGCGGCAGCAGCTCCACCAGGGCGGCGAGGGTGAGGCCGGCGTCGCCGAGCAGGCTGTCACCGACCGGGGCGCGGGCGGCCTCCTCCGGATCGTCCGTGACGTGCAACAGGCGGGCGCCCTCGGGCACGGTGGCCCCGGGAATGTGCGGGTAGTACCGGAACACCGGGGCACCGACCACCAGCACGATGTCGTGCCCCTCCAGCCGCTCGGCCAGTGGCCCGGCGGCGTAGGGCAGCACCCCCTGGAAGTAGGGGTGGTCCTCGGGGAAGGCGGTGCGTTCGGGCGCGGGTGCCGACCAGACCGGCGCGACCAGCCGCTCGGCCAGGGCTGTCGCCGCCTCCCAGGCCCCGGCACGGTCCACGGCCGCACCGAGCACCACCACCGGGGACCGGGCCTCCGCCAGCGCGGCGGCGAACTGCCGCAACCGCTGCGGGTCGGCCGCGAACCGGGTGGCCACCGTCCGGACCTCAGGCAGGGGATCGGCGGGCTGCGCCCAGTCGTCCAGCGGCAGGGAGAGGAAGACCGGCCCGGCCGGTGGCTGGACGGCAGTGGCGTACGCCCGCATCAGCGAGGCCGGCACGTCCTGCGCGCGGACCGGTTCGTGGGCCCATTTGACGTACGGCTGGGGCAGCTCGGTGGGACGGCGGGCGGTGAGACGCGGTTCGAGCAGCAGCATCTGCCGGGTCTGCTGCCCGGCGGTGACGATCAGGGGGGTTCGGTTGTGCCAGGCGGTGACGATGTTGCCCATGGCGTTACCGGTGCCCGGCGCGGTGTGCAGATTGACATGCGCGGGGGCTCCGGTCACCTGGGCGTACCCGTCGGCCATGCCGATCGCCGAGGCCTCGTGCAGCGCGTGTACGTACTGGAAGTCAGCGGGGAAGGCCTGTAGGAAGGGCTCCTCGGTCGACCCGGGGTTGCCGAAGACGGTGGTCATGCCCAGTGCGCGGAGCAGCTCGTAGGTGGTGTCGCGGACCGTTGCCATCGCCCCTGAATCTAGCCGGGTGGCTCCGGCCGGCAGGGTCATTCGGCGTTGCCGGTGCCGCCGAGGGGCGGGCTCTTCCCGCAGCTTGTGGTGGATGCGCCGGCCCCATTGTCGATCACCGGGCAATCAGACCGTCGCCACGGCCGGGGTCGCAAGCTATCGTGCCAGGCATGGCTACGACAGCGCGGATGACACCGGCGGGGCCTGTCGTTGGTGTGCCGGCCCGACCCTGCCCGCCGCGACGAGGCTGACGGGTACGCGTGATGCAGGGAGAGGGGCAGGCGATCGGCGGGCGGGCCATGGAGTCGATGATCGGGAAACTGCTGGTGGCGACGCCCGCACTGAAAGATCCGAACTTCGACCGTACGGTGGTCCTGCTGGTCGCCCACGAGCCCGGCGGGGCGCTCGGGGTGGTGCTGAACCGGGCCACCGAGGTACCGGTGGCCGACGTGCTGCGCGACTGGGGCGATCTGGCCCGGCACCCGGCGGTGTTGTTCGAGGGCGGCCCGGTGCAGCCCGAATCGGCGATCTGCCTGGCTCGGATGCATCCGCCGGTCCGCCGCCTCAAGGGCTTCCACCAGGTCTCCGGAGCCGTCGGCACCCTGGACCTGTCCGTCGATCCGGAGCGGCTGCGGGAGAACGTGCAGACCATCCGGGTCTTCGCCGGGTACGCCGGTTGGGGCGCCGGGCAACTGGAGCAGGAGATCGAGGAGGGCTCCTGGTTCGTGCTGGACGCCCTGCCCGGCGACGCCTTCGTCGAGCGCCCCGACGACCTGTGGCCCATGGTGCTGCGCCGGCAGGGCGGCATGATGGCCGCGGTGGCACATTTTCCACCCGACGTGGCCCTGAACTGACCCGCCCGAGGGGGGGTACCCCGCGAGATGACCATGCCGGGCGTCGTGTGTATAGTTCTTCCAGTGCCCGGGGAAACCGGGTGCGAAAGCAAGGGGCCGTGGCGCAGCTGGTAGCGCACCACACTGGCAGTGTGGGGGTCAGGGGTTCGAGTCCCCTCGGCTCCACCGACCGCACCATTGTGCGAACCGGTGGTACTCCTGAAGTGCCCCCGTCCGTTTCGGGCGGGGGCATTGTCGTGTCGGTGGGGATCTTGAACACGGGTATGACTCCCTGGTCGGTGAGTTGGACTTCGGCGATGAGGGTCTCGATGGCGGCTTTGCGTTCGGTGGCGGTGCCGCTGGTCATGATGGTGCTGAGGTGGTCGCGGATCCGGGCGACGGTGCCCGGCGGCGGGGGCGCGGGCTGGGACGTCAGGCTCGCTTCAAGTTCGGTGTGCCGGGCTTGGAGTTGGGCGAGTCGTTGGCGGAGTTCGCGGATGCGGGGTCCGGCGGTGGCGTCGTCCATGGTGCCGTTCTCGAACGCCGTGTGATACCGGTCGATCGCGTTCTCGGTGCTGGTGATCTGGTGGGCGGTGGCGGTGAGTTCGGCGCGTCGGTCGTCGGTGGTGGTGTCGTGTTGGGTATGGGCGCGTTGGATCATGGCGGCGAGGACGGGTTCGGCGGTGGTGTAGAAGTCGAGTAGGGCTTTGAGGATCATGTGGTCGAGGTCGTCGGCGGGGAGCCGGGGTGCGGTGCAGGTGGCGTGTTTGCCGTAGCGGGTGCGGGTGAAGCAGGTGTAGTAGCGGTAGCGGCGGGTGCGGCCTTTGGCGGAGGTGCCGATGTAGCGCTGTCCGCACCGTGGACATGTCAGTAGGCCGGTGAGGTAGTAGTCCGAGTCGGACATGGCCCGCTGGGTTTGGACGTCACCTCGCGCGTTGGCGATGTCCTGGGCGCGGCGGAAGGTGTCCCGGTCGATGAGTGCTTCGTGGGCGTCGGGGACGTAGACGTCGCGGTAGGCGATGTCCCCGAGGTAGGCGGGGTTGTCCAGGATCCGGTTGATGGTGTGTCCGGACCACTGTTTGCCGGTCCGGTTGGGAACACCACGGGCGTTGAGGTCGGTGGCGATGGCGCGGGTGCCGAGTCGGTCGCGGGTGTAGAGGCGGAAGATGTCCCGCAGGATGGGTGCTTCGTCGGGGTGGGGGACGAGGCGTTGGGTGTCGGGGTTGACGAGGTAGCCGTAGGGGCGGGTGCCGCCGGCCCATTGGCCTTTGCTGGCTTTCGCGGTCATTCCGCTTTTCACTCGGTCGATGATCATGTTGCGTTCGTATTCGGCGAACACGGCGAGGAATTGCAGCATCATGCGGCCGACTGCGCCGCCGGTGTCGACGGGTTCGGTGGCGGAGGCAACGCGGACGTTGGCGGCGTCGAGGGTGGCGGCGAGGTCGACGAAGTGGGCGAGGCTGCGGCTGAATCGGTCGACTCGGTAGACGAGCAGGACGTCGTACATTCCGGCTTTCGCCGCGTCGAGTGCTTTCTTGAGGCCGGGGCGTTCGGTGGTGGCGCCGGAGGCGTCGTCTTCGAATTCGCAGACGATGACCCAGCCGGGATTGTTCTCGACGTACCGTCGCAGGGCGGTGCGTTGGGCGAGCAGGCTGAAGGGCTGGTGCTCGTCGTCGGTGGAGCGCCGGATGTAGATGCACACTCGGCATGGTCCGGTCGAGCCGTCCGGCTGGGTGGTGGTGGGGGCGCGTCGGCCGCGCCGCTTCGGTGGGCTGGTGGGGGTGGGCTTGCCTGCCATGAGAGGTGGTTCCTCCGTGCGAGTTCGGCGTGGGGTTGGCCGGCGGGCGGCCCACGGGCGAGTGGGCCGCCCGCCGACGTTGGGCGAGGGGGCTCAGGCGGCGAGGTTGGGGTACTCGCGCCAGAAGTGGTTGAGTAGGACGGCGAGGGCTTCGGCGGCGTTGTCGAGGTCTTCGGCGGTCATGGGAATGGTGTCGACGCGTGCGATACGCATCGGAATCGTCTTTTCTCTTTCGTTGGTGGGGATGTGTTTCGCACCGCTGCTTTTGGTGGCGGTGCCGGGATGCGGTTCGTCAGGATAGCTCCGGACGGCGTTTTCGTCGTCATACGGCGCGGTGGCCACGGTCCTCCGAAAAGCGTGTGAAGCTGCTGGGGTCGGAGTCCTTCGTTCATGCGGTTTCCTTTCCTGCGCGGATTCGCGCGATCGATCCGATTGATGCGGAAGAGGCGGTTCGTGGCAGGTCGCTCTGCTTTCCGTGAGGGGCGGGGACGATACCTCGGAGCGCTGTCACCGGGTAGCGAATCGGACTGTCAGCGACTCACGGAAACTCACACAGGTTGCCGGAGAGCGGCTGACAGTCTCAAAGGCTTGCTGTCACGGCGAGTGCAGAGGTACTGTCTGCCCTCCTCGTCGGGGATGGTGCGGGCCGCCACCGCACGCCGCGTGCTGCCGGGCCGTCGGGTAGCCCTCCTCGCCGCCTGTGTGGGCACGTGCCCGGCCACCAGGGGCAGGCCGCTACTGGGGGATCAAGTGGCCTGCTCGGTGCGACTGTCGGCGGTGGGGAGGTCGGCCAGGCGCATCGGCGTCCCGTGGTGGCGGTGCAGCCACCACACGGCTTCTGCGGGGTTGATGCCGGTGACGTCGGCGTGCACGGCGGTGGCCACCGGGTAGATGGTCCCGGCGGCGGCGAGTTCCTGGTGTAGGTGCCGCTCGCGGGCTGGGGAGTGCAGCCAGAACAGCACCGGCCAGATCCGGCCGGTGACGTGCGCGAGTTCCCGATATCCGTCGATCTTGTCGACGAGGCGGGACAGGGGCCGTTCGGTGCCGAGGTCGTGTTCCAGGAAGAACGGCACCCTGCGGTGGCCTTCGGCCCAGATGCCGTGTCCGTCCGGCCGTGATCCCGGCTGGTAGATGCGGACGGTGACGTCGTCGTCGGGTTCGGCGAAGGCGCCCATCTGCTGGCAGCGTCCCGCCGGCCACCACCGCAACAGTTCGCTGCCGGGGTGGGTGCGGGCGTGACCGGCCAGGGCGGTGAAGAAGCCGTTGACCCCGAGCAGGTGCGGCAGGTTCGCCCGCCTCGTCAGATGCCACCGCCTTTTGCGGGCCTGGTCCTTGCGCGGCAGGTCGTCGCCGCGCTGCGCGGCGACGACCTCGACGCCGAGCTGCGCCAGCACGTAGTGGTAGGGGTAGGAGCCGCCGTCGGGCTTCTGCGGCCGGAACCGGTCCACCACCCCCAACGTGTGCGTCAGCGCCCGCAGGCGTTCCTGGGCGTAGTCGACCGATGGGTAGAGGGCTTCGGCGATCTGGAAGGAGGTGAGCACGCCGTGGTCGGCCAGCCAGCCGAGCAGGACGAGGTCGCGGTCGGTGAGCTGAGCCTGCACCCGAAGCAGCTGATCAGGCATGCGTCACCACCAGCCCAGGGGGGAGAGACCCAGTCGGAGGGTCTGTCGCATCACGACAGACCCTGTTGACAGCGGCTCTGGCCTGGGCTGTGAGCCGAAGCAGTGGGTCCGGTTGAGGGTCCTGTTGAAGCGGGACGCCAAGTGGGAGACCCGGCCGGACCCGCAACGGGAGGTCAAGCCCGCCGCTGTCAGCGGGAGACGTCGGAGATGCGGTAGCCGCCAGCGGCGGCGGTGAGGATCGTTGCGTGAACAGGGTGTACTCCAAGGTGAGAAGGGGTTTCTTGTTGGGTTGTGCGGGGCGGATGTCGCCGGACGGCGGGCAGAGCGGGTCTGCGCCGGGTGACGCCGGCCGGGACCTTGACATGCGGAGGTCAGGTGTCACTGTGGAGATGTCAACGAACGAGTCAGCCCCGCGAGGGGCCGACCGGATTCGGGCAGCAGTGGTCGCGACGACCTGACAGGGCAGGTCGCCGTCGATGCGAACAGGGATAAGCGGCGGAGTCGAGCACGCGACGTGCCGACGGTCTTTAACAGCGTCCAACGGCGCCCCGGTGCTCGTCGGCAGGGACTTACCACGACAGAAGCGCAAGCGCCCCGTCGTGGGCGGCGGCTTAACTCGCCGGCGTCAGGTCCCTCATCAGCGGTCCTCCTATCACCCAGCGCCCCCGTCCCGGCGACGTGTGCCGTGAACGACGACAGGCGCCACCGGAAGGGGTGCCGCCTGCGTCGGGCCGCGACCGGGACAGGCCGGCCGCGCGGGGAACGCTCATCCAGTACGCCCCGGCAACCCATACCGGGTCAAGCCCATCGTCGATAACGATAAGATAACGGGTCTTGACGGTTGCATCTCTCTGTGCTGCTGCGTTCGCCTCCGTTATCCCTAGTGCTCCTCAGTCCACCTGCGTCCACTCGACGGCGGGGTGTCGTTCCTTGCGCATCGAGTCGTAGCCGTCGAAGGTCGAGAGCGTGCAGAAGTGGGATCCGCTGAAGGAACACCAGCTGCCGTTGCTGCGGCGCATCGGTGACGGTGACGACCTCAGCGGCCCCGACGGCGTCGATCAACGTCTCTCCGCTCGGGCGTTGCAGAACCGCCGGCTCGTCGACGTCAGCCGCCGAGGCGGTGTATGGCGGGCGCAGATCACCGACGCCGGCCGCTTCTACCTCGACAACGGCATCCACCCTGACCATCCCGACCGGCTCCTGGGCGGCGCGGCGGCTCCCCGCCAGCGAGCCCGCATCGTCAACGCCGCCAAGCGGGGTGAGTCGGCGTCGGCCAGGTCGGAAGCCGGTGGCGCCGTCGCCGCGGCAGGCTCGGCGGGTACCCCGGCCGCTGCGATGGTGGAGCAGGCCCGGCAACTCGTGGAGCGCCTCCAGGCCGAGGGCGGAACGGTGCGAGTCGAGAGCCCCGACTCTGAGGAACGGGCCCGGTGGCGGCGGGTCATTCACGCGGCCAAGCAGCACGGTCTCGTGCCCGCCGGGTTCCACCTCAAGCACACCGGCCGCGCCGCCGGAGACCTCATCATTCGCCTGTCCAACGACGACGACCCCGACGAGACGGACTGGAACCGGATCCGGCTCAACACCCGCCGCGTCACCACCGACCCCGACCTCGTGTTCACCGCCCTGGAGAAGAACCCGGCCGGGCTGGAGGTCACGGAGACATCCGTTCCCCGGGCGCTGGACCTGATCCGCGGCCTCGCCGCCGAAGCCCGACGGCGAGGCCACCGGGTCGGTGTGAACACCAAGACCAAGAACCCGTCGGTCTACCTCCAAGTCGACAAGACCCGTCGCAGAGTCCGGTTGATCGAGGAGTACGACGAGATCCCCCACGTCCCCACCGAGCAAGAGGCCCGGCAGCTACGGCGCAACCGGTGGATGGTGCTCCCCAAGACCGACCGGGTCGCCTCCGGCCGGCTGCGGATGGAAATCGCCCGCGCCGGCTGGGACAAGAAGGACACCTGGGCCGATGACAAGCGGACCACCCTGGAGAAGCGCCTTCCCCGCATCATCCGCGACGTCGAAGCCGGCATCGCCGCAGACGAGGAAGCTAAGCAGGCTGCTCAGCGGGCCCACGACGAATACGTCGCCGAGCTGAATCGGCGGGAGGCCGAGGAGCGTCGCCGCTGGCAGGCGGCCATCGACGAGGCCCGTCCCCAGGCCGCGGAACTCCTGCGCAAGAAGGCGTTCCGGCGGGCCTACGACTCCTGGATCTCCGCCAACGAGATCCGCGCCTTCTGCGACGCCCTCGAACACGCCGCACTCGACCAACTGGCCGACTCGGGCAACCGCACCCGATGGATCGACTGGGCCCGAGCCGCCGCCGACCGCCTCGACCCCACACAAGGGGAACGAACCCTCGCCGAGATCGGCTTCGACATCGAGCCGAAGCCCGGCGACCTGCGGCCCTTCATCGGCGACTGGAGCCCCACCGAGCCCCACCGCGAATACCGCTCCGAACGCGACCAACAGGCTATCGACGCGACCCGGCTCCAGGCCGAGGCCTGGCACCACGGCATGCGCGGACGCGCAACCTGGTGGCGCAGGTAGCGGCCATGCGCAGAAGCGCGGCCCCGTTCGTCGACGGCCTGTTGGGCCCGTCCGACGGAGGCATTCGCCTACTGATGGGTGAAGTGCCCGTACTTGGCGCCGACCAAGAAGCTCGTCCAATCATCCCGGCGGAACAGGAGAGCCGGGCCCGTTGGGTCCTTGCTGTCCCGGAGAGCTACCGCGTCGGCGAGGTTGGCGACCTCGACGCATTGGCCGTTCCCGCTGGATCGGGTGCTCTTCTTCCACTGGGCGCGGGACAGGTCGACTGAGGTCATCCCGTACCTCCTCCCTGACTGATTGCCGCGGCGTGTTCCTGGATCAGCTTGATCGAGCTGGTTGGGTCGAGTGCGGTAGCGCGGAGGTGTTCGAACGTGCTGGTGTAGCGGCGGACGTCTGCTTCCCGTTCGAGGAACAGGTCGCCGGCCATGCTGTCGACGTACACCAGGGCGGGATCGGCCGGGTCGGGGAAGTCCATGACGACGAACGAGCCGGGCATGCCGGCGTGCGCGCCCGAGGCGAACGGGATGACTTGAAGCGTGACCTGCGGCTGGCCCGCCGCGCTCGCCAGGGCATCCAGCTGTTCCGCCATGACGGCTGGTCCGCCAGTCAGCCGGTGCAGGACGGCTTCGTCGAGGATCGCCCAGAGGTGTAGCGGCTCAGTCTTGCGGAGCGACTCCTGCCGCTGCATGCGCGCCTCCACCCGGGCCTGCACGTCCGCGTCGGTCGCCAACGGCAACACGCCCCGGATGACGGCGCGGGCGTAGTTGTCGGTCTGCAGGAGGCCCGGGACGAAGAGCGACTCATAGTTGCGGACCGAGCGGGCTTCGGCTTCGAAGCTGATGTACGTGGTGTAGAGCTCCGGCAGTTCCGACTCGTACGCCTGGAGCCAGCCCAGCTGCGCGGCCTGGCGGGACAGGGCGATCAGCTCGCTGCGCTTGTCCTCGTCGGTGACGCCGTACTTGTCCAGCATCGCCATCAGGGTGCGCCGCTGCGGGCGGACCTTGGCCGTCTCGATGCGGTAGAGGGTGGCGGGATTGATGCCGGTCTGCTCGCTGACCTCGTCGCGGGTGAGGCCGGCCGCGGTACGCAGTCCGCGCAGCTCCGCCGCGAGCCGCCGGAGGCGCACGGTGGGCGGTTGCCGTCGAGCTGACAACTCCATGTCCCTTCGCTCCTGTCGTAGTCAGAGTGTGCCCGCCGTGCGGATGCAACCTCCAGGCAGGCCAGGCAAGTGACGTACATGCGAATGCAATCCTTGCATTCTCACTAGTGCATAGGCACTATGGGCATGAGCATGTCAGGCCGGTGCGGCTCATCAAAGCCGCGCGGTACGGCGGTGGGCTCGCGCTCCCAGGGGCTCACCGCCCGTCCGGCCTCGGACGCCTCTCGGCAGGGACGCAGCCCGTCACCCGAAGCGGGCTGCGTCCCTGCCGAGAGCCGAGTCAGGGAGGCAACGCAGTGGTTCCATCCCTCGTCCTAGCGGTGGTCGCGATGCTCGGCTTCGCCGCCGGACTGTTCCTGTTCAAGGTCAAGTCCCGATGGTGCCGACGGTGCGGGTCGGCACTGAACTGCCCCGACTGCGGAGGCCGCAGATCCCGCCCGCGTCCCGGCCGGACGAGTTGGACGAGCGGACTGTGACCCCGACGCCGATCACACCTGTAGTCGGCGTCGCGCCCGGCGACGTCGTGCACCTACGCGAACAGGACTACCAGCACGGCAGCGGCCCGCTACGGCTGCGGATCGTCTGCGTCCGCCTCGACCTCAGCCTTTGGTACGACGGCCAGTGGGTGTGGCTCGAAGGCATCGAAATGCCCTCGCCCGGCCGCGCCGGACGCTTCCGGCAGGTACTCGCCCGCGTCGGCGCCCTCCCACAGCCGCAGGAATGACATGGGCGCCACCGTCTACCTATCCGCAGCGGCCATCGACCAGCTCACGACCGCGCAGCGAGCGCTCGACGAGCACGTCACCTCCAGCGCCACCGGCTACTGCCTGCGTTGCCAGCTCATCGGCCCCTGCCCCACCAACGAGCAAGCCGTCGCCACCTTCACCCGCTACGGCCGCCTGCCCCGAAGAACTCCCGGCGCGACCCGACCGCAGCTCATCAACGCCCGCCGCATCACTGCCGGCCCTGATCCCGCAGCCGACCTCACCCGGAGGTACCAACCGTGACCCTG
Source organism: Micromonospora sp. DT229 (assembly GCF_049844505.1). Taxonomy (NCBI): domain Bacteria; kingdom Bacillati; phylum Actinomycetota; class Actinomycetes; order Micromonosporales; family Micromonosporaceae; genus Micromonospora; species Micromonospora sp. DT229. Next base: position 208,658 of record NZ_JBNCLD010000010.1, on the reverse strand, counting down.
CCCGACATCGCCGCCGCGCTACGAGACCTGCACGTCTCCATCGGCCAACAGCAGGACCTGACCAAGGTCGTCATCCAGGACGCCGAGAACGCCCGAGCCGAGTTCCGTGCACTGACCACTGGAGCCACCAACCCCCTGGTCAACCGGGCACTGGGCAACTACGCCCAAGGAATCGTCAAGCTCCGCGACGGCTCATGGCTGCTCGCCGAAGCCGGCGACATCCTCGCCGAGTACGCCCGAGCAATCGGCATCGACATGCCGCCTCGGCAGCCGACCGAGGGCAAGCGGAAGGTCGAGCCGACATACGACGAGCAGAGCGATATCGGGCCCCGGCAGCCCGGCACCCAACGGCTCCCGCAAGCCGAAGAGCCGGCACCGCGCGACCCGTCGGCTGGCTAACTCCCCGCGGACTCCGAAACGCGGGCGGAATGTGGCGACGGCCGGTGCTCAGCCCCCGGCCGTCGCCACTGCCACCAAGTGCTTACCGACGAGGTCCTGGGCCTGGTTGACCTCGTCCACGCCCTCTTCGAGACGGACAGGCGCTTGTCGGCACGCACGCACCGCGCTGTTCAGCAGGTTGTTGCCCCCGCCCCGGCTGACCTTTTGGAAGTGAGCCTGGGCCTTGTTCACCGAGTCGACGACCTCGGCGATGCCACGACCCACCTGATCGAGCGTCTGCAGCACCATGCTCAACTCCGCCATCACCGACCCGATCGGACCGCCACCCCGCCCGGCGGTGATCCGATCCAGTCCGGCGTTCATGGCCCGCCCGGCCAGGCCGCCGACTTTCATACCGGCGTAGGCGGCACCAACCGCGATCAGAGGGGACGGGTGGTAACCCGCAGCGTCGGCGGCTGCAGTGGCCGCAACGGCTAACCCCGCCCCTGCAGCCTTGCCGACCTTCTCGCTGACCTTGGTGATGCCTTCCCGAGCAGACTCGATGGCGGTGTCACGTACAGCTCCCGCTGCCGCCGTGAGCGCTCCAGCCGCCTTCCCACGGGTGCCCGGGACTCGTGCATCCCTCGTTCGACCTCGACCTTGTCTGCCCAGCCCGAACATCGTTTACTGCGCCGGTTCCAAGAAGGCGCACCCAGCGGCAACGAGCATAGGAATTACCTTGGCCGCATCGAGCGCCAGCTCACCCGCTGTCATCTCGTCGATGTCCTCACCGCTAGCGCGTTGCTCGGCTGCAAGCTGAGTAGCGATTGCACAGGCGTCCCACAAGGAGCCAACGGTCGAGGAGAACGCCCACAGGTTGTAGACGGTGAAGTTCACCTTGACGAGGGCCTGCCCGTTATGGCCGATGAGGCGTCGGTCCGGCTCCTCCGGGGTGTTGCCCATGCCTTCCGCGAGCGGGTGGAGCTTGATCCGCCGGAACGCCTTCTCCAGTTCACTGTCCGGGTCGAACTCGATCAGTAGCCCCCGGTCGAGGAGCCGGTCGATGACCGGCCCGGGGTTGGCAGGTCCGTTGCCGGCTGCGATCACATCCCGCTTAAGTGTCTCGCGGTTGACCTCCAAGCGAGCGTGCCGCTCTGGGTCGAGGAAGGCTCGCCCCCATACCTGGAACTCTTCGTCGGTCAGTTCCTCGGAGTCGCTGCCGAGCCGCACCTCCCAGTACTCCGGGGTCGGATCGGGCGGGGTGACGTACCGGTAGGAGGGGCCGAGGTTGAGGCCGACGGGAACGATGACGGTGGGCATCGGGTGACCTTCCGAGGATCGGTATCAGAGGACTGCGTTGTACTTCTCGGTCTGGGCGATGGCGGCCTGAATGAGGCCGGCGCCCTCGCCAAACTTCTGCTTTGCGGCGCTGAGTTTGCCGATGGCACCCATGACGGCGGGCTGCTGGGTGCCGGCGGCGAGGGCTTGGAGCACGGCGATGGCCCGGTCGACTTGGGCATTGACGCCAGCGAGTTGGGCGAGCGCCCTGTCGGCTTCGGACTTGCCGTGGGCCAGGCCCGCCTTGATGTCTCCGATGGTGGCCACTGGATGTTCCTCCCCTGGGTCGTGGTGTCCAACGCCCCGCCACCGGCGGCAGGTGCGTCTGCGGGTTCAGCCTCGGGTCGCGGCGATGAAGATGAACCACAAGATCGGCATGCCGACAAAACAGATCACTCCGCCTGCGCGGGCGGACCGAGTACCCCCTCCGCCGACCCGCGGCTGACCGACGAGGCTGATCGTGAGGTAGCCGGCGAAGAACGCCAGCGCGGGCAGCCCACACAGCGACCAGGGCACGAGTTGCCACGGGATGCGGCCGAGGTCAGCATCGGGGCTGACGGCGAGCATCAGCAGCGAGGCGAGGGTGCCGAGGGTCGCCGCGGCGGTGTAGACGAGAGCGTTGCGGGCCAGCGGCGTGAGCCCTGGCAGCAGTGGTGGTTGCGCGGCCTGCCGATGGGCGTGCTCGGCAGCGGTGTCGGCCGCGTCGGCGGCTGCGGCGGCCCGGCGAAGCGCCTCGGCCGGGTCCGGAACCGGGCTGGGGGCGATGCCGCCGATGTGCGGCTCGGGCAGGCGCAGCGTGGCGGCGAGCTGGTGAAGGTGTTGCCGCTGAGTTGCGAGCCGGTGGGTGATCTGGTCGAGGGCGGCCTGCCCGCTGCGGCTTGCTGTGGCCTGCTGCTCGGCTCGTGAGCGTTCGTTCTGTAGGAGGGCCGCAAGGCGGCGGGCGTGGTCGGTGTAGGCGGCCCACCCGCCGTCGCGGGGCATCGGGGTGACGGGGTCGCTCATGTGAGGTCGTCGATCTGGTCGAGGGTGCCGGGGCGTACGTAGGGGACGATGAGGGTGCGGCGGTTGTCGTTGCGGTCGATCAGCAGGGCCCGGTTGGGGCGGGACTGCCACTCGGAGGCGTAGTCGCCGAGCAGGGAGCCGATGTCGCTGCTGGGCAGGTTGAGCGCGACGAGGCAGGCGACCTCACCGCCGCCGGTGGGGCCGACGTCGTCGTTGAACCGGCTCAGGGTGCGCCACCAGCCGAGCAGGTGCACGCCGTGGCCGGGACCGTTGGCCAACACGGCCCGCAGGTCCTCGTGCCCGGAGCGGTAGGTGGTCGGGTCGCTGGCCGCGAGGAGGTTGCTCGCGGCGTCGGCGCCGAACACCACCAGGTACGTCGCCTGCCCGCCAGCAGAGTCGGGGGGCTGCGCGAGGTCGACCAGATGCGTCCGATACTGGTTCGAAGTGATCGTTTCGCACGGGTGGCTGGCTGCGGTGATCGCCTCGACGGCGGCGTCGGCCGCCTGGTCGGCGGCGGCGACCAGCGGCGCGACGAGGAAGCGGGCGGTGCCGGGGGCGTGTTGGCGGGCCAGGCTGACCGCGGCTGCGTACAGGATGTCGGCTCCGACTGGGGAGGTGCCGAGCACGGCCAGATGGCTGCCCGGAGTGGCGTCGAGGGTGAACCCTGCGGTCGGCAGGCCGACGTCGACGGCACGGCCGACCAGTGCCCGCCGTCGCCGCACGTCCGGGGACAGGCGGGCGAAGGTGGGATCGGCGTTGGGATGCTGCTCGGCGTAGCCGGCGAACACCGCGGGTGGCGCGTCGCCTGGCGGGCGGGCGTTCCACAGCAGGTGTCGCTGCGCGGTCACCGACGCGGCATCGGCGTTCGGGAAGCGGATCACCCGGTTCGCTCCCGCTATCCCGGCCGCCGCGTTGATGACGGCTGCGCCGATCGGAAGGTTGTCGGCGCCGTCGTTGAGCTGGTCGAGGATCCCGCCCCCACCGGCGAGCGCGACCCGCAGCGGGAACTGCCCGAAGATCGACTCGGTCTTGGCGAACAGCGCCTCCACCCCGGAGATCGTCTGCGACGCCAGGACCAAGTGGATGCCGTACGAGCGGCCCTTACGCGCCAGCTCCTCCAGCAGCGCCACCGCCTGCCGGGCCACCGCGTCGTTTCCCTCGAACAGCACATGGAACTCGTCGATCACCGCCACCAGCCGCGGCATCGCCACGTCCGGCCGCCCTGCCCGCAGGTCGGCAAGCTTCGTCACCCCGGCCCGCTTCAGCTCGGTCGCCCGCCGGGTCATCTCCCGCGACAGCGTGCGCAGCACCGCCAGCCCGTACTCCCGATCGGACTCGATACCGACGGTGCGGGCGTGCGGGATCCACGACGGGTCCACCGCCGTCGGGGTGAACTCCGCGAACGACACCCCCTCCTTGAAGTCCAGCAGATACAGGCCCAACTCGTCCGGCGAGTAGCGCGAGGCAAGGCCGTAGAGCACGTCCAGCAGGAAGACCGTCTTGCCCGACCCGGTACGCCCACCCACCAGCCAGTGCGGCGTCGCATCATCCAGCGCGAGCACGCACTCGGCGCGGCCCTCCCGGCCCACCACGGTCCGCAAGCCCCCGACCGACGACTCCTGCCACATCTCGGCCGGCATCAACGCCGTGAAGTCCGTGGACGCCTGCACCCGCGCGGCTTTCGCCAACCTGCGACAGACCGCCTCGACCAGATCGTCCGGCGGGCCGCCGTCCAGCCGCATCGGCACCGCCAAGCCTGTGCCGTCAGCGCTGAACCGGTACGGACCCGGCGGGTCAGAGACCCGGAAGAACCCTTCACCGGCCGCCGTCAGTTGCGTCGTCCGCTCCAGGCGAGGCGCCGCCTCCAGCCCCGGGTGCTGTGGCGGCGGATAGCCGGCCACCAGCAGGAACACACCTGCAGCCGGACCGGCGTGCGCGATCGCCGCCAACCGCGACCACTCCGTACGCCCCGCACCGGCAGGCGGCGCCGCGACACACAACAGCAGCACCGACGGATCCGCCTCGCCGGCCTGAACCCGCTCGATCCGCTCCTCCGCCTCCGCCAACACCTGCTGAAAGCCCGGAAGGTCGACCGCAGGGCGCCGCCAGGCCTCCGCCTCCACCATCGCGCGGAACGGACCGAACACCGCACCGAGCGTCGCCCCGTCAACAGCCGTGACCCGAAGCGCGCCATCTGGCAACGCCGCAAGCACTCGCAGCAGCACGCCGCGCAGCCACCGCGCTACGGACGGCTCGCGGGCGTCGCTGTCGATGGTCAGATGACCGGCACCCAGGAACGGCACGACGACACCGAAGACGCTGCCAGTGGCCGGGGATGCCTCACCCAGCCGAACAGGAAGTGGACGACCCGCAGCCGCATCCACACCTGTCGGAAGGCTCGCGGCAGCAGCGTCCAGCCGGCAACCGAGCCAGCCCGGCGTCAGTCCCTCGGCCATTCGCTGCATACCGGCGGCGAAACGCCGAGCATCTTCACTGGCCTGCGCCGACACGCCGTCCCCGCCGGCACCAGCGCGCAACCGCGCACGGGCGGCTTCCGCATGCGATACCGCTTCTCGATGCGCCGTCACCGCCCGACCGAAGGCCGACGCCACCGACTCCATGCCAACGTCTCCCCGGGACCGATGGACCGCGATCTCTGGCGCCGACCCTATCCAACGAAGCCACCCGCAGTCAGCCCCGTATTGCTCAGCGTGCTGAGCGATGGTGGTGAGGTGGTCTCTACCATGGCGAGGACATGCTTAAGCCATCGCACCGCCAGCACGGGGTAGCCGGCACCGCCTGTCACCGCAGGGCGGGCCGCCTGCTGCTGCTCCTCCCGGAGCCCACTCGTTGGCGGAGGTCTCACGAGTGGGAACCGCAGCACGGTGGTCAGTTGCTGGCGCATGTAGCTGCTCATCAGGTTTTCGAGTTGGGCGGAGAAGCGCTCGTGCCGAACTACGTTGCGCTTGGGGACCTCACGCATCTTCCGTTCGATCAGCCGGCGCAGCGACGGGGCTATGACGACGTCAAGGGACTGAAGAGGTGTGAACGTCGGCTTTTCAGCTACAGCGACGTCACTGATTGGCCACGGAGCGCGTCGTGGCTCGCGGTCGGTGCGCCGTTTCGGCACACTGGCCAGAGTGGATCTGGGTGCACGGTGGGCGGAAAAGCGCAGAATGTCGAATGAGTGAGCTCCCGTCTCGCATCGGCCGATACGCGGTCAGTCGTAAGCTCGGCAGCGGCGGTATGGGTGAGGTGTTCCTCGCGTACTCGCCGGCGGGTTCGCCTGTGGCGGTGAAGGTCATCCGAAGTGATCGGCTGGATCCGGTCACCCGCGCCCGGTTCGAACGAGAGGCCGCCGTCGCCCGGACGGTGATCGGCACGAATCGCATCGCCCGATTCCTGGAAGCGGACCCCTACGCGGACCGTCCCTGGCTGGCGATGGAGTACGTCCCGGGTTACACCCTGCAGGAGTACGTACGCGAGCACGAGATGCTGCCCGTGGCTCTGGTGGCGAGCCTTGGCGCGCTCGTCGCGGAGGGCCTGGAGGCGGTGCACGGTGCCGGCCTCCTGCACCGGGACCTGAAGCCGCAGAACGTGATACTCGGCGCAGACGGCCCGGTAATCATCGATTTCGGTCTGGCGGCATTCGTCGATGCCTCGTCGTCGCACGACTCCCTGTCGACCAGCGGGATGATCATCGGCTCGGTGCGGTGCATGCCGCCCGAGCAGGCCGGCGGGAACCCGCGGGTTACCGCGGCGGCCGACGTCTACGCGCTGGGCACAGTTCTTCTGTACGCGGCGGCCGAACACTACCCGTACGACGGGCCATCGTGGCAGGCCATCATCTGGCAGATCACGAACCCCGAGATCCAACCGGATCTCACTGGGGTCCCCGCCCGTCTGCTCCCACTCCTGCGGAAGATGCTCGCCTTCAAGGCCGAGGAACGTCCGACGATCTCCGACGTGGCTGCCGCCTGTGCCGAACTGCTGGCGGACGCCTCCATCAGCCCGGCCGACGCACGGTTGGCTCTCATCGGCAGGACCGCCGGCCGAAATCCGAGTCTGCGGGAGGGCCAAGTGCCGTCGCCGTCGATCGAGGCAAGGCTCGACGAGCTGAGTGCTGTGGGCGGCTCGGATGCGGATGGGCCGCTCGATGTGCCTCCGGCGCCTCCCGAGCCGGTGGAAGCGGGGGCGCCAGAGATCGCGGAGCCCGAGGCCCCTGAGTCACCGGTTCGGCCTCGGGAGCGTCCACCGCGACGGCCGGCGTCCAGCCGGGTGGCGGCGGAGTTGCGAGCCGCCTACGCGGCCCAACCGACCCTGTAGCAGGGTGTAGGGCGGTCGAACAGCAGAACGAGGAGCGGGGCAAGAGTGAATATCGAGGCCGAGACCGCAACCGGCGAGGGCAAGGTATCGGCCGGCTTCCCGCCAGGGTCGCAGGTACTCGTACGTGACGAGCAGTGGCTGGTACGCAAGAGCACGTTCACCAGGCGCGACAGATGGATGATCGAGGTCACCGGGGTGTCGCCGTTCGTCCGCGGCGAGGAAGCGATCTTCTATCAGAGCCTCGACGACATCCGAATCCTCGATCCGCGCGAGACCACGCTGGTGGCAGACGACTCGGCGAACCACCGGCGGGCCCGGCTGTTCCTGGAGGCGGTATTCCGCAAGACTGCGCTGCCGCAGACCGAGCACGGGCTCGCGCTCGCAGACGGGTTCCTGATGCATCCGCAGGTGCATCAACTGCGGCCGGCTGAGCTGGCGCTGTCGATGAAGAACCCGCAGCCTCGGGTTCTGATCGCGGACGTGGTGGGCCTGGGCAAGACCCTGGAGATCGGTATCTTGCTGGCCGAACTGATCCGACGCGGTCGCGGCGAGCGGATCCTTGTGGTGACGCCGCAGCACATCCTGGAGCAGTTCCAGCGGGAGATGTGGACGCGGTTCGCCATCCCGCTTGTCCGATTGGACTCGACCGGCATCCAGCGGGTGCAGCGGGAGATACCGGCGGGACGTAACCCGTTCGCGTACTTCAAGCGGGCGATCATTTCGGTGGACACGCTGAAAAGCGCCGTCTACGCCCATCATCTGGAGCAGACCGACTGGGACGCCGTCGTCATCGACGAGTCGCACAACCTGGTCAACCGGGGCACCCAGAACAACGAGCTGGCCCGGTTGCTCGCTCGCAAGACCGACGCGCTGATCCTCGCGTCGGCCACGCCGCACAACGGCCGGGCGGAATCGTTCGCTGAGCTCATTCACATGCTGGACGAGGCCGCGATCGCCGATCCGAGCAGCTTCGATGTCGACCAACTCGAACATCTCTACATCCGCCGGACGAAGACCTCGCCCGAGGTACGCGACTCGCTGACCGGTTCCTGGCCGGATCGCGGGCCGTCGACGCCAGTGCACGTTCAGGCCAGCGCCGCAGAGACTGCAGTCTTCGCGGAACTGATCGAGCGGTGGATCCCGGCCGAGGGCGGTACTTCGGTCAGCACCCATCAGCTGGTGCCGTATCAGCTGCTCAAGTCGTTCCTCTCCTCGCACCGGGCGTTGCTGGCGACGATCCGTACGCGGTTGAAGACGATCGACACGTCCTTGGCCGAGAAACCGGGCGACAAGGCGCGCCTTGCGGAGCGGACAGCGCTCCTGACGCTGCAGGAACTGACTGGGCACGTCCAGGACGACGACGCGTCGAAGTTGACCGCCTTGGTGACGCAGTTGCGTGAACTCGGCGTCGGACCGGGCTCGGACACCCGAGTTGTGATCTTCTCGGAACGCATCCCGACGCTCATCTGGCTGGCCGAGACCGTTCCCGCTGTGCTCGGGTTTCCAGCCACCGCCGAGGTCACCGATCGCAAACCCTGGACGGCTTTCAATGGCGCTGTGCAGGTCATGCACCGCGAGTCGACCTCGGATGAGGAGCAACAGCGCATCGTCGAAGCGTTCGGCCTGCGTGACGCCCCAGTCCGGATGCTGTTCACCGGCGACATCGCCTCCGAGGGCGTCAACCTTCACCAGCAGTGCCACATCCTGATCCACTACGACCTGCCGTGGTCACTGATCCGAATCGAGCAGCGCAACGGCCGCATCGACCGCTACGGGCAGAAGCACTCGCCGCAATTCCGGGCCTTGGTGCTCACCAGCAACCTGCCGTGGCGTACCGATCCGGAGTCCGGCGCCGCACGCACCCTGGACGACCGCCTGGTCGGTGAGAAGCTGCTGGCCCGCGAGGCCGAGGCCCACAAGATCGAGGGCTCGGCAGAGGCAGTGACCGGCCTATATCGGGCGCAAGAGGAAGAAGATCGCCTGATCAAGGATCTGGTCGCTGGCCGGACCGTGGAGCAGTCGATCAAAAAGTCCCGGGCGAGCCGGACCGGTTTCCTCGTCAAGCTCGTCGGTCAAGTCGGCGCGGTCCCGGAGCGCAAGGAAGTCCTCAGAGCGGAGGTGTTGACGCTCTTCTCCTCGACCGCGGACTACTTCGACGAGGGTCTGCGGCAGATCTGCCGGCCCAACCCCGAGGACCAGCTGTCGCTGTACCGCGACGACAACGGCACCATCGCCTTCGAGCCGCCAGCTGATCTGCTCTACCGGCTGCGGTCGCTGCCCAGGTCGTACCTGAAGGAGCAGCAGATCCTGCCGGGGCCGGACTCTCCCGGGCGTCTGCGTATAACCTTCTCCAAGGATCTCGCCGATGCCCGGCTGACGGCGGCGCGGGAGAGTTCAGACTCGCAGTGGCCGACGGTCTCCTACGTGACCGACGTACATCCGGTGCTGGACTGGCTCACCGACAAGGTGCTCGTCGAGGTCGGCCGGCACGAGGCGCCGGTCCTGGCTGCAGCCGTGACCGAGCCGGTCTTCCTTGTGCAGGGCATCGCCTCGAACCGGCTCGGCCGGCCGACCATCGTCAAGTGGATGGCGGTCACCGGCCTGCCAAATGACCCCAGGACCGTCGAGATCACTCCTGAGCTGCTGGCCGAGTTCGGTCTCGGGCCACGGATGCCGGCCCGCGCCGTCCCGCGGGACTTGGACGGGCTGACGAAGATGGTGCCGGAGGCGATCGAGGAGGCGCGCCGCTACTTCGGCGAGATCGAGGGCGGTTACCGTGCCGACATCAAGCGGACCCTGGAGCCCTACCGGGACAAGGTCGGCAAATGGAAGCAGGAAGCGCTGTTCGCCGGGCCGCGACCGGATCACCGGCAGGTCGACAGCACCGCCGAGCGCCTGATTCAGCTGGTGGCATCGCTGGAATCGGTCGGGGCGCCGATGTTGCGCCTCTTAGCAGTGCTGGAACCGTTCGCCGACGGGGTGAAAGGAACACAGGGATGAGCCGCGACTACGACTCACTCACCAACCGGGGCGAGTACCTCTCCGCGCACTACCTGGCCGAGGACCTGGACACCGACCTGCGGAAAGGGATCTTCGCGGTATGGACCGGGCGCGAAGGCGACGAGAACGAGCCCCGTCGTACGCCGCGCGAGCTGATCCGTGGTCTGCGCGGTAGCTACCTCGGCGAGGACGGTCGGTCCTACTTCGCCGCTGCGGCCGAGGCCGACGGCGACGGTCCGATCCGTCTAGCCACCTACAACAACCCGGAGTGGCACAAACGCCTGATCGAGTGGCACCAGGAGGTACTGCGAGCCCTCGGCTTCGACCCTGCACCGGTCGAACTCGTCGCGCACCGGGCCGGCCGCGACCACACCGTCACCGTCGCGCTGCACACCGACGAGATCATTGCGATCGACTGCGGCTGGACGGGCAACACCGACGCGGCCCTCGACCCGAACGGTGCCGGGCGCCTGCTGCATCCCCTGCACGTCAGCGGATCAGAAAAGTATGAGAGCGGCGCCGCGCTCGCGTCGTGGCTGTTCCAGAGCGAAATCGGCGGGCCCGGCGGTGCTAGGCCGCGTTTCGTCCTGCTGCTGCATGGTGGCGTGATCATCCTCGCCGACCGCGGCACCTGGGCCGAGGGCCGGTACCTCGCCGCGAACCTCGACACGGCGTTGGAACGTTACGACCGGACCCAGACCGGCGAGCTGTCGACCATCGCCGCCCTGTTCAGCCACGACATGCTGCGTCCCGGCGACAACGATCCGACCCGCCGGATCGACGTCCTGTTGAAGAACTCCAGTACCAACGCCGTCGGCGTCTCCAAGGAACTGCGGCACGGCCTGCAACGCTCCGTCGAGATCCTCGCCAACGAGGTTCTGCTCCGCATGGCGGAGCCGGGCAATAACGTACGCCCGGAGGACATCGAGGGCCCGAAGCTGCCGTTCGCCCGGGAGCTGACCCGCGAGTGCCTGCGATACCTCTACCGGATCCTCTTCCTGCTCTACGCCGAGGCCCGGCCCGAGCTGGGCATCCTGCCGACCGACGACGGCAGCTACGAGAGCGGCTACTCGATGGCCCGGCTGCGGGAGCTGTGTGCCCTCGACGAAGAGCTCGTCGAGGAGGAGTCGAGAAACGGCTTCCATCTGTACGCGTCCCTCGATCTGTTGTTCAACAAGGTCAACTTCGGGCACCGGCAGTACGGCACCGAACCCGACGACGACCTCCCCGGCGATGACGAGGCGACCCGCAAGGAGAAGGCCGAACGCCGCAGCGAGGATCACGGACTGCGGTTCGAAGCGCTGCGCAGCACCCTGCTCGAACCGGGCGCCATCCGGCTGATCGGCACCCGCACCCTCGACCCGCGTAGCGACGAGGACGAAGATCCGCGCTGGCTCGACCTACGGCCCCGGAACGCCGCCCTGCACCAGGTGCTGCGCCTGCTCACTATGAAACAGGGCAAGAAGGGCGAGCGCGGCGGCTTCGTCTCCTACCGTAACCTCGGCATCAACCAGCTCGGCGCCGTCTACGAGGGCCTGATGTCCTACACCGGCATCATCGCCGACGAGGAACTCTGCGAGGTCGCCCGCGAAGGGAACCCAGACGAGGGCTCGTGGCTGGTGCCCGCCCACCGCCAGCAGGACTACCCGGACGAGACGCTGGTCCGCTACAACGAGGCCGACGCCCGGCGCGGCCTGCGCGGCGTCAAGAAGTACGCAAAGGGCTCGTTCGTCTACCGGCTATCCGGCCGTGAGCGGGAGACCTCCGCCTCGTACTACACGCCGGAGTCACTGACCAAGGTCACGGTTGAGCTGGCGCTCAAGGAGCGGCTCGACCAGGAACGCGACGCTGGCGGCAACCCGATCAAGACCCGGGCGGCGGCGTTGCTGTCGTACCGGCTCTGCGAACCAGCGCTCGGCTCCGGCGCGTTCCTCAACGAGGCGATCAACCAAGTCGCCGAAGAATACCTGCGCCGCCGGCAGGACGAGCTGGGACGGTCCATCCCGTCCGGGCAGGTGCTCACCGAGAAACAGCGGGTCAAGGCCTACATCGCTCTACACAACGCGTACGGCGTCGACCTCAACCCGACCGGCGTCGAGCTGGCCGAGGTCTCGCTGTGGCTCAACACCATGCACCCGGGCATGCTCGCGCCTTGGTTCGGCCTGCATCTGCGGCGCGGGAACTCGCTCATCGGCGCCCGGCGCGCGATCTACGCTGCCGACGACGTCTGCTCCACCGCCAAGGAGTGGCTCAAGGCCAAGGGAACCCTGGCCCCGACTCCGCTGCCGATGCGCGATGAGTACGGCAACCTTCAGCCGCTGCCTGCCGACGCTGTGCACCAGTTCCTCCTGCCCACGCCGGGCTGGGCTGCTGTCGCCGGCAACACCGAGGCGAAACAGCTTTCTACCGACCAGAACAAGAAGCTCGCGGACTGGAAGAAGGGCATCCTCCAGCGGCCGACGCGGAACACCTCGCATCTCAAGGCGGACGGCACCCCGAAGCTGGTGGCCCGTACCCAGCAGCCGCAGCAGGAGAAGCCTTCCCAGTTCACCCGGCTCCGGGACGCCGCCCGGCGAGTCGAGTTTCTCTGGGCCGCGGTCGTCAAGCGGATGGACATGTCCGAGCAGAACATTGCCCGGCGGATCCCGATCTGGGGCGCCGGACCAGACGAACCCGAGTACGGCTTCCTGCACCAGCAAGAGCGATCAACACCCAAGGAGGACGTGCTCCGGGACCTCTTCGAGGCAGTCGACACGCCTTACTGGCGACTGAAGCTGGTCATGGACGCCTGGTGTGCCCTCTGGTTCTGGCCGTCCGACCAAGCCGGGCTGCTCGACGGCACCGACGAGGAGTACGAGCTCAGCGGCAGCATCACCCGCGACAGCCTGGCCAGCCTGATCGACACCACCGTTCCCGGCACCGAGCCACCAGCCGAACTGCCGCAGCAGGCGACATCCACTGCAGTTGCGCCCTCGGCGCCAGCTGCCCGGCGCATGATCTCGCGGCCGATGACGCTCTTCCCCATGGACGGCGACCAGACGACCCTCGACGAACTTGGTTGGGGTCTGGAGCCCGAGCCAGCACCCGTAACTCAGCAGCCCCAGAAGAAGCCCGCGAAGGCCCCGAAGTCCTCGGCACCGGCACTCCGCCGAGTCATCCCCCTGAAGAACCTCGACGACTGGCTCGACTTCCTCGAAGCAGTCCTCGGCACCGCCGACGTTCCGCAGAACAGTTTCCTCGACGCGTACGACACGCTCGACAAGTTAAAGGATTTCGAGAAGTCTCTGTCCGGGTTCTTGAACATGGACACCAAGCCGCCGGAAGACCGGTTCCCGTGGCTGCGGGTCGTCCGCGACATCGCCGACCGGCAGGCCTTCCTGCACTGGGAGCTAGAATTCGCGCTCATCTTCGCCGAACGAGGTGGCTTCGACCTCCAAGTCGGCAACCCGCCTTGGGTTCGGCCCCGATGGGACGCTGACGCCGTGATGGCCGAGTACGAGCCGTGGTTCGAACTCGCCGACCGGCCTTCGGAGTCAAATAAGGAACGCAAGCGGCGGGAACTATTCCAGAGGTCCATGGTCAAGGCCTTTATGCTCGACGAATTGACCAGTAACAGCGCGACGGTGGCATTCATGGGCTCGCCGCAGACGTATCCACTACTGGCGGGTACCCAGCCGGACCTCTACCGAGCCTTCATGTGCCAGGTATGGCGGCACACCTCTCATCGAGGAACCGCTGGCATGCTGCACCCAGACACTCACTTCGCCGGCGAAAAAGAAGGAGCGCTGCGTGCGGCGGCCTATCACCGCCTGCGCGTCCATGGCGATTTCGTGAATGCCGGACAGCGCTTCTTTCCGAAGCCTGTGGGGCACGCGGCCCACTTCGGTGTCCACATCTATGGACACCGTGCAGAGATCAAGTTTGACCATCTGTCCTGGCTGGTGTCGGCCGACGCACTTCGACTTTCACGTGACCACGATGGCTCCGGTGAGGTGCCGGGTATCCGGTTCATGAACCGGGAGTTCGACGAGCGACCCCATCGAACTCGGGTTATCGCTGTGGACGATGACGTTCTTGCCGTATGGAGGAGGCTTCTCGACGAAGAGAACCGACCGCTCGACCAGGCGCGCCTGCTTTTCCCGGTAAGCGTCGCTGAGGCCTCCGCCATCGAGGCTCTCGCAGCCTACCCACTTCGTCTGAGTGCTCTGAGTCCGCAGATTTCCGCAGGATTCAACGAATCTGGGGCCAAGAAGGCAAACCTGATCGACTACAACCGGGAAGACCCGTCTACCGGGCGGGTGTATCAGCCAGAGAACTGGAGCGAGGTGATCCTCAAAGGGCCCCAAATCGGCCCCTCAACCCCGGTGTTCAAGCGGCACGACGCGAATAGCAATGACCCTTACGGTACTGAGCTGGTCGGCCTGCCTACGGACTTCATCCCGGATAGCGCCTACGTTGTGGTACCGGAACGGGTGGACGCGTACCGGCAAGCTCAGGATCGTTGGATCGACCACACCGAACTAGAACGGCTCCGTTCGGATAAAGATGCCTGCGATGACGTAAGGGCCATGATTGCCGAGTTAGAGAACATCCCTGAGTCGGACGTCGACACCGAGAAGGTGAACGCCGTCTTGGTGCAGAAGTCGCGTCGGCCGTACGTCGACTTCTACCGACTGGCTTGGCGTCGTCAGATTGCTCCGGATACCGAACGCGCCCTCTATGCCGCGATCTTTCCGCCGGGCCCAACGCACGTCCACACGGTTCACACTCTGGCAATGCCAACCCCGCAGCAGACCTTGCTCGTTGCGGGTTTCTGGTCGTCGCTTCCCTTGGACTATCTATTGCGGGCCACTGGCCGGGGAGACCTTCAGGTTGCTGGCACTAAGGCCATGCCCGCTCCAGACGCGAATCATCCGTTGGCGTCGGCGCTTCTCCTGCGCGCGCTCCGACTCAACTGCCTTACATCGTCGTACAGCAGTCTTTGGACGAACACTTATGCCGCCGAGTGGCCAGGGTCTGAGGATTGGGCAATCGACTGGCCGGGCTTGTCGCCCCTGGCCGCGGTCGGGCCGGAGTGGACCTCGGAAACGCCCTTACGGAGCGAGCGTGCCCGC
Source organism: Micromonospora sp. DT229 (assembly GCF_049844505.1). NCBI lineage: Bacteria > Bacillati > Actinomycetota > Actinomycetes > Micromonosporales > Micromonosporaceae > Micromonospora > Micromonospora sp. DT229. Next base: position 193,500 of record NZ_JBNCLD010000010.1, on the reverse strand, counting down.
CGGGCAGCGCTGGTCGAGATCGACGCGTTGGTAGCCGTCTGGCTCGGCATGAGCGCCGACGCCCTGGTCGCAGCTTACCGTGGTCGCTTCCCCGTTCTGCAGAAGTACGAGGCCGTGACCTGGTTTGACGCGGATGGGTGGAAGCTCGCCGGCAATGCACGGACTATCGGCCAACGACAGACGAAGGCGAGCTGGGCGCAGTTCGAGGCGTACCAGAACGACAAGTCCGAGCCGAAGACCGTTGCGCCTCCGGAGGGCTTCACGCCGCCGTTCTACAAGGCGGACCGGGTGGCTGAGATGACAGCGGCGCATGCGGTGTTCCAGGCCCGGCTGGATGCGGCGATCGCTCGCGGTGAGTGGGATCCGGTCACGCGGAAGGCGGCGCAGCAGTGAGGCCGACCCTGGAGGCGCGTGGACTGAAGGAGAGCCTGCTGCAGTACCTGTCGACCACCTACGCGCTGGCCGACGAGGGTGCCCGGGAGGCGCTGCACCGATTCCTCGGCAACGAGACGTCGGGGATGTTCCGTGGGCCGTTCCTGCGGATCAGGACTCCGTTCACCACGGCGGCGCCTGGTTGGGAGCAGCATCTGGAGTGGCGGCGAGAGGGCTGGACGCCGTACGCCCATCAGGCTCGGACCTTTGCGCGGTTGAGCTCGGCGAATGGTCACGTGCCGGAGCCGACGCTGGTCACCACGGGCACAGGTTCCGGTAAGACGGAGTCGTTCCTCTACCCGATCCTCGATCACTGTCGCCGGGAGCGGGCGGCCGGGCGGCCCGGGGTGAAGGCGTTGCTGCTGTACCCGATGAACGCGCTCGCCACCGACCAGGCGCAGCGGATCAACGAGCTGCTTCTCGGGCACCGCGACGAGCTGGGTGCCCTGACGGCCGGTCTCTACATCGGTGACCGGGCCGCGATCCAGTACGAGCGGGTCTACACCCGGCGGCAGGACATGCAGCTGACCCCGCCGGACATCCTGATCACTAACTACAAGATGCTCGACCTGCTCCTTCAGCGGGTCGACGACGCGCCGCTGTGGCAGGAGGCAGACCTTCGCTACGTGGTGGTGGACGAGTTCCACACCTACGACGGCGCGCAGGGTACCGACGTCGCGATGCTGCTGCGCCGGCTCGCGTCCGTCGTGGGCGCCGGCGAGGAGGGCCGCCCGCTGGGCCCGATCTGCCCGGTGGCCACCTCGGCGACGCTCGCCTCGGCGTCCGACGAGCGCGCCACCGAGGATCTGCTAAAGGTGGCGACAGCGGTGTTCGGCACCCCGTTCACCGCTGAGGCGATCGTCGGTGAGGATCGCCTCACCATCGACGAGTTCATCCCACTGCGCGATATCGGGGAGCTACCGGACGAGGACGTGATCCTGCCGACCCCGACGCCGGACGAGCTGCTCGCTCTGCCGGACCCAACCAGCGGCGACGATGCGCTCCTGCTGCTGGCGCATGCTGTGACCGGTATCGACGATCTGGATCAGATCGAGCTCGGAAGGCGCCTCAAACGGCACCTATTCACCAAGGCGTTGCTTATCGCTCTTGAGGGCGATGTGAAGAGTGGCCCGGACGTGCTGCGGCTGATGTGGCGTGCCGGCGCGCAGAGCTGGTCGTCGGCGATCACTCGGCAGCCGGAGAAGGCCGCCGCGGCGCTGGCCAGGTTCGTGGCGCTGCTCTCGTACGCCCGTGATCCTCAGTCTCCGCCCGGCGAGCTCCGGCCGTTCGTGCATGTCGAGGTGCACCAGTGGGCTCGGGCGGTGACCCGGTTGCTGCGTGGGGTGTTGCCGTGGCCGAAGGCGGAGTTCCGGTGGGACGTCGCCGGGACCCGCGATCCCGGCACCGATCAGGGCGTGGTGACAGTACCCGTGACGACCGCGACCGCCGGGCAGGCCGCGAACCTGTTCCTGCCGGCGGTCTACTGTCGGGAGTGTGGTCGCTCCGGCTGGGCGGTCTTCTCGCCGGAGAGCGACGACTGGGACGTCCAGTTCGACAGCTACAAGATCCGCCGGGCCTCGACGGGGCAGGACAAGGTCCGGATCCGCTACCTGATCGCGGCCACCGACCGGGAGGCCGCCGAGGGCGCCGGCCGCAACACGCTGCGCGACGCCGGCCAGCGTGTCGGAGCACCGTCGGCGGCACAGGGCCCTGGTGGGACGCTGATGGTGCTGGACGCCGTCCGGCAGCGGCTGCGGCTACCGGACCCCGGCTCCGACTACAACGACGAAGGGCAACCCGCGCTGACCGCACGGGACTCGACGTTCCTGCTGGTCAACCTTGGTTCGACGGCCAACACGGCCGCGGCGGAGGACTGGTGCCCGGCGTGCGGTGAGCGCAACGCCATCCGCTTCCTCGGCACCGGTGCGGCCGCTCTGGCCGCGGCGGCTATCACGCAGCTGTTCACCGCTGGCGAGCTGGACAAGGAGGCGTTCGAGGACAAGACCCTCATGTTCAACGACTCGGTCCAGGACGCGGCGCACCGGGCCGGTTTCGTGGCGAACCGGTCGTACACCTTCTCGCTGCGGGCGTTGCTCGCCGCGCACCTGCGCCAGGAGTCCGCCACAGCTCTGAACGACCTGATCGCCGACGTGGTGTCTGCGACGACCGATCCGCAGACCCTCGCTGCGGTCGTACCTCCGGATCTGCATGGCCTGCTCGGTGTCGACCGCCTGCTGTCCGGCCGTGGGCGTGGTGGCGATATCGCAACCTGGCAGTTGATCGGGCAGCGGCTGGCGTTCGAGACGCTGATGGAGTTCGGGTTCCGCTCCCGCAACGGCCGCACGCTGGAGCTCACCCGCACCGCGGCGGCGCACATCCACCTCGCCGATCCGGCCGCCGTCACGGCGATGGTCAAGGAGATCCACCTCGATCTGGGCCGAGATGGCCTGCCGATCATGGAGGCCGACGACGCCACCTACCTGGGTTTCGTCCGGGTATTTCTGGAACGGCTTCGCAGCCGCGGCGCTGTCTCGCACAAGTGGCTGAGCAAGTACATCGACGAGGCCGGGACGAGCCGGTACTTCATCTGGGGACAGCGTCCGCAGGGCATGCGAGCGTTCCCGAACCGGGTCGCGGCGCCGAAGTTCCTGCTCGCGGCGCCGAAGAACGGCAGTGACTTCGACGTGGCCTCCGGCCGGCTGTCCTGGTACGAGCGGTGGACGGGCCGCACCCTCGGCCTGTCGCGGGAGGTCATCCCGGAGTTCTGGTACCGGCTGCTGCCCGAGCTGACATCGGCTGGGCTGCTGTCCGTTCGTACCCCGAATGATTCCTCCGCCCGCATCTACGGCCTGCAACCGGGCAACATCGAAGCCCTGCTGCTGGACGACAGCCAGGTGCGGGAGGCTTTCGTACGTTGCCCGGTCTGTTTCTGGGAGCAGACGGTGCATCCGACGCTGCTCGACCAGTGGCACGGCCAGCGGTGCCCGGCCTATCGGTGCCGCACCGGCCGCTTAATCGCCGGCAACCGGCCGATGGAACTCGGGCGCCACCAGCGTGACCGTGACTACACCCAGGACTACTACCGCCGGCTCTACCGGCAGGCGGGCACCTATCAGGTGAACACCGCCGAACATACCGGCATGCTCACCCGTCAGCAGCGGGAACGGGTCGAGCAGGCGTTCAAGCAGGGCTGCAAGCCCGACGAGACGGGCGTAGTGGCGTTCAAGAACCCGAACGTCCTGTCCTGCACGCCGACGCTGGAGATGGGTATCGACATCGGGGACCTCTCCGCTGTGGTACTCGCCGCGCTGCCTCGCCGACCAGCGGGCTACGCCCAGCAGACCGGACGTGCCGGACGGCGTACCGGCAACGCGTTCCTGCTGACCATCGCCGACCGCTCTCGGCGTGACCTGTACTTCCTGGATCAGCCGAAGGAACTCATCGCCGGGACGATCGTGCCGCCGGGCTGTTACCTGTCCGCAGTGGAAATCCTGCGCCGGCAGTACCTCGCCCACCTTCTCGACCTGGCCGCGGCCGGACGCCTTGCCCGCGCTGACGGCGTTGTACTGCGGGCGCTGCCGGACCGGGTGAACGCGCTGTTCGGACCGTCCGGGTTCCTCGTCGACCTGATCGAGGTCGTCATCACCCAAGCTGCCGAACTCGTGGCGGGTTTCCTCCGGCTGTTTCCCCGCGACGACGGCACCGACCTGTTGCCACGCGGTGTCACCGAAGATGCACGTAACGATCTTATCGAGTACGCGTCACACGGCCTGCGGGCGGCGCTGGAGGAAGCCGAGCGGGAGTGGCGGCGCCAGGACGAAGGGTTGCGGGCCCGGATCCGGACGATCAGCGAGGCCTACGACGAGCTGCACGACTCCGACCCTGACGAGGCGGATGAGAAGGCGATGTTGGATGCCGAGCGGCGTGCGCTCGGCAAACGGCTGATGGACCTCGGCCAGACCACGGCGCAGGGTGCGTTGTGCGATCTGGGCCTGCTGCCCAACTACGCCCTGGTCGACACGGTCACCACCCTCAACGCCACGTTGTACGGGCCGGACGGTGTGAGCGCAAAGGACGGCAAGACACCCCGGTACAAGTCGAGACCGGTGAGCTATCAGCGACCCCGCCGATACGCCCTGGAGGAGTTCGCCCCCGGCAACACCTTCTACGTCAACGGCTACCGCCACCAGATCACCGGCATCGACATCATCACGTCTGGCCGGCCCGAGTGGCATCACTGGCGCGTCTGCCCGGGCTGCGGATACATCCGCACGGAAGACGCTGTGCACGACCGGTCTGCCTGCCCCCGCTGCGACAGCACCTACATCGCCGACGACGGCTGCCTCTTCCAGGTCGTCGAACCGTCGACCGTGACTTCGCGTGACCTGCGGGAAGACGCCCGGATCCGGGACGACAAGGACGAACGCGACCGTCGCTTCTACACGGTCGTCGACGCGGTCGACTTCCCCGACGACGAGATCGCCCCCGGTTCGTGGCGGCACACCCACCAGACGTTCGGCGTCGACTACTGCCGGCGCGCGATGATCCGGCGCATCAACGTCGGGCCGGCCCGCTATGACGCGCCGCCGCGGGACGACTTCGCCGGGCACACCGTACGGATCAATCCGTTCCACGTCTGCACGGGATGTGGGGCAACGAGCGCGGACGGCCAGCCGGTCTTCAATCTCGAATCGGACGCTCTCACCTCCTCCCAGACGCGTAACCCACAGCTGAAGAATCACCGCCCGTGGTGCCCGCTGCGCCGGGGCAAGCCGGACAACATCACGCAGGAGAAGGTCCTGCTCGCCCACCAGTTGCGGACAGAGGCGCTGCGCATCCTGCTTCCCGCTGCGGCCGCCGACGTCGACACCCGGGTGCACTCCTTCCGGGCGGCGCTGCGGATGGGCGTGGACCTGCACTTCGGCGGCGACCCCCAGCACCTGGACACCACCGTCGCCTCCATGCCGGACCAGGCGAGCGGAGAACGCCGCTGGTTCCTGGTCCTCTACGACCGGCTTCCGGGAGGCACCGGCTACCTGGACCGGCTCACCAAGGCCGAAGACTTCCAAAAGGTGCTCTTGAAGGCACACGCCGCGCTGCTCGACTGCAAGTGCAAGGACGAGCAGCGCCGGGCCTGCCATCGCTGCCTGCACCGGTACACCCCCGAACCGCAGCAGGACCTTGTCTCCCGTAATACCGCGCTCCGGATGATCAGCTCGCTGCTCTTCGACGATGGCGGGTGGGAGACCGAGCCGGTCGCCAACACCCGGAAGATCGGACTGGACGGCCAGCTCGAATCCGACCTCGAACAGCGCTTCCTCGACCTGCTGCGCGGCTGGGTGTCGGTTACCGACGACGTATCGCTCGACGAGGATGGCCACGCCAGCGGGCACCTGCGCTTTGCCCGCGGCACCGACCTGGTCCACTGGCGGATGACTGCCCAGCAGCAGCTGCGCCGGACCAGGACCGACTTCACCTTCAACCGGGTAGACGGTCCCAGCCAGAGTGTCACCGTCTACCTGGAGGGCTTCCGGTTCCACGCCACCCCTGAGCACAACCGCATCGCGTCGGACGCCCGGCAGCGGACCGCCCTGCGCGCCGAGGGCCACCGCGTCTTCCAGGTCACCTGGTCCGACATCGAGCTGTTCGAGCAGCGGCCGACCTCCACCCGGCCGGTCTGGCCGCCGTACTCAGGAACGGCGCAGGAGCAGGCCAAAGATGCTTACGAGGAGTTCGACGGCAACCGGGCCCAGCTGACCGGCATGATCTACACCAACCCGGTGAGCTCTCTGATCGCCTACCTGCGAGACCCCGACGAGCAGCGGTGGGCGTCAGCGGCGGGCGCCATGGTGACCGGACTGCTGGCCGAGCCAGGAACCGCTCTACTAACGGCGACGACCGACCGCCGGGAACTGGCCCGGACGCTCCGTGCCGAACTCAACGGGCTCACTGCGGGTCAACCCGAACAGCCCCCGCCTGTCGGGGACCCAGACGCCACGCTGCACGCTTTCCGGGCGCACGATCAATGCGGGCTGCCGATCATCGTCATCCTCGACGCCAAGGATCCGGACCACCCGCGCTGGACGGCGCTCGCGGCTCTCGACGACCGTGAGGCCGCACTCACCGGCGATGGCCACTGGCGGCGCTGGCGCTCGTGGCTCTACTGGACGAACCTCACCCAGTTCCTCGCGTACGCCGGCGGTGACGGGGTCCAACTCGCCTACAGCACCGCCGCCGAACTCGACCTCGACACCCTCGTCGTCTGCGGCGGCGTCGGCGAACTCGACTCGCTGAACGGCCCGCCGCCGAAGCCGACGGTCAGCGTCGACAAACCCGCTGCGGCGACGTCCGGACCGCGGGACCAGCAGTGGGACGACGAGATCCTGGAGATCCTCGACGATGAGCCGGAACACGGCGGTGACCTCGGTGTTCTCGCCCGCAGGCTGGCCGACCGGGGCAAACGCGCACCCGTGTTCGGCTACGAACTCGGCGCCGGCCGCTGGCAGGTCGACTTCGCCTGGCTCCTGCCGAACTTCAAGATCGCAGTAGTGGCCCTGCACGGTGATGACACCGACGCACGGCACCGGGACGAGGCATACGCCGAGGAAGGCTGGACGATGCGAACCGCGGCCGAGTGGCTCCAACACCTCGACGAACTCGAAGACCTGCTGCCCGACATGGAAGACTCCGAGTCATGACCGCGCGACTCAGCCTGCACTACAAGGCCGAGGAAGAGCTCTACAAGCTCGACCGGACGGTCAAGGGACTGTTCTACGACTTCTGCCACCGGTTTCGGAAGAACCCAGATCAGCCCGGCCTGGATCTGAAGAAGCTCAAGGGCGACTCCCGCATCCACCGCGCCAAGATCAACCAGTCGTATCGGGCACTGCTCATTCCGGTCGAGACCGACGAGCGTGGCCGCCAGCACTGGCTGATCATCGCGGTCCGACATCGCAAGGACGTCTACGACGAACTCCAGGTCGCGGTCAACCGCGTCACCGGAGAGCTGGAGTTCGTCGACCTCGCCGTGATGGGCGACAGCTCCCTGCAGCGTGCCGGGATCACGCTCACCCCGGCCGAGCCCGATGATGTAGCTCCAACGCCGGCTCCCATTCGAGAGCCCGATCAGGTTCCAGACCGGCCGCCCCTACTCGGTGCCTACACGGCCGACCAACTCCGCGACCTCGGCGTTGCCGAGCAGCTCATCGACTTGGCCTTGGCTGTCACTACCGATGAGGAACTCGACCGACTCGTCTCGGGTGCACCGCTGCTTTCCAAGGACGTTCTCTACGGACTCGCGGCAGGGATGAGCATCGACTCAGTGCTCGAAGAGGTGACTCGCCCGGTGAAACTGCCAACCGAGCCGGACCTCGCCGACATCTCCACCGCGGTCAGCCGAACCAATGTCTCGTCGATCGACGACGACGTGCAGGCTGCCCTAGACGAGGGCAGTTTCCGTAGCTGGAAGCACTACCTGCACGCGACCCAGGCCAAAACCGCTCGGCGTGAATACACCGGCCCGGCCCGCGTCTCCGGCGGTCCGGGCACCGGCAAGACCGTCGTCGCGCTGCACCGGGTCAAGTATCTCGTCGAGCAGCTGACCGACGACGGCGTGCAGATCCTGCTCACAACCTTCACCGCCAACCTCGCCGCCGACCTGCGGCTCCGCCTCACCTCCCTGATAAGCGAACCGAAGCTGCTGGCGAGGGTTGACGTCGTGCACATCGACCAGCTTGCCGCCCGTGTCATCGGTGAGAACACCGACCAGCGCAACCGGCGCAAGCGCATCAGCGATCACGCAGCCATGATCGAGATGCGGCAGCTCCTCCTCGAACTCGACGAAAAGCGCTGGGAGGCCGACTTTCTCCTCGACGAATGGGAGCAGGTCATTCTCGGCCAGGCACTGACAAGCCGGTCGGACTACTTCAGCGCCCGACGGGGCGGGCGTGGCCGCGCACTCACCCGCCCAGAACGCAGCCAGATCTGGAAGCTTATCGAGCAGTTCGCCGCTCGTCTGGACAAGCTCGGCGCCGAGACCTGGGGCCAGGCCGCCGAACGCGCCGCCCGCTTCGAGATCGAACGCGCCGCCGCAGCGGAGCGGTACCGGAGCTCGCCTGCGACGGCAGACGACAGCTCCGGCTCTCGGCCTTTCGCGTACCGGTACCGGCACGTGGTCGTCGACGAAGCCCAGGACCTGCGCGCCGCTCACTGGAAGATGTTGCGCGCCATGGTTGAGCCAGGCCCGAATGACCTCTTCATCGCCGGCGACACCCACCAGCGGATCTATGACCACCAGGTCTCTTTGGGTGCTCTGGGCATCAATATTCGGGGCCGCTCACGTCGGTTGACACTCAGCTACCGCACCACCCGCGAGATCCTGGAACACGCCCTCCGGATCGCCGAGGGCAACAAGACCGTCTACGACGATCTCGACGACGGCGTCGACAACCTCTCGGGATACCGGTCCGTGCTGCACGGCCCCACACCGACCTTCCTGGGATATCAGAACTGGCCGGGCGAACTGGCCGGCGTCGGCACACTGCTACAGGGATGGCGCGACGAACTCTCGACGGACGACGATGGCGCCCGCCAAGACCCGTCCGGCCACGTCGCGGTCGCGGTCGCGGATCACGAACAGCTGACCCAGGTCATCGAGTACCTGGAGAAACAGGGCGGCCTGACCTGCGCCGAGCTCACTAAGGACGGGCCGCGTGGCGACGGCGAGATTCACGTGGGGACGATGCACCGGTTCAAGGGCCTTGAGTATCAGCGGCTGGCGATTATCGGAGTGCGCAAGGGTGCGATCCCACGTCCCTACATCGAACGCTACCGCCGGTCCGACCCGCAGCGGTACGAGCTCGAGCAACGGAAGGCCCGGTCGCTGCTGTTCGTCGCCGCGACCCGTGCCCGAGATGTACTAGCCATCACTTGGCACGGTGCACCCAGCCCTTTATTGGATCCAGTATTCAACGGCTGAGACCGCCCTGATGCGTGCTCGATTCGGGCTGCGCCGTTCCCTCGCCTGTCTTAGCTACTGGCGGTTGCCGCGCTGGCACCGTCTGGTCCGGTGGTCGCGGTCCGAGGGCGCTTGATGCCGATCAGGACGTCTTTGCCGAGGTGCTCTTTGATCAGGTACGTGAGGCGGTTGCCGTCGATGAGTTCGATCCGTCCGTGTTCGCGGGCCTTTTGCCAGGAGCGGGGTGTGAACCATGAGGTGGTGACGAGGATGCCGTGTCCGGCCTTCTTCTCTTCGATGGCGCCGGCGAGTTCGCGGATGTGGCTGACGCCCACGGCGTCCTTGTAGCGTTTGGCCTGCACGATGCTCAGCCGGCCGAGCAGGGCTGAGCGGTTGACGACGACGGCGTCGACTCCGTCGTCGTAGTTCTGTTCGGTGGTCCAGCTTTCCACGCCCATCGCCTCGAAGATCTGCCGGACGAGGTGTTCGAACTCGGTGGGGCTCATCTTCATCAGGTCGGGGCGCGAGTCGAGCGTGGAGACGGCGTCCATGCCGTCGACGAAGGAGAATTTCGTCAGGTCGAAGTCCAGGATCGGAGTGATCGGTTCCAGTTCGTACGGGTGCGGCGAGACGAGGGCGTTGAGGTGGCGCAGGCACACCTCAGGGCGGACCTGGGCGAGGACGAGCTGGGCGAACAACTCACGTTCGACGTTGAGGCTGATCAGGCAGGGGTATTCACGCTGCCCGGTGCCGGGGTTGATCGCGTCGACGTGGCCGTTGAACCCGATGCTGGCAAGCTGCGGATCGGCTTCGAACAGGTTGTGCAATGTCAGGAGCGCTACCTGGGCGACGAGCGATCGGTACAGCTCGCTGGTCTCCTTCGTGGGTCGTGGGACCGGTTGGATCTCGTCGCGGGTCTGGACGTACTTGTATCCACGCACGGTGGGTACAGCGTCGCGGCCGGGGAGCTGCATGCGTACGACGATCTGCGCCTGCTGGGGACTGAAGGTGATCTCCGCGCGCCGGGGGAAGTCGTCTGGCAGGGGTACCTGGTTGAGGGTGAGCCCGAGGACCGACTCGACGGTCTTTCGGTCTCGGGCGCGGTAGTTGGTGATCAGTTGCTCGACGTGTCGGTTGTGTTCCTCAACCTCCGCCAGATGTTGTCGGACCCGCTCGTCGTGATTGCTGCGTGCCGCGTCGAGCCGCCGCCGCCGGTCGGCGTCGGCGGCCTGCCATGCCTGCATGGCCTGCTGATGGGCGGCGCGGGCATGGGCGAGCTGCTGCTGGTAGCGGCTCTGCCCGCCGAGGAGCCGGCTGACCATGCCGGGCTGCGGTGGCTCGAACTGCTCCCAGGCCGGCTGCGCGGCAACCGCGGCGAGGTCGCCCGGATTGAATGGCTGCTGCGAGGGCTGACGCTTGAGCGAGGTCAGGTCGATTCGAGCGGTGTGGCGTAGGCCGGAGGTGAGGATCGCCTGGAGCTGCCGTGCCCGGGTCTCGACCTCGGCAGTCCTTAGCTCGGTCTCGCGCTTCTGGTCGGCGATGTGCTGGTCTCGTTTCGCCCGATCAGCGGCCTTGGCCGCAGCTGCGGTGGCGCGCTGTTGCCGCTCGAGTTCCCGTGCCTGTTGGCGTTGCCAGCGTTCCGACTCATTCGGCGAGGGAGACCTACGCGCCATCCAGTTGCCTCCGGTGAACTCGGGCTGCTGCTTCAGCGCGGCCAGGCTATCGCTGGTGATCGGCCTCGTCTAGCCGTGCGTAGCCGAATCATTACTTGAGGCGTTCGAGCGTGGTGCTGCCTCTGGCCCCGCCCTGTGGACGTCGCGAATCGAGGTTGCGTGTTGCGAGGGGACACGACGGTCCTTCTTGTGCGATGCCGACCGTGCGGCCGTGAAGCGCGCCAACCTGTGTCGGCACCGCCACCGACGCCAACGCGATGAAGTGGCGCCGGTCTGCGGGGGCCCGCAGCGGCCGACGCGATCTGTACCGTCTCGACAATGAGCCGCGAGCCTTCGTGCATGACGTCGAGGACGGATGGCGCTCAACCATGAACGACCCTCGATTCGAAGGATCTGCCGCAGCCGATGACGGCGGCGCGGACAGGGTCGAGGGGCACGACACCCGACACCGCCTCGCCAAGCAGGTCAACACCGGAGCCAAGCAGGTGCAGGTCCGCGTACTCGGCCCACCGGCGATCCTCGACGTCCCCGACAGACAACATGTCCGGCCGCAGGCAGTCGAGTTCCTCGTCCATCTCATCGTGCAGGGCGGATCGGCGTACCAACAAGAGATCCTGGATGACCTCATGCCCGAGCCGCCGCGCCGGCTGGCTGCGCAGCGCCTACACACCTACACCTACAACCTGCGCCGAATCTGCAGCCTCATCGGCGGCGAGAACACCTACCTGCAGCTGAAGCGCCACCGCTACACCCTCAACCGCGACGCCTTCGACGTCGACCTGTGGACCATGCGGGACGCCATCACCGCAGCACAATCCGCCACAGAGCCAGCCGCCCGCGTCGCCGCCCTACGGCGCGCAGTCGACGTCTACCGCGGGCCGCTCGCCGACCACGCCGGATACCCGTGGCTCGCACCGCACCGCGACACCGTGACGCGCGAGTTCGTCACCGCCGCCCTGACACTCGCCGAGGCACTCGCGGACCGGCCCGCCGAAGCCAGGAGCGCGCTCCAGGCCGCCGCGTCACATCACCCCGACGATGAGCGCCTCGCCGCTGCGCTTCTGGCAACCCGCCGTCGACCGGACTGAACGCCCGCCCGGATGGGACTGCAGCACCGAAGCGACGAGAACTTTCTCGCACTACTAAACCGGCTCCTGTCAGATTCTGCGAACTCCTCAACCTCGTGATCTTGCAAGATTCAGCCGAAAGTCTGATGGATAAAAAACAACAAAAATGGGCCAAACGGAATTTCTAGGAGAGGTCGCTCCACGGGTTGTCAACACCTTCAAGAGCCATCTGCTGCTGGTTGTCCCGCATCCTCAGGCTTGACCGCCGCGAGGCGCCGGACATGACGCTCGGACACGCCGGCGGCCCGAGCCAACTCCGCGAGGCTGGCCTGGGGACGTTCGGCCCGCAGCCGGGCGACGACATCTGCCGTCCGCTCCGCGCGTCCCGTCATCCGCTTGCGTCGCCCGGCCCGACGTAGAGGCGGCGATACCTGACTCGTCGCGGGACCGTGGGCGGCCCCAGCCAGCTGCGCCTGGCTCGCCTCAGTCACGACGTCCGACGGATTCGACTCCGGTGGTGGAGACGCAGCGTTGAAGGCAAGCGGCTGGGCGGTGTCTGACGTTCGATGGTCGTTGCCCGATGCCGGCTGCGCTCTGGTCAGCATCTCCACGACCAGCAACAGCGCCACCGCTGGCCATGCCGCCACGATCCGCGCGCCGAGGCTTGGCTCAGCGGCGGCGATGTTCGCCGCCACGCTGGCCGCCACCCCGACCGCGAACGCCGTCCGGGCTGACCAGCGCACCCTCCGGCCGGCGCGCTTGTCCTCGACCATGGCCGCCGACGCGACGACCAGCATCCCGTCGACCGACAGCGGAAGCACGTAGGCGACCTCGGGACGCTCCCCGAACCTCAACGCCACGGCGACCATGTGACTCCACGACGACCAGGCAGCAATCCCGGCCACCGCCACCGTGCTCACGTCTCGGGCCAGCCGGGTCGGCGTCATCGAACTACCCCCAGACCGAGTCGCCGCTCGATGGCTTGGACCTCGACGGGGTCCACGGACGGACGTCCGCCGATGTCCAGCCGCGTCTGGATATCAACCCATCGCCGCCACCGCCGGACGACGTCGCTCGCGTCGAGACCGGTCGCTTTCGCGATGTCCGTCAGGTCCGCGCCCGCCCGTAAGGCGGTGTGGATCGTCGAGGGTTGCCAGCGAGTCCACCAGGACGCCACCGCAGCGGACAACGCCAGCTCCGCCAGGACGTCATCGAGTCCGGTCTCCGGCGTCCGAGCGCCGGCATGGTCATGAAGATCGAGAAGGAGTTGGAACGGGTTGATCTCTTCCGCATCGGCGAACCGCACCGGCGGGTCGGACGGGCGGGCCGGGTTCATCGGGCACCGCCCGGCGTCCGTGAGCTGGGCAAACTCAGCGGTAGCGGGTCACCGGCGATCGTGGCGGTGTGGTTCGCATGGTGGTACCTCCGGCCCACCCTAGCGAAAAGCCCTGGTGGGAGATTGAATCTCCCACCAGGGCTTTAGTCATTCGGGGCGGCCCCAAGCACGTGACCCACCATCGGCTATTCCGTCGGTGTCCTGCGGAGGGCGGGCGACACCAGGCCTATGGCGACGGCAGCCGTGTCCGCCACCAGCCAGATCCGGTAGGGGTCGAGCGGCCAATCGGCCCGATCGATGCTGAACGACACGAGCAGCCCTCCGACGAAGAGCCCGACCTGAAGCGACGTCGATGCCACGACGTCGAGCAACGTCAAGGCCCGGACCGAGGTGGTTTCGTCGACGTCCCGGTGTGCCCGCTCGAGCATGGCCAGAAGGATCGTGAGGTTGGCTGCCGACGCCACGGCCAGGGCCGCGATGGTGATCACCTGCTCGACGGTCCCGTCAACCGGTGCCCGCACGACGGCGAGGGCGACGGTGGCCGTCAGCAGCACCAGACCGGCCTGCCAGGCGTAGCGGCCGAGGTTCGTGTGGCTGGACCGCCAGGAGGCGGCAGCGAGGAGTCCTCCACCGAGCTGCACCGCCCCGAGCATCCCGAGGTTGGCGCCGGGCCACAGGACCTTGTCGGCGTAGACCAGGAAGAGCGGCCAGGCGGTGGCCAGCCCGGCGACGCCGAGGATCAGGTAGATCCGCCGCATGACGGGTGAGAGCTGGGGCCGGTTCCCGAGAAGGGTCGCGTCGAGGTCGCGCCCCACCGGTCGGTTCGGGGCCGGGATGCCGCGGGCGGCGACAGCCAGCAGCAGGGCGACGGCGCCGATGACCGCGAACATCGCCGTACGCAGCACTGGGCCGCCCGAGCCGTACAGCAGGACCGCACCGGCCACGATCAGGCCGCCGGCGGCCCTGCCCCAGGAGTTCACCCGCTGGCGTTCCTGGCTGACGAGGCCGTAGTTCAGCAATGGCTGCCACGAGGGGACGTAGAGCACCGACAGGTTGATCTCCGCCGTGACCGTGACGGCCAGGGCGATGAGGGCGAAACCTCCGCCGACCACGTCCAGACCCACGAGCACCGCCAGGACTGCGCATTCGACGGCGGCGACGAGCAGGAAGAGTTGGAGGTTGCGGCCGGCTCGCCACAACGGCAGGCGAGCGGCGAGCACCTGGACGGGCACGGAGAGCAGGCCCATGGCGAAGGCCAGACCGATGGTCCTGGGATCGAGGCCGAGGTCCTCGACCGCAGCGATCTGGAAGATGGCGCCGCCGTCGAGCCCGAGCGCGGAGCCGAGGGTCGGCATTGTCAGGGCGACGGCGAAGAACCGCCAGAGCCGTCCGCGTCGGGGTACCTCGCCGGTGCCTTCGGGTTCCTGGACCTCTACGACCATCCGCCGCCGGACGGGCGGGTGGTGTGCGTGGACGAGTTCGGGCCGCTGAACCTGCAACCCCGCCCCGGCCGCGACTGGCGACACCATGGGCAGCCGGGGCGGCTGCGGGCCACCCACACCCGCGACCAGGGCGTGCGGCACATGATCGTCGCCTTGGACCTGGCCACCGGGAAGCCGCATTACCGCGTCAGGTTTCCGCCGTCCATCTCGTAGTCAAGAAAGCCCTTTCACTCCCGCAGGACGCGGATCATGTCAACGCGAGCGGCTGCTATTGCGGGAACCAGCCCTCCGGAAAGCCCGGCGGCCACTGCAGCGATGAAGCCGTACACAGCAGCTTGCCACGGGAATCCGGGCCGATCGATGGCGGAAGCGGGATCCAGGAGGCGCGGGACGTACCAGGTCACACCGATGTAGGCGATCCCGATCGCCAAAGCGGCCGCTAGTGTGCTGAGGGTCAGTGTGGTGGTGAGCACGAGCCCGAGTACACGTTTGCGTGTCGCTCCGATTGCACGACGAAGGCTGAGTTCGCGGGTGCGTTCTCGTAGTGTTGCGAGTCCAATATTGAGCAGTCCGACTACGGCGACGAACAGAGTGACTGCAGCCACGACACTGATTAAGCGCTGGGTCCGCTCCAGGCTTGTCAGGAAGTCTGCCAGGCTGCTGGTCACTTGTGGGTCTGCACCTTGGTCTTGTGCTGCCAGAGCGTCGCCGATATCGCGCATCTTCTCGCGGATCATTGCCTGGCTTGCCCCGGGGTAGTGAACGAGGAGCTCCGGACCTTGCCCTGAGCTACTCGTGATAGACGGATTGAAGTGTAATGCCGATCGCAGTGACTGGTAAATTCGCGGTTCGCGGCGTCCATCGGCGACGATGCCGATCACTGGCCGATCGTAGGGAAGAAGATTCCCACTCAGGCGGATCCTCAGTCTACTTCCTACGCTGCCCCCGAGTTGCCTGCTCGCAACGTCGTTTAGCACTACACCGTCAGGGAAGACTGCCTCCCCTTCCGGCAGCCACGTGCCGCCGAGAACGGGCATCCGCCGTACGAGGTTCAGGTCAACGGTTGCCAGCACTATACGCAACGACTCGGACTCTCCGGCGAAGTCGTCAAGGATGGGTGCCGCCTCACCGGGCCGCTCCATCTGAAGCGCGTAGTGTCCGCCGGTGGCGGACACTTGACGGTCGAGTTCCTTGGTGACTTCGGTCAGTCTGGCTTCGGTAACGAGGCCGTAGTCCAAGGTCGTAGCCATTGTCCACAGGCGACCGTTCGTTTGCTCGTCTTGAGCGACAAAGACCTCGCGAACGACAGTTCCGATCGTAGTGACAGCGACCAGTGACAGAATCGCTATGAACAGGCCAAGCGCGGCCAAGACGGATCGCACTTTATGTGCACGCAGATCCAGCGCGGCGTCTCGCATCAATCGCATGTCATGCCACCGAGTCGTGCAGGGTGCCGTCGCGCAGGCGCATGACACGATCTGCCCTTGCCGCAACCTCTACATCGTGAGTCACCAGCACCAAGGCCGTCCCATTGCCCCGCGCCTCGCCGATCAGGAGATCGAGCACGTCTTCCGCCGTCGCTTCATCCAGGGAGCCTGTGGGCTCGTCTGCCAGGATGACACGTGGCTTTCTCACAAGCGCACGTGCCACCGCAACCCGTTGTTGTTCGCCCCCTGACAGTTGGCGAGGATAAGCATTTCTGCGAGCGTCGAGTCCGACCGACGCCAGCCCCTCATCCACTCGTAGTCGAATCTCCTTCGCGGGGACCCGCTTGCCTTGCATGAATGGCAGCGCCACGTTCTGGGCAGCCGTCAGGTGCGGCAACAGAGAGTAGTTTTGGAACACGAAACCGATATGCGCACTACGCAGATGCGACCTGGCTGAGTCGGTGAGCCCGGCGGTGTCGTGACCAGCGATGTAGACGGCTCCGCTGTCGGGCCGGGCGAGAAGTCCGAGCATTGCGAGTAGCGTGCTCTTTCCACTCCCTGACCGTCCTACCACGGCCACGAGCTCCCCACCGTGCACCGAAAGGTTCACATCACGCAAGATCTGCAGACGCTCGCCGAGGGAGAGGCCGACCGCCTTGTTCAGACCGTTGACTTGAAGGGCATGCATCGCTATCGCACAAGAGCCGGAGGCGAAGCGAGTACCCGCATACCAGCATCGAGTCCGGAAGTGATTTCCACGATTGCGCCGTCGGTTGCGCCGAGCCCAACCTCGCGAATGGTGACAGTCCCGTCATCCAGCACCAGCGACACCTCGCCTCGGTCGGCGGATCCCGCGACCGCTGTCACCGGGAGCGTGGGAACGTTGGTGACCTGCCCGCTCGTGATCGCGATCTGACCCTGAAGGCCAGCAAATGCACGCACGTCTTGGGGGACAGCGCAGACGACCGTCGGACTGGCGGCAGCGCCTGCCTCGGGGTTCGGCTCGACCGACGGCACCTCTAACAATGTGCAGTCGAACCCAGCCGGCCCATCTGTTATCGACCCAGTCGCCTTCAGATCTCCGCTCAGGAGACGGTACGCGTCGGTCGGCGGCAGAGAACCCTGTAGCCCAAACCCGAGATACCGCAGTTCCGCGACAGGCACACCACGCACGACCTTCCCGCCGTCGGGAACCAGCCATCGCTCGAACCGCGCTGCGACGGATGACCTGACATCTCGCGCCTTCAACCTGAACACCGGCGCACCCTCGCTTACTTCACCGCCTTGTCCACCGACCCAGGTGTGCCGCACGATCCCATCACTGGGCGCGGGAATGCTGAAGGTGGGGAGCGGGAGCATAGTGCCGTCAATAGCAACGACAGCCCTAATGTCGCGGCGCACAACTTCCACTGTGCGCGGATCTGGCGCCGAAGCCCCCGCGATGCCCGCCGTGGGAGATTGTCCGTCCTCCCTGAGTGCCAATGTAGCTGCTACCCCACCAGCGCCCCCTACCGCCGTCAGAGCTAGGCCCACCAGAATTCCCAGGGCTTTCCTCACCGGGGTGGCACCGGGCAGTTCAACTCAGTGGTCTCTGTCAGCGGGCGCAGGTCGCCAGCACGAGTAGCGTCCAGCTTGGAATCCAGAGTCGCCCTGTCATTTGGCAAGAGGCCGACTTTGTAAAATGGAGTCTCAGGGACCCGTAGCACCTGCGCCAAGGCGGCGACTCGATCGGCTTCCACCGTCGCGTTGATCAGTGTGCGACTCCATGCGCAGAACCAATACGAAGTTGCATCGACGCTACCGGTATTGAGGCCGTAAACTATCCCAGCTCCATCAGCCGCTACGTCCTTGTAAATGGGTTCCGGTGGCCACTTCCAGTCGCTGGGAAGTGGCCACTTCTCGGCTTCGTCCCGATACTCCCGCTCGGCCTCCTGATGTGTGAGCGCAGGAGGACTGTCGCTCCCCCCACCTTCAGCAGCGCTATTGCTGCAGGCGCTCGTCAACAGCAACACGCCAGCCAGAATAGTGGCCGAGCCAGAGTGAACCTTGCGTAAGTCGAGTGCCTCGGAGTTCAGATTTGCGCTGGGGCTCTGCTTTGCGTGCTCTCGTGGCACCAAGAGCTGAAGCAACTTCCCCAATTCGTTGCCTTCCTGTTCAATCTCTCTGCACGAAACGTACGGCCGCGAGAAGTCTGGAATTCCGAGCTCGCCAGTAGTCGCCTCGTAGAGTGGCGTGGTGATGCTGTCCCACCCATCCAGTGAAACTAATCGGCAAACTGGGTGCGCTTCGCTCTACTGTTGATGGCCGTAACTGACTAGCGTGGCATGCGACCTAGTAGTACTGCTGTCCTGTGAAGTTGTTTGATCCGCAATTGAAATCGCACCAACTAATTCGACGGAACATGTTCTTGAACTGGTATCCGTTCGACATGCCGGAGTAGAGTGTTTGCGTGTTGTTTAGGGTATGAAAATCGGAGTATTTGAGCAGGCTGCAATTAGTGGAGGCGGGGCCGATCCTCAACCCGCTTTGCGGGAGAGCGCTGAACTTTGCCTCAACGACTCCGTTGCCCTCCTTGTAGCGAATGTTGCTAGAGCAGAAGTAACTCGCGTTGCTGTAAACGGTGCCCGAGATACTCCTCCACCTGGCGGCATGGGCCGGAGAGGCCACCACCAATGTGGATGCAACAGCGATGAGAAGCCCAGCCGCAGCGGCTGCGATCTTTCGTGAACTAACTCTGATCCTCATTCTCGGATCCTCCGAAGAAAAATTGCGATGGCTGGAACCCCGACACCTGCCTTCGCGCATTCCGGGCGTTGAGTCCTGCGCCAAACGGAATCGCGTAGTTGATCTTACGTCGACGGGCTTCGCTGCGCAAGCGTATGTTCCCGAAGGTGCTGGCTGAGGGCGGTTGAAGAGCTGGTGGCAGCAGGTCCCAGGGTCGATGTGTAGTTGGATGAGGTGTTCCTGACCTGGAGTTTCATGCCTGGGGTCCACTGCAGACGAGTGCGATTCCAGAGCCAGAGCAAAGTCTGTTTACTGTGGCCGGGATGTGTTGAGCAGGGCGGGATGGGCGTTTTGTCGGCGTGGTGGTTCTCCTCGCCGAACGGGACGTCACGGACCAGTGGGTAGCGGACCCGTCCGGCACCGAGCTGACGCCAGACTTTGACCGGCGCCGATTTGTGATGGCGAGATGCCTCACCGGGCGCTGCGGCATCCGACGAGCAGGCGGGCCACCATGTCCTGCGCCTGGTCCCGCCCGTAGCCCGGGCCGAGGATGCACAGGTTCCCCACGGCGCGCATGAGGGTGTACGCGGTCACGCCGGGGTCGATCTCGCCTGCGGCCACGCCTGCGGCGATCAGCGACGCGCAGGCCGGGACGAGTTCGTCGAGCATCAGCGAATGCAGGGTGAGCAGGCTCGGGTCGTCGGACTGCAGGGCGACCCCGAGCCCGTGCTTGGTCACCAGGAACTCCACGAAGGCCCCGATCCAGCGGGTCAGCGCCTCGCCGGGCGGGATGTCCTCCCGCTGTAGTGCCGAGGCCAGCGCCACGCACTCCTCGATCTGGTGGTGGTACACCGCGGTGACCAGTTCGGCACGGTTCGGGAAGTGGCGGTAGACCGTGCCGAGGCCCACTCCGGCCCGCCCGGCGATGTCCCGGATGGGTGCCTGCACCCCCTGCTCCACGAACACCGCCGCGGCGGCGGCGAGGAGCGCCTCGCGGGTGCGGCGTACGCCTGCCTCGCGTGCCCCGGGCGACTCGGTCACAGTTCCTCCCCTTGTCGGCGGAACATTGTTCCGCTAAGTTCGACGGAACAGTGTTCCGCCCAATTGTGGCAGGCGCCCTCCCCATCGCAGAGGAAGCAGCGACAGCATGCACCTGCACCAACGCGCACAGCAGATCATGGCGATCAAACCCGTCCCCGTGCCCACCACCGGGCGCGACTTCGACCTGGCGGTCAAGGTCACCGCCCCGGTGTCCGGCCACGACCTCCCGGTGATTGTGTTCTCGCACGGCAACGCCTGGTCCATGGACGCCTACGAGCCGCTCGTCGACCGGTGGGCCGCCGCCGGCTTCGTCGTCGTCCAACCGACCCACCTCGACTCCCGCCGCCACGGCCTGGGGTTCGACGACCCGCGATTCGGCGCCATCTGGCGAGTCCGAATCGCCGACCTGCACGCCGTCCTGGACAACCTCGACGACATCCTCGGCCGAGCGGGGCTGGCCGGCCGCATCGACCGGGAGCGTGTCGCCGCAGCCGGGCACTCCTGGGGTGGTCAGAGCGTCGGCACCCTCCTCGGTGCCCGCGTGCTCGACGCCGACGGCACCCCCGGGGAGGACTTCTCCCATCCCTTGGTCAAGGCCGGGGCGCTGCTCACCGCGACCGGCACCGGCGACTCGCTCACCCCCTTCGCGGTGGAGCATCTGCCGTTCATGCGGCCGGACTTCGCCACGATGACCACGCCGGCCCTCGTCATCGCGGGCGGCAAGGACCAGTCGGCGATGTCCACCCGTGGGCCGGACTGGTTCACCGACGCCTACCACCTGAGCCCAACGCCCAAGAGCCTGTTCACCATCACCGACGGTGAACACACCCTCGGTGGGGTGGCCGGCGAGCAGGTAGCCGAGACCAGCGACGAGGATCCCGCCCGCGTGGCCCTGGTCGCCGAGGCGGTCTCCGGCTATCTCCTCGACACCTTCGACCTCGACGGGACGACCTGGAAAGCGCTCATCGAAGGCGCTGCGGCCAGCGACGGCGCCTACCACGTCGAGCACAAGTGAGCCCTGGTGCCCACCGGGCCGGAGCGAAACGGCTCCGGCCGGGCCGTCCAGCAGGCCGCAGTGTGCCGACCCCGTTCCAGTCGGGCTGATCGGTGTTGGGGTCGGGCGGTGCCGGGTACCGTTCCAGCCATGCGCTACGTGCGGCTCGACACCCCGAAACCCCTGTCCAAGATCGGCCTCGGCACCTGGCAGTTCGGGTCGCGGGAGTGGGGCTACGGCCCGGACTACGAGAAGTTGGCGGGGGCCATCGTCCGGCGGGCGGTCGAGTTGGGTGTCACCCTCTTCGACACCGCGGAACTGTACGGTTTCGGTCGCAGCGAGCGGATCCTCGGCACCGCCCTGGCCGAGGCCCGAGACAAGGTCACCGTCGCGACCAAGATATTTCCGGTGCTGCCGGTGGCCGCCTTGGTGCAGCAGCGGGCGGTCGCCTCGGCGGCCCGGCTCGGGACCACCCACATCGATCTCTACCAGGTGCATCAACCCAACCCGGTGGTCAGCGACCAGAACACCATGCGGGGGATGCGTGCCCTGCAGGAGGTCGGCCTGGTCGCCGAGGTGGGGGTGAGCAACTACAGCCTGCGTCGCTGGCAGGTCGCCGAGGCCGCGCTGGGCCGTCGGGTGTTGAGCAACCAGGTGCGCTACAGCCTGATCGACCGCAAGCCGGAGGAAGACCTTCTGCCGTACGCGGAGCAGGCCGGTCGCCTGGTCATCGCGTACAGCCCGTTGGGGCAGGGGTTCCTCTCCGGGCGGTACGACGCGAATCATCCACCGGTCGGGGCGGTGCGCCGGGCCAACCCGTACTTCCTGCCGGAGAACCTGGAACGCGGCACTTCCCTGATCGAGACCCTGCGGCAGGTGGCCGCCGCGCACGACGCCACCCCGAGCCAGATCGCCCTGGCGTACGTGCTGCGGCACCCCAACGTGGTGGCGATTCCGGGGGCCTCCACTGTGGAGCAGATGGAACGCAACGCCGCAGCCGCTGAGATCGACCTGACCGAGGACGAGTACGCCGCTCTGGTCAACGCGGCGCGGGCGTTCCGCCCGGTCACCGGGCTGGCCGCCGTATCGGGAATGCTCCGGGCCCGTATCGGACGCTGACCAGCAGCCACCGACGAGGGCCGGTCAGGGTAGGTCGCGGGCGTAGCAGATGGACAACGGCGCCCCCCGGTACGGGCCGAAGTTGTCGATGCGGTGGTAGCCCTCGCGCTCGTAGAAGCGCATGGCGTCGGGCTGGGCGGTGCCGGTCTCCAGCAGCAGGGTGCGTACGCCCATCTCGCGGGCCTGGTGCTCCAGGGCGCGCAGGATGGCGACGGCGACGCCGGTGCCCCGGGCGGCCGGGACGACGTACATCCGTTTGATCTCGGCGGAGTCGGGGGTGAGCGGGCGCAGGCCGCCGCAGCCCACGGCGGTGCCGTCGGCGTCGCGGGCGACGAGGAAGACGGGGATGCTCGCGGCGCTCGGTTCCTCGCCCGGCTCGTGGTTGTCGTTGCCGTAGCGGGCGTCGAGTTCGGCGCGCTGCGCCTCGCGCAGCCGGACCGCGTCGGTGGACTCCCACGGCTCCTGGTCGACGAGGACCATGGTGACCTTCCTTCCGCCCAGACTCCGTAACAAGCGTTACCGTAACGTACGCTACGGATCGGCTCTCCCGGAAGGGGTACGGATGGCCAGACGACGTGACCTGGTCGACCAGCAGCAGCGGCTGTCGGCGGCCACCTGGTCGGTGCTGGCCGAACGGGGTCTGCCCGGCCTGACCCTGCGGGCGGTCGCCGAGCGGGCCGGCTGCACCACCGGCATGGTCCTGCACACCTTCGCCGACAAGCAGGCGCTGCTGGTGCACGCCCGGGAACTGCTGCACCGGCGTACCGGCGAACAGGCCGACGCGGCGCAGGCGGCGGCGGACACCCCCCGGGCGGCGCTACGGGCCGTGCTGTGGCAGGCGGCCTCGCCGACCGAGGAGAAGCGGGAGCAGTCGCGGGTGTGGGTGGGTTTCCTGGCCGCCGCCCTGGCCGATCCGGTCCTGGCCGACCTGCACCGGTCCTACAACCGCCGGTTCGTCGACCGGATCGCCGCTCTGGTCGCCGAGGTGCGCCCGGACCGGTCGCCGACCGACTGTACGGCCACCGCGATCAGCCTGGTGGCCCTGGTCGAAGGGCTGAACGTGCTGGCGGCCGTCGATTCGGCCAGCTACTCCGACCAGGCCCAGCGCGAGGCCATCGACACCGCCCTGGCCACCCTCTGATCCCCTGGTCAGGGGAGGGTGAAGTTCAGCCGGACGACTCCGCCGACGGTGACGGTCACGATTCCGGTCGATTCGCCCCTGGTCAGGGGTGGTGGCGGGCCGTCGTCCGAGACCGGGCGATCGCCGCCGACCATCAGCAGGCGCGCCCCGATCAGCAGCGGCGCGGCGATCAGGAGTACGAGCGTTCGGGTTCGGACAGATCGCGTACCGCATCGATCGTCTTTGCTCTCCGCGCCGCCGTCCGGGACCCTGCGGTATCGACAATCCGACCCGGTCGGGCGAGCAGACCTGATCGCGGCGAGTGCGAGCTAGCGTGGTCTGGTGAGCAGCTTTCCGGCAACTCCGGTCCCGTCGCCCGATCTGCCCGGCACCCTCGGCGCGCTACGCACCGCCGGGTGGCGATACCGCACCGTCAAGCAGGAGTTGCGCGACAACCTGCTGGCCCGGATGCGGGCCGGCACGCCACGATTCGCCGGCATCGTCGGGTACGACGACACCGTGCTGCCCGAGGTGGAACGGGCGCTGCTGGCCGGACACGACATGGTGCTGCTCGGCGAGCGCGGCCAGGGCAAGACCCGGCTGATCAGATCCCTGGTGGAGCTGTTGGACGAGTGGACCCCGGTGATCGCCGGATCGGTGCTCAACGAGCACCCCCTGCACCCGGTCACCCCGTCGTCGCGGGCGCTGGTCGCCGAGGCCGGCGACGACCTGCCGGTCGGCTGGCTGCACCGCTCGATGCGCTACGGGGAGAAGCTGGCCACCCCGGACACCAGCGTCGGCGACCTGATCGGCGACGTCGACCCGATCCGGCTGGCGCAGGGGCGCACCCTCGGCGACCCGGAGACGATCCACTTCGGTCTGGTACCGCGTACCAATCGGGGCATCTTCGCGGTCAACGAGCTGCCCGACCTGGCCGAGCGGATCCAGGTGGCGTTGCTCAACGTGCTGGAGGAACGGGACATCCAGGTACGCGGCTACCAGTTGCGACTCCCGCTGGACCTGCTCCTGGTGGCCAGCGCCAACCCGGAGGACTACACCAACCGGGGGCGGATCATCACCCCGCTCAAGGACCGCTTCGGCGCCGAGATCCGTACCCACTACCCGACCGACCTGGAGTTGGAGCTGGCGCTGATCCGGCAGGAGGCCGACCTGGTCGCCGAGGTGCCGGAGCACGTACTGGAGGTGCTGGCCCGATTCGCCCGGGCGGTACGCGACTCGCCCTCGGTGGATCCCCGCTCGGGGGTCTCCGCCCGGTTCGCCATCGCCGCCGCGGAGACGGTCGCCGCCGCCGCGTTGCGCCGCGCCAGCCTGCTCGCCGCCGTATCGCCCGGCGATGACGAGGTGTTAACAGGGGGCCCTTCCTCTACCGGAGACGTTAATAAGGGGCCCTTCCTTACACCCGAGGCGGTCGCTCGGGTGGGGGATGCCGTGTCGGTGACCTCTACCCTGCGCGGCAAGGTGGAGTTCGAGAGCGGGGAGGAGGGCCGGGAGGCCGAGATCCTCGGCCACCTGCTGCGTACCGCCACCGCGGAGACCTTCCGGGCCCGGCTGGCCGGCCTGGACCTGTCCGGATTCACCGCCCTGGTCGAGGACGGCAAGGCCATCGAGACCGGGGAACTGGTCTCCGCGACCGACCTGCTGAGCCAGGTGGGCACGGTGCCCGGCCTGGCCAAGGTGCTGGACCGGCTCGGTGTCGGCGACGCCCCGAGTCCCGGGCAGGCCGCCGCCGCGGTCGAGTTCGTGTTGGAAGGACTGCACCTGAGCCGTCGGTTGGGCAAGGACGTGACCGACTCGGGGCGGACCCGCTACGGCAGCCGGGACTGATCATGGCCGGCAACCGGTTCCGGTACGGGCAGTGGCGCGGCGGCCCCGACCCCCTGGCCCCGCCGTACGACGTGCAGGCAGCGGTGGATCAGGTGGGCCAGGAGGTGCTGGCCGGGGGCAGCCTGCGCCAGGCCCTGCGTGACCTGCTGCGCCGAGGCCCCAAGGGGTCCCGCGGGCTCGACGAGTTGACCGCCCGGGCCCGGCGACTGCGGCGGGAGGTGCTGCGTCGGGGCGAGCTGGACGGGGCGGTGACCCGGGCCCGGGCCCTGCTCGACCAGGCCCTGGCGGCCGAACGGGACGAGTTGGCGAACCGGCAGGACGAACAGGCCCGGTTCGCCGAGACCATGCTGGGCAACCTGCCACGATCCACCGCACAGGCCGTGCGGGAGCTGGCCGGCTACCAGTGGGCCAGCGACGAGGCTCGGCAGCTCTACCAGCGGATCCTCGACGGGCTGCGGGACGAGGTGCTCAGCCAGCGGTTCGCGGGGCTGCGCGAGTCGGCGCAGTTGGCGGCCGACCCGGCCGTGCAGCAGCGGCTGGCCGAGATGATGCGGGACCTGAACGCCCTGCTGGCCCGGCACGCCCGCGCCGAGGACACCACGGACGCCTTCGCCGAGTTCATGCGTCGGCACGGCGAGTTCTTCCCGGAGCGACCGGGAAACGTCGACGAACTGATCGAGCTGCTGGCCCGCCGGGCGGCGGCCGGGCAGCGGTTGATGAACTCGCTGTCCGAGCGGCAGCGTACGGAGCTCGCCGAGCTGATGCGGCAGTCCCTCGGTGACCGGCTGGCCGGGGAGCTGGCCGCGCTGGAGCAGAACCTGCGGTCCCTGCGACCGGATCTGCGCTGGGGGCGCGGCGAGCGGACCCAGGGCGGTCAGCCCCTGGGCTACGGCGAGGCGACCGGGGTGCTCGACGAGGTGGCCGAGCTGGATGACCTGCTCGACCAACTGGGCCAGGCACATCCCGGGGCCACCCTCGACGACATCGACGTCGAGGCGGTCGCCCGGACGTTGGGCCGCGACGCCGCCGAGGACGTACGCCAGTTGCGGGAGCTGGAGCGTGAGCTGCGCCGGCAGGGGTGGGTGACCCGGGACGCCGAGGGGCTGACCCTCAGCCCGAAGGCGTTGCGCCGGCTCGGTGGTACCGCCCTGCGTCAGGTCTTCGCCGAGCTGACCGCCGGCCCACGCGGGCGGCACGACCTGCGTTCGGCGGGGGCGGCAGGCGAGGTCAGTGGGGCCTCCCGCCCCTGGGAGTACGGCGACGAGCAGCCCCTGGACGTGGTGCGTACCCTCACCCGGGCGGTGGCCCGGTCCGGGCCGGGGGTGCCGGTACGGCTGGCGGTGTCGGACTTCGAGGTGGTCGAGACCGAGCGGCGGGCCTCCGCGGCGGTGGCCCTCTGCGTGGACCTGTCGTACTCGATGATCTCGCAGGGGCGGTGGGGGCCGATGAAGCAGACCGCCCTGGCCCTGGCCCACCTGATGGCCACCCGGTTCCCGCAGGACGCCTTGCAGATCATCGGATTCGGTCGGGAGGCGGCGACGCTCAGCCAGCAGGAGTTGGCGGCGGTGGAGCCGGACCTGGCCCAGGGCACGAACCTTCAACACGCGCTGCGGTTGGCCGGTCGGCACCTGAGTCGTCATCCGGACGCCGAGCCGGTGGTGCTGGTGGTCACCGACGGGGAGCCCACCGCCCATCTGGATCCCGAGGACGGGGAGGCGGTGTTCTGCTGGCCACCGCTACCGGAGACGATCGATGCGACGATCCGGGAGGTGGACCGGCTGGGTCGGCGCGGGGCGACCCTGAACCTGTTCATGCTCGGCGACGACCCCGGGCTGCGTCGGTTCGTCGACGCGGTGGCCCGGCGCAGCGGTGGCCGGGTCTTCACCCCGGACACCGAGGACCTGGGCGAGTACGTGGTCAGCGACTATCTGCGGGCCCGTCGAGGTCGGCGCTAGCTCCTTCTCCGGCTCACTGGAGGGTCCAGCGTTGGGCGGGGTTGCCGTCGCACGGGGCCTGGACGAGGTCGTCACCGGCCGCCGCGCCGCCGCCGTTGACCTGGGCGCACTTGCCGCTGTGCACGGCCACCAGCAGGGTCGCGCCGCCGTCGACCGGCTGTAGGCGCCACTGCTGGTTGGCCTCGCCGTGGCAGCGGAACTGCAACACCCGGGCGCCGTCGTCGCCGCTGCCACCCTCGACGTCCAGGCACTGGTTGTACGCGGCACTGGTCAGGGTGACCGTGTCCGGGCCGAACCGGTTGACCACCCACTGCTGTTCCGGCCCGCCGGTGCACCCGGCCAACTCGGCCAGGGCCATCTCGCCGACACCGTCGAGCCCCAGGCACAGGCCCGAGCCGACCCCGCGGACCACCCTCGTGCCGACCACCGGGTCCGGGGCGGGGGTGGGGCTCGCCGAAGGCGTGGCCTCGGGCTCCTGGACGGGGGTCAGGGTCGGCTCGGTCTCGGTCGGGCTGGGTGCGGCCGGAATGCTCAGCACCGTGGGGGAGGGTGGCGGGTCCCCACCGCCGAGCACCCCGGTGGCGAACAGCACCCCGACCAGGACGCCGACGAGCCCGACCCCCAGGGCCGTGCTCAGCAGCGGATCGCGGAGCAGGCCCCGACGGTGGGTGCCGTAGACCCGGCCCGATCCCTCGGTTTCCGACATGCCGGCATCCTGGTCCACGCCGCCCGGGCTGGGCCAGCCGCCCCCTGCCGCGGTGACTCAGTCGACGACCCGCACGTCCTTCCAGAAGGCCACCCGGTCGCGGACCATCTCCGCCTCCGGCAGTGGTTGCGGGTAGTACCAGACCGCGTCGGCGCTGGTCCGGCCCGCGTGTTCCAGGGTGTAGTAGGAGGCGGTGCCCCCTTCCACGGGCAGAAGGTGTGGGCCTCCACCACCACGGTGTCCTCGCTCTCGGCGATGATCAGGTCGTTCCACACAGCTTTCGGCATGACTCCACGCTAGGCCCGCCCCACCGCGGGCGGATACCGCAGACACGGAGTATCCGAAATGCCCTCAGGGGCATCCCCACGCAACGCCGGCGCGTAAAGTGATCCCATGCGCGCTGTGCGTGATCACGACCGGGCGGTGACTCAGCTGCGACGGTCGTACCATGCGGTGCCACCGGGTCAGCCGGTTCGGCTGGCCAAGCGCACCTCCAACCTGTTCCGTCCGCGTAACGCACCCCGCTCGACCGGTTTGGACGTCAGCGGGCTAGACGGGGTCCTGGGTGTCGACCCGGTCGCCCGCACCGCCGAGGTGCAGGGCATGTGCACCTACGAACGGCTGGTCGAGGCGACCCTCGCGTACGGGCTGATGCCGTTGGTGGTGCCGCAGTTGCGCACCATCACCCTCGGTGGGGCGGTGACCGGGCTGGGCATCGAGTCGACCTCCTTCCGCAACGGGTTGCCGCACGAGTCCGTCATCGAGTTGGACGTGCTGACCGGCGCCGGGGAGGTGATCAGTGCCCGACCCGAGGGTGAGCACGCCGACCTGTTCGCGGCGTTCCCCAACTCGCTGGGCAGCCTCGGCTACGCCACCCGACTGCGCATCGAGTTGCAGCCGGTCCGCCGCTTCGTCGCCCTGCGCAATGTGCGGTTCACCGACCTGGCCGAGCTGACCGCCGCCATCGGCCAGATCACGGCCGACCGCAGCTGGCAGGGGCGGCCGGTGGACGCCCTGGACGGGGTGATGTTCAGCCCCGACGAGGCGTACCTGGTGCTGGGCACCTTTGCCGACGAGGTGCCGGCGGTGTCCGACTACACCGGGCAGGACATCTACTACCGCTCGTTGCGGCGGCGCCGGGAAGACGCGTTGACCACCCACGACTACCTGTGGCGCTGGGACACGGACTGGTTCTGGTGCTCGGCCGCCTTCGGGGTGCAGCATCCGGTGGTACGACGGCTGTGGCCGGCGCGGTGGCGGCGCAGCGACGTCTATCACCGCATCGTGCGCCTGGAGCACCGGCATCAGGTGGCCGCCCGGATCGACCGCTGGCGCGGCCAACCGGCCCGGGAGCGGGTCGTGCAGGACGTGGAGATTCCGCTGGACCGTACGGCGGAATTCCTGCACTGGTTCGCCGACCGGGTGCGGATGACCCCGGTGTGGTTGTGCCCGCTGCGGCTGCGCGAGCCGACGGGCGCCGGATCGGCCCGGTCCTGGCCGCTGTATCCACTACGGCCGGCACAGGACTACGTCAACATCGGGTTCTGGGGAACTGTGCCGATCGCCGAGGGCGCCGCCGACGGCGACGTCAACCGGGAGATCGAGCGCGCGGTGTCGGAGGTGGGCGGGCACAAGTCGCTCTACTCCGACGCGTACTACGACCGGGATTCGTTCGACCGGCTCTACGGCGGCGACACATGGCGTGCCGTGCGGGACCGGTACGACCCGGAGCATCGCCTCACCGGACTGTACGAAAAGGCGGTAGCACGAGCATGAGCGCACGAATCATCAGGCTCGGCGTGGATGCGGCGCGGAACGGAGTGCCGGCATGAGCCTGACGGACCGAGACCAGGGAACAGCCGGCGCCGCCGCCAACCCGCCGCCGGGGTCCGGGCGGCGTGGACCGACCGTGGCGGACGTCGTCCGGGCGGTGACCGAAGGACCGCTGCCGGTGCGGGTCACCGGCTACGACGGCAGCGCCATCGGGCCCACCGACGCCGGCATCACCCTGTCGATCCGCACCGAGCGAGGGTTGTCGTACCTGCTCACCGCCCCGGGTGACCTGGGCATGGCGCGGGCGTACGTCAGCGGGGATCTGACCATCCAGGGGGTGCACCCGGGCGACCCGTACGAGGCGCTGCGGGTGGTCAAGGACGAGTTGCGGCTGCGCCCACCGGCGCTGGCCGAGGGGTTGGCGCTGGTACGCGGGCTGGGCTGGGAGCGCCTGCTGCCGCCGCCGGCCCCGCCGCAGGAGGCGGTGCCGCGCTGGAAGCGGGTGGTGAGCGGGCTGCGGCATTCGCGCCTGCGCGACAGCAGCGCCATCTCGCACCACTACGACGTGTCCAACGCCTTCTACGAGAAGGTGTTGGGGCCGTCGATGACCTATACCTGCGCGGTGTACCGCAGCCCGGACGACACCCTGGAGCAGGCCCAGGCCAGCAAGTACGACCTGGTGGCGGGCAAGCTGGCGCTGCGCCCGGGGATGCGGCTGCTGGATGTGGGCTGCGGTTGGGGCGGCATGGTCCGGCACGCGGCCCGCGAGTACGGGGTCAAGGCCCTGGGGGTGACGCTGTCCCGAGCGCAGGCCCAGTGGGCCCAGGCCGCGATCGAGCGGGAGGGCTTGACCGGGCTGGCCGAGGTGCGGCACCTGGATTACCGGGACGCCCCGCCCGAGCAGTTCGACGCGGTCTCCTCGATCGGCCTGACCGAGCACATCGGGGTCCGTAACTACCCGGCGTACTTCGGTTCCCTCGCCGACCGGCTGCGGCCGGAGGGGCGCCTGCTCAATCACTGCATCACCCGGGCGGACAACCGGGCGCCGCACCGCTCCGGGGCCTTCAT
This sequence comes from Micromonospora sp. DT229, assembly GCF_049844505.1. Taxonomy (NCBI): domain Bacteria; kingdom Bacillati; phylum Actinomycetota; class Actinomycetes; order Micromonosporales; family Micromonosporaceae; genus Micromonospora; species Micromonospora sp. DT229. The sequence continues at coordinate 162,822 of NZ_JBNCLD010000010.1, read as the reverse complement.
CGACCGGTACGTCTTTCCCGATGGCGAGTTGGCCGGTCCGGGTCGGCTGATCAGCGAGATCCACGACGTCGGGCTGGAGGTGCACCATGAGGAGAACCTGCGCCAGCACTATGCCCTGACCCTGGCGGCCTGGTGCCGGAACCTGGTCGAGCACTGGGATTTCTGCGTCGGCGAGGTGGGCACCGGCACGGCCCGGGTGTGGGGGCTCTACATGGCCGGTTCGCGGTTGGCGTTCGAACGCAACGGCATCCAACTGCACCAGGTGGTGGCCACCCGCAACGGCCCCGACGGGGTGAACGGGTACCCGCTGCGCCCGGACTGGCTGGCCTGACCCGTCGACCCACTGACCTCCTGACCCACTGACCTCCTGATCGACGAAGGCCGCGTCGGATCGCCCGGCGCGGCCTTCGTCGGATCGATTGACAAACAGATTTTGTACGTACAAGCTGATTTTTGCCATGAGAGATGTCCTGTACCTGGAACAGATCGAGCAGGCCGAGGTGCTGCTCAAGCCGCAGCGTGTCGAGGTGCTGCGGCAGTTGGCCGAGCCGCGCACCTGTACCGAGGTGGCCACCCGGCTGGAACAGACCCCGCAGCGGGTCTACTACCACATCAAGCAGCTGGTCGGGGCCGGGCTGGTGGAGCAGGTCGACCAGCGCAAGGTCCGCGGCATCACCGAGGGGATCTACCAGGCCGCCGCCCGGTCGTACTGGCTCTCGCCCCGGGTGGTGGGGCGGATCGGGCTGCGTCGCACCCGCGACGAGTTGAGCCTGGGCTACCTGCTGGACCTGATGGAGGAGGTCCAGGCCGACGTCGCCGCCCTCGACCGCAGCGCACCCGAACTGCCCTCGATCGGCGTCTCCGGCGAGATCCGGGTGCCGGCCGAGCGCCGGCAGGAATTCCTGCACGACCTCCAGTCCGCGTTACAGGAGTTGTTCACCCGCTACGGCGGCGCCGAAGGTGACGCCTTCAAACTCGCCGTGGCCTGCTACCCGAAGGAGACCGACCGTGACTGAACCGATGACCTTCGCCGTACGCCTGACCGCACCGATCGCGCGGGTGCACCAGGCCCTGACCGATCCGGCCGAGCTGCGGATCTGGCTGGCCGAGCATGTTGAGGTCGACCTGCCGAAGCGGTACGAGTTCTGGGGCCGCTACACCCCCGAGGGCGACGCCCCGCACCAGCGACTGCTGCACGTCGACGACGAGCGGCTGCGCTTCGCCTGGTTACTCGACGGGGAGGAGACCACCACCGAGATCACCCTGCGTCCGGACGGGCCGGATGCCACCGTGCTGCACCTGTCGCAGACCCACTACGACTTCAACGACGTCGTCAACGGCACCAGCATCCGGGGGGTGCTCCAGACCTACTGGGCGCTGGCGACCGCCAACCTGGGTGCCTACCTGGAAGGCAGTCCACTGCTGCCGAAGACGGACTTCACCAGCGCCGATTTCCGCGCTGAACTGGTCATCAACGCCCCCGCCGACAAGGTCTGGGAGTCGCTGACCGACTCGGAGCAGGCCACCGCCTGGTTCGGCTACCCGATCGGCATCGAGCCTTGGCTCGGTGGCCGGTACGCCATGGGCGGCCTTGAGCACGGTGACGCCGCCAAGATCGTCGACCTGGAGCCCGGCCGGCGGATGTCCGTCGACTGGGGGGCGCCCGGCGTGACGACCTTTGAACTGGCCGAGTCCGACGGGAAGACCAGGCTCACCTTCGTGCAGAGCGGCTTCGACGAGCAGAACCCGCCGTACGCCGCCTGGGCCGGCTCCGTCTCCGGCCTAGCCGAACTACGCCGCTACCACGAAATCCCCAACTGGCAACCCATCTGGCTCCCCACCCCCTAACCCACCCCTCCCCACCCACCCCGCCACCCCCACCCCCGTTGATCATGAGGTTGGCGGCAGTCGTTGATCTTCGCACTGCCGTCAACCTCATGATCAACGGGGTGTATCGGGCGTAAGCCGTGTATCGGCGACTGAAAGTGCAAGATCGGCGGGGTGAGGGCGGGGGTGGGGCGCGGGGGCGCGGGGGAGGGGGGTGGGGAGGGTAACGGCTAGGGTGGCGTGTCGTGACGAGCAGCGAGCAGCGGTTGGCGGCGATTCGGGGTGGATTGCCGCCGCGGCGACACAACGCGCGGACGATCGCGGCGTTGACCGGTAACCCGGGTTGCAACCGCCGGGCCATCCTGGATGGTGCCGGGGTGGACAAGCCGTCGCTGGCCGAGCGGATCGGGTTTCCCGCCAGGTTCGGCCAGTCCCGGTTCGCCATCACCCGAGGTAACGCGTTCGAGGCGCAGGTGAAGGCCGACGGGGGTGCCGAGCTGCTGCGCCTGGTGGCCGCGCGACTCGGGGTGCCGGTGCCGGCGATGGCGAGCTGGACCGATCTCGGTGACGGCGAGGAGGTGGCCGATCGGGCGCAGCGCTCCGCCGCCCTGCTCACCGCAGCCGTGACAGCACAGGCCCACGAGCCCGACGTGCCGGTCCCCGGTCAGGCGCAGGGACTCGACCCTGCGTCGACGCCCGGCCAGGCGGAGCCGGACCAGGGCGCTGACCAGGCTGCGGCGTTGTTCGATCATCCGTTGTTGGGGTTGGAGGTCGCCGGGCGGCGGGTGCATCTGGAGCCGGACCTGGTGGCCGCGCGGCTGGGCGGCCGGTTCCACGTGGTCGAGATCAAGTCCTTTCCGGTCGTCGACGGACAGGCCGACGGGGCCAAGTTGGCCGCCGCGGCGATCCAGTCGGCGGTGTACGTACTGGCCCTGCGGGAACTGCTCGCCGCGCTAGGGCACGATCCGCAGCTGGTGTCGCACGAGGTGGTGCTGATCTGCCCGCGCGACTTCACCAACCAGCCGGTGGCCCACCTGCTGGACGTCCGCAAGCAACTGCTGGTGGTACGCCGACAACTGGACCGGATGGATCAGCTCGACGAGTTGCTGGCTGCCGTACCCGCCGAGTTCACCGCTGACCCGGCCGCTGACCCGGCGACCCTGGTCGCGGCGCTGTCCCAGGTGTCGGCCCGCTACGCACCGGATTGCCTGGCCACCTGCGAGTTGGCGTACTTCTGTCGAGACGAGGCGCGCGGGCAGACCGGGGCGCTGGGGCGCCCGGTCCGCGAGGCCCTCGGCGGCATCGACCGGGTGGAGGAGGTTCTGGCGCTGGCCGCCGGTGAACCGGTGGCCGACCCCCAGCGGACCGAGGCCGCGGCCCTGCTGCGCACCGCCGCCCGCCTACGCGCCGAAGCCCTCGGCGGAGCGACCGGAGCCTTTGGCGGAGCGACCGGCACCCTCGGGGGAGCGGCAGGAGCTTTCACCGGAGCGACCGGAGCCCTCGGCGGGGCGGCGTGAGTAGCCTGCGGGCGCTGGCGGCGGCGCAGGCGGTGGCCGCCGGGGTGGCCCAACCGGTCGCCACCGTCCGGCATCTGCATCTGTCGCGGCGGCCCCTGGTGCTGGTGCCGTTGGCCATGGCGGGGGAGGCGAACGCTCCGCTGGCGGCGATGGTCGGCGCGGCACCGGGCGAGGGGCGGCTGCTGATCGTGCCGCAGCCGCGTAACCGGGATCAACGGTTCGCCTTCGTGGCCGAGTTGGCGGCCACCGTACTGCCCTATGTGGACGCGCACCGGGGCGCCAACGAGGCGGTGTCGGTCGACCGGGGGCGGGAGGTGCGGTACCGCTACCTTGATGCACCCCAGGTGCTGGTGCCGAATCCGGCCGGGGTGACCTTCCTGCGGCTGCTGGGCCGGGCCACCCGGTTCCGGCGGGTCGACGGCGATCATCCGGTGCCGCCGCAGGTGCCGTTGCTGGGCCGGTGGCTGACCTTCTTCGCCGAGCGGGCCGAGCATCCGGGCTCGTCGGCGCTGGTGGCGATGACCCAGGCGTTGAGTCTGCACTGGGCGACCGGGCAGAGCGCGGTGGAGGATCTGCACCTGCCGGCACTGCTGGGGTGGATCGCCCCGCCGGCCAGGATGACCGGTGCCGAGGCGGCGGCCTACGCCGAGGACCCGGCCCGGTGCCCGCCCGCCGGCCCGGCGACCGACCCGGGGTTCGACAACGAGCGGCTGGCCCCGGCCATCGAGGCGTACGCGGCCGCCGAGGCGGACGAGGCGGCCCGGGGTGAGGCGTACGCGGAGCTGGAGAAGTTGCTGCGCGACCAGTTGACGCCCACCTGGGAGCTGATGTGGCGCGGGGTGGGGTTGTTGCGGGCGCTGCCGCCCGGCGCCCGGGTGCCCGCCCGGTGGGAGGGTGACCGGGACGCCTTCACCGCCTACGCCGAGCATGTCGACGCCGAGGGTGCACCCCAACCGCGCCGCGACGGTGCGGTGGCGGCGGCCGCCCGGCTGCATCGGCTGGAACGGGCCGCAGCCCGGTACGCGGTGCAGCGCGCCTACGACGATCCGCTGGTGATGGCCGAGTACCGGTTGACCGGGGAGGCCTTCGTCGGGGAGGTGGTGTTGGCCGATCCGGGGCGGATCGACGACAGTGGTCGACGGCCGGTGCTGCGTCCTCGGATCCAGGTGGTCACCACCGACCCGGTGCTGGTAGGGGTCGGTGCGGCGCTGTCCAGCACCAGCCGGCCGGGGCAGAAGGCGCGGGTGGTCTTCGTGACTCCGGGGGCCGACGGCAGGACCGAGGTGGTGTTGGAGCTGTCCGGCGGGATGGGTCGCGGGCTGACCGCCACCCCGGGCAGCGTGCCTGAGGTGGGGGAGCGGCTGTGCTACACCACTCTCAGTGAGGCGTACGTGCCGGCCGGGACCTTCCCGGCGGTGGAGGAGACCCCCTGGACCCACGGGGGTCCCCCCGGCCCGACCGGCGAAGGGTGGTCGGAACATCTGCCGCGCCCCGAGGAGGACTGGAGATAGACCCCCGGGGGTGATCGTCGCCCAGCGTGGCTTCCCGCTCACCGATGACGATGACCAATTGATCGGAGAGCCGTCGGGTTGCGGACTCCGACCGGCTGGATCTGGCGGTGCGGTCGTCGGCATGGCTAGTCTCTTCCGGATTTGCCAGGACCCGTCCTCGCCGTCGAGGGTGCGCGATCGAGAGAAAGCCGGAGCCACGACGTGTCGCGGAAGGCCATCGAGCAGGCACCTGCGGGGTCGGCCGGGCAGTCCCGGTCAGCCCGCGTCGGGATGCTCACCGCGGGCGCGGTCGTTGCCGTCGAGACCATCTGGTTGGCCCTGGCCCTGCCGGGTGCGGCCCTGGTCAGTGACCTCGGTGCGCTCATCGTGGCCGGCTGGGCGGCACTGGCCTGTGTGGGTGCCGCCCGTCGGCACCCGCGCCCGTTGCGTCGGTTCTGGCTGCTGCTGGCCGCCACCATGCTGCTCTCCCTGGCCGGCCGTGCACTGTGGACCGCCCAGCGGCTGGCCGGTCAGGAGCTGCCCCACACCCTGCCGGTCGGGCTGATCTTCACGGCGAGTCTGCTCACCGGGACGGTCGCGGTGCTGTGTGCGCTGACCGCGCCGCGTACCTCCCTGGGGCGGGCGCTGGCCCTGCTCGACGGGGTGATCGTCGGGCTGGCGTTGATTCCGATCGGCTGGCTGCTGCTGTTCCGGAACGTGGCTCTGGCGGACCTGCACGAGCCGCTGCGCCACGCCGGCCTGCTGTACCCCCTGCTCGACCTGATGCAGTTGACCGTCCTGGTGGTGGTGATCGGGCCGGGGCGGCCGATATGGCGTCCACTGACCCTGCTCGGGGCCAGCCTGACCATCCGGGCGGTGGCCGACGCCATGTACGTGTCCTGGATGGCCGCCGGCACCTATCAGACCGGCACCCTCGTCGACGTGCTCTGGCCGCTGAGCTACCTGCTGATCGGGGCGGCCACCCTGCTCCCCGCCCCGCAGCGGTGCCACCAGGGCGAGGAGGCGGGCGAGGCGCCGTTGCCGCCGTGGTGGCGGGTGACCCTGCCGTACCTGCCGGTGGGTGGGGTGATCGCGGCGGCCCTGCTGGCCCGGGATATCTCCGGGCACAGCCCGCTGCCGGTCTTCCTGGCCCTGTTGGCGCTGCTGGCGGCGTTGGCGGTGCGACAGATCCTGGCGGCCAACGAGAACCTGCGTCTGGTGGGGCGGCTGCGGCAGCTCGCCTATGTCGATCAGCTCACCGGGTTGCCGAACCGGTTGGCCTTCATCCGTCGGCTGCGGTCCGCCCTGGGGGGTGCGCAGCCGGTCGCCGTCCTGCTGCTCGACCTGGACGGCTTCAAGCAGGTCAACGACCGGTTCGGGCACACCACCGGGGACAACCTGCTGACCGGCCTGTCGAGCCGGATGCGGGGGGCGGTGGCCGACGACGGCATGATCGCCCGGGTCGGTGGGGACGAGTTCGCGGTGCTGCTCACCGGGCCCGCGGCCACCCCGGAGGGGTTGGCGGAACGGTTGTTGGCCTCGCTGCGTCCCTCCGCCGGGGAGGAGGTGGTCGGGGTCCACCCCTCGGCCAGCATCGGCATCGCCGAGTACGGGCCGCAGCACGAGTCGTACACGGATCTGCTGCGCGATGCCGACATCGCGATGTACGCGGCCAAGGCGGCCGGCAAGTCGGCGTACCGGCGGTGCACCCCGGCCCTGCGGGAGTCCGCGGTCAGCCGGGCGGAGCTGATCGCCGACCTGCGGCGGGCGGTCGACGAGCAGCAGTTGCACCTGGAGTTCCAGCCGATCGTGGACCTGGCCACCGGCACGGTACGCAGCGCCGAGGCGCTGGTGCGGTGGCGTCATCCCCGGCTGGGCACCCTGACCCCGGGGCGGTTCCTGCCCCTGGCGGAGGAGACCGGGCTGATCCTGCCGATCGACCGGTGGGTGATCCACGAGGCGTGCCGGGCGGCGGCCACCTGGCAGGACCGGGTTCCGGCGGCCACGGTGGCGGTGAACATCGTGGCCTCCCATCTGCGCCGACCGGATCTCATCGCCACCGTCACCGAGGCCACCGCGGGGGCCGGGCTGGCCCCGCGGGCCCTGACCCTGGAGCTGACCGAGTCGGCGTTGATCGAGGGCAGTGCGGCGGTGCTCGACCGGCTCAGCCAACTCCGCGAGCTGGGCATCCGGATCGCCATCGACGACTTCGGCACCGGTTATTCCTCGCTGAGCTACCTGCACCGGATCCCGGCCACCGAGCTGAAGATCGATCGGTCCTTCGTGGCCCGGCTCTCCGAGGACACCCGGGCGTACGCCACGGTGGAGATGGTGACCCGACTGGCCGGGGCGTACGGCCTGGGTGTGGTGGCCGAGGGGGTGGAGACCGAGCGGCAGCACGACGCGGTAGCCGCGATCGGCTGCGTGCAGGGGCAGGGCTACCGGTACGGGCGGCCCACCGCCCTGGATGAGCTGCGTACCGTGCTGGCCCGCTCCGCCCCCGCGACCGTGGCCGATGTCGCAGAATCGGACTTGACCCTCACGTAACGGCAGGCGGGACCGTGGTTGCCGGAAGGGAGGGAACCATGGCTTACACCGTGGGTCAGGTCGCCAAGCTCGCCGGGGTGACCGTGCGGGCGCTGCACCACTACGACCAGATCGGGTTGCTGTCGCCCAGTGGGCGCACCGCCGCCGGCTACCGCCGCTACAGCGAGGCGGACCTGGAGCGGCTGCAACTGGTCCGGTACTACCGCGAGCTGGGGTTCCCGCTGGAACAGATCGCGGAGATCCTCGCCGACCCGGCCGGTGACCGGGACGCGCACCTGCGCCGCCAGCACGAGCTGCTGACGGTACGGATCAAGCGGTTGCAGGAGATGGTCACCGCGATCGAGTTTGCGATGGAGGCGAACAAGTTGAACATCCCACTGACCCCGCAGGAGCGTTTCGAGGTGTTCGGTGACTTCGAGCCGGAGGCACACGCCGAGGAGGCGGAGCAGCGCTGGGGTGGCACCGAGGCGTACCGGGAGTCGAACCGGCGCGCGTCGAGCTACTCGAAGGACGACTGGCTGCGGATCAAGGGCGAGACCGAGGACTGGGGGCGGCGGATCGTCGCGCTGATGGCCTCGGGCGCCCCGGCGGACGGGCCGGCGGCGATGGAGTTGGCCGAGGAACACCGGCAGCACATCAGCCGGTGGTTCTACGAGTGCTCGTACGAGATCCACACCGGGCTGGCCGACATGTACATGGCCGACGAGCGGTTCCTGGCCCATTACGAGGCCATGGCGCCGGGGCTGGGGGCGTACCTGCACGAGGCGATCCACGCCAACGCGATCACCCGGGCGTGACCCGGGGCGACTGATCGCCGGTTCGACGGCCGGGAAATGTCGGGGCGGGGGAGTATGACTGGCATGGTCGATGTCCCGATCCGCGGAGGTCTGAAGGTGTTGATAGTCGCCGGCACGTTGTACGTCGATCCCGCCGAGCGGGACGACTACCTGGTCACCTGTGTCGAGGTCGTCAAGCAGGCCAGGTCGGCGCCCGGCTGCGTGGATTTCGCCATCAGTGCCGATCTGGTGGAGCCGGGACGGATCAACGTCTACGAGCGGTGGGAGTCCGAGGAGCAGCTGTTGGACTTCCGCGGCTCCGGTCCGGAACCGGAGCAGCAGGTGGCCATCGTCGGCGCCGAGGTGCACCGGTTCCGCATCATCGAGGTCGAATCACCCTGACCTCCGCCGTGCGGTCTGCGGCGGGGGTCGCGGGGGACGCCGCCGGGTCAGCCGGGCCAGGAAGGCGGCCACCGCCGCGGGTTCCCCTGCGAGTTCGTGGGGGCGGGCGGGCCCGCACAGCGCCCGCAGCAGGGCGGCCAGCCGTCCGGCCCGGTTGAGGGCGTTCGGATCGCCGTCGAGGAGCAGGTCGGTGGTGTCCCGGTCGAGCCGGCGGGTCGGGATGCTCATCTCGTGGCGCCGTTCCTCATGCACCCGTCAGCCCTCGGCGACGGGTCCGTCCACTCGTTCGCTTGATTGGCGCTACCGCTGCTGGATGCGTCACACCCGGCCCTGTCCGAAGGTGGACAGGGCCGGGGCTAAACCACCAACTCGTCCTTGTTAATCCACCGATCGGGTAATTCGTCCCAGGTTAGCCGTGTCCATGGTGGTGACCTGCGCCGTTAATCGCTGTGACACCCCTCTGCTGGCCTGCGGTGGCTGACCTGCGCGGCGAAGGAGTCGGCGTGGCAAGGACTGATTCGACGGGTTCGACATGGCGGTACCGGTGGGCGCGCCGGCAGAACGAGCGCCGACGGCGGCTGTTCCGCAGCGCCGAGGGGGCCTGGCGGCGACGCGACGAGGAACTGCGCCGGCTGCGTACGCTGGCCGAGCAGTGCCACGGTTCCGCCGCAGCCGGCGAGGGTCTGCCGCTGGAACTGGGCCCCGACGAGATCGTGCTCCGGGTGGTGCCGGCGGCCCGACTGGTGGAGGTGCGGCACATCGCCGTGCTGCCCGCCCCGGAGTTGACCGTCGGGGAGGTGCCCCGCAGGATGCACCGTCGGCTGCCCGAGGGGGTACGAGCCACCGACGCCGGCATAGCGGTGATCACCAACCGGCGGCTGGTGCTGCTCGGTGGACGCGGCCGGCGGGACTGGGCGTACGGGCGGATCTCCGGCCTGGCCCACGATCCGCAGGCCCCGGTCACCCTGATCCAGGTGCTCGACCGGCGGCGTACCTCCGGGGTGCTGCTGCCCGCCGACACGGCGGCCGAGTTCCGGTTCCTGCTCACTCTGGCCTTCGCCGACGCCATCGAGCAGCGCGAGGCGGTCATCGCCGAACTCGACGAACTGATCGCCGAGCACGCCAAGGCCCGTCCGTGCCGACCGGGCATCGCCACACCGGCACAGGCCCGGCTCTCGGCCCTGCTGCCGGGCGGTCGGCGGACCGCGGTGGTAGCGGTCGCGCTGGCCGTGCTGGTGCCGCTGGCCCTGGCGAACTCCGGCCCCTCGGGCCCGACCGGCCGGGAGCGGGCGGTGGCCGCCACCCCGGCCCCGGCCGCCACCTCGAAGGCACCCAGGCACCCAGGCTCACCGCCGGCCCGCCGCGCCAGCCCCACCCCCCAGGGACGCTGCGGCGCCCCGGTCAACCCGATGGGGTACGACTTCTGCGCCGGTGAGCGGATCCGCAAGCCGGACCCCGAGGTGTGCGAACACTTCGACTGCGTGCCCGGGTTCTGGCAGGGACGGGGACACCTGGTGCAGTGCGCCAACGGCAAGATCAGCCTGGCGGGTGGCAGCCCCAAGGCCTGCGGCCTGCACGGCGGGGTCCGCCGTACCGTCTTCGACTGACCGCTGTCTTCGGGTAGCTCGTCTACTCGGGGGCGTGGCAGACCGCCTCGACGTTGTTGCCGTCGGGGTCGCGGACGAACGCGCCGTAGTAGTTCGGGTGGTACTCCGGCCAGGCCCGGGGGGAATGCAGCACCTGGGCGCCCGCCCCGACCGCCGCGTCGTGAAAGGCCCGCACCGACGCCCGGTCCACGGCGGTGAAGGCGATGTGGCTCTCGTGCCCGGCTTCCTCGCCGTCAGCCGGGCTGAGCCAGAAGTCCGGCCGGTCACTGCCATAGCCGATGGCCTGCGGATATTCCAGCATCCGGCGGACGCCCAGGGTGGCCAGGACCGTGTCGTAGAACGCGGCGTTGGCGTCGAGGTCGCGGACCTGGATGCCGAGGTGGTCGAGCATCTGCTGCCTCCAGCGGAGTGTGGGTACGAGGTGGAATGTCGCCGAGGCTAGGGCCAGAGTGTGACAAGTTCAGCGAAACACGCCTCCTTGCGGCGGATGGTTGCCCGAGGCTGACCGGTTTGGTCTGATGCGGCCATGGGAGTCGCCGAGGTCAACCGCACCATCGACGCGGTGTGGCGAATCGAGTCCGGACGTGTGATCGCCGCCCTGGCCGGGTTGGTACGCGACATCTCCTGGGCCGAGGAGTTGGCCCAGGACGCGCTGGTCGCCGCCCTGGAGCAGTGGCCGCGCGACGGCATACCGGCCAATCCGGGTGCCTGGTTGACCGCGGTGGGCAAGCGGCGGGCCATCGACGGCCTGCGGCATCGGCAGGTACGCGATCGCAAGGTCGCCGAACTCGGCCGTGACCTCGGCTCGGAGACCTTCACCCCGGACTTCGACGCGGCCTTCGAGGAGACCATCGACGACGACCTGCTCCGGCTGATCTTCACCGCCTGTCATCCGGTGCTGACCCCCCAGGCCCGCGCCGCCCTCACCCTGCGGATGGTCGGCGGCCTGAAGACCGAGGAGATCGCCCGGGCGTTCCTGGTGTCGGAGTCCACAATGGCCCAGCGGATCACCCGGGCCAAGAAGACCCTGGCCGAGGCCAAGGTGCCCTTCGAGGTGCCCGGGGTGGCCGAACGCCCGCAGCGCCTGGCCAGCGTCCTGGAGGTCACCTACCTGATCTTCAACGAGGGGTACGCCGCCACCGCCGGGCAGGACTGGATGCGCCCGGCCCTCTGCGAGGACGCCCTGCGGCTGGCCCGGATGCTCCAGGCCCTGATGCCGGACGAGCCGGAGGTGCACGGGCTGGCCGCCCTGCTGGAGATCCAGGCCTCCCGGACCGGGGCGCGCACCGACGCATCCGGGGAACCGGTGCTGTTGTTGGAGCAGGACCGCCGACGCTGGGACCGGCTGCTCATCCGCCGGGGCCTGGCGGCGCTGGAGCGGGCCCGCACGAGCGGAGACCAGCCTGGCCCGTACACCCTTCAGGCGGAGATCGTGGCCTGCCACGCCCGGGCGGGCACCCCCCAGGCGACCGACTGGGGACGGATCGCGGCGACCTACGCCGCGCTGGCACGGGTGGCACCCTCGCCGGTGGTGGAGCTGAACCGGGCGGTGGCGGTCTCCTTCGCGCAGGGGCCGGCCGCCGGCCTGGCGCTGGCCCGCACCCTGGTCGAGGACCCGGCGCTGGCCCGCTACCACCTGTTGCCTGCCGTGCTCGGTGACCTGTTGGCCAAGCTCGGCCGCTACGCGGAGGCCGCTGCGGAGTTCACCCGTGCGGCCGAACTGACCGGCAACTCCCGGGAACAGACGCTGCTGCGCGACCGGGCGGCCGACTGTGCCGCCGGAGGGCCGCCGAGGCGCTGAGAAAACTCAGGAGAAAAACTTCGGCGGCGATGTCGAATCCCGGTCGGGTCGCCCGACGCGTCAGTGACAGCCTGCCTGCCAGGCCCCACCGATCGTCGAGAACCAGAAGAGGGCAGACCGATGCGTTACATGATCATGCACAAGCTGGACGAGCAGACCCCCGAGCTGTGGCAGCCGGACGAGGCTTTCATCGCCCGGATGGGGGCCTTCATGGGGGAGGCGAACCAGGCCGGTGTCCTGCTCGCCGCTGAAGGGCTGCGGCCGAGCAGTGTGGACTCCGGTCGGATCACCGTCACCGGGGGCAAGGCGACCGTGACCGACGGGCCGTTCACCGAGACCAAGGAACTGATCGCCGGGTTCGCCCTGCTCCAGGTGCGGGACAAGGCCGAGGCGATGCAGTGGGCTCAGCGGTTCACCGACATCTTCATCGCCGCCGGTGCCGACGTCGAGGTGGATGTCCGCCGGGTGACCGAGTTCGAGGATCTGGCCCCGCCGGCCTGACCACCGTCGCAGGGGACCGGCGCGGCCACCGAGCCGGTCCTCAGCGTTGATCGGCGACCTGGTCGGCCAGCCGGGACAGCGCCGGTGCGGCGGCGAGCAGCCGCTTCCGATCGTCCGGGTCCAGCTGCGCCAGGGCGGCGGCGAGCAGGTCGCTGCGGTGCTGGCTGTAGGCGGCCATCCGCTCCCGTGCCGCGTCGGTCAGGCCCAGCCGGACGGTACGCCGGTCGCCGGGGTCCCGCTCCCGACTCAACAGCCCCGCCGTGGTCAGCCCACCCACCAGGGTGCTCACCGTGTTGGCGGCCGTACCCAGGCGTTCGGCGGCCTCCCGGACACTGATCCCGGGCTGGCGCTGCACCAGGCGCAGCACCTCCACCTGGGCGTCCGGCAGCACCCGCCGACCCGTGCGCTGGCTGGCCGTGCGCCGCAGCACCCGGTGCAGGTCGCCCAGGGCCACGCCGAGTTCGGCGAGGGTCTCCTCCGTCACAGTGCGCCCCCGTCTCCGGCAAATGCCTCTGTAGGCAGAGTTATCGTAGCCGCCATGCCGCAGACCGTCATGCCCTCCGCCCCCGCGCCGGACCGAGTCGCCGTACCCACCGGCCGGGCCGCCATCGGGCTGCTGGTACTGCTCGGCAGCCTCACCGCCATCGGGCCCCTGACGCTGGACGCCTACCTGCCGGCCCTGCCCGAGATGACCCGCGACCTGTCCACCAGCCAGGCAACCATCCAGCTCTCCCTGACCACCTGCCTGATCGGCATGGCCGTCGGTCAACTCGTCACCGGTCCACTCAGCGACCGCTGGGGGCGGCGCCGACCGGTGCTGGTCGGGGTGGCCGCGTACACCCTGATGTCGCTGCTGTGCACCCTCGCGCCGACCGCGGAGACCTTCGCCGCGGCCCGCTTCCTCCAGGGCTTCGCCGGCGGGATGGGCACGGTCGTCGCCCGCGCCATCGTGCGTGACCTCTACACCGGCCGCGCCGCCGCCAAGTACTTCTCCCGCCTCACCCTCATCTTCGGCCTGGCCCCGATGGCCGCCCCCGCCTTCGGTGGGCTGCTGCTCGGCCTGGGCAGCTGGCGGATCATCTTCGTCGCCCTGACCATCATCGGGGCCCTGCTCGGCACCGTCGTCATCTGGCGGCTTCCCGAGACCCTGCCGGTCGACCGGCGCAACACCGGGGGCCTGTCCGCGACCGCCCGGGCCGCCCGCACCCTGCTCACCGACCGCATCTACCTGGGATACACCCTGACCCAGGGCCTCGCCTTCGCCGGACTCTTCGCCTACCTCTCCGGGTCCTCCTTCGTCCTCCAGGACGTCTTCGGCCTGTCCGCCGGCGCCTTCAGTCTGATCTTCGGCCTCAACGCCCTGGCCATGCTCGCCACCGGGCAGCTAAACGCCCGACTACTCGACCGGCGTAACCCCCGCCCACTGCTGATCACCGGCCTGGGCCTCGGCCTGCTCGCCGCCCTCGGCCTGCTGGCCGGAGTCCTGCTGGACTCCCGGCCGCTGGTCCTGGCCGCGCTCTTCGTCTTCCTGGGCTCGCTCGGCATGGTGATGCCCAACGGCACCGCCCTGGCCCTGGACCGGCACGGCTCCCACGCCGGCACCGCCGCCGCCCTGCTCGGCGGCATCCAGGCCGTGATCGCCGCCGCCGCCGCGCCGCTGGTCGGTCTGGGTGGAGAGGGCACCGCCCTGCCGATGGCCGTGGTGGTCACCGGTGGCGCCGCCGGATCGCTGCTGATGGTGCTCACCCTGGCCCGCCGCCGCTGACGGCACCTGCCAGACTCAGCCGGCATCCATCCACAGCATCCCATCGCGGCCTCAGCCCAGGGGGACCTGCACCGCCACGTCGTGCTTGGGGTAGCGGGAGGCGAACTCGTCGGGGCCGTACTTGTCGCGGAACATGGCCACGATGTCCTCGACCTGCCGGGTGTCCGTGATCGGGGTGGCGCTGGAACTCAACGAGGCGCCGTCGACCGCCAGTTCGACCATCGGGAGCTGCTGGACGTTCTTGTACCACTGGGTGTCCGAGCCGGTCACCGGCACCAGGAAGACGTTGTCGTCGTCCTGCACGAACCACACCGGGCGGGCGATCTGCCGTCCGGTCCTGCGGCCGGTCACGGTCAGCTCGACCTCGCGTACCCCCGACAGTGCCTCACCGATCGCGTTGGTCATGGTGTCCTCCGGCAGCTTGCCCCCGACGATGCCCTCGCCCGTCAGGGTAGGCAGCGCGCGAGGTGCCCGCCGCCGGTTCGGGCCCCGGTCCCCGGAACGGAAACGCCCGGCGCCGCAGGTCGCGGCACCGGGCGTTCCTTCTCGGCTGGATCAGCTCAGCGTGCCGCCGCCGGGCTGGACCACGTTGTTCACCGTCAGCTTGTACGGCGCGTACTGGGTGACCTGCTCGGTCGGGTCGTCGTAGGCGACGATCGCGACCACCTTCGGGAAGGCCAGCAGGGCCAGGGTCGGCACCGCACCGAGGGTGAAGCTCGACTTGCCGTTCACCTCGTGCTGGTAGGCGATCTTGTTCTTTTCGTCGAGACCGACGAACCGCACGTTCCAGTTCGCCACCGGGGTCGGGTAGATCTCCGAGGGCGAGTCGAACGGTGCCAGGCTCGACCCGTCGCTGACCAGGGTGCCGCCCACGGTGATGTCGTCGACGAGCACGCCACCCTCGTTGACCCCACCGTCGCTGACGTACCGGAAGCTGAGCAGGATCTGCTGACCGGCGTACGCCGACAGGTCGAACGAGTGCGGCTCGAACCCGTTGGTGGTGCCGTTGAGCGCCGGGCCCAGCGGACCGCTGACGGTCTTGTCACCGGCGATCGGGGTGTACGACTTGCCGCCGTCGGTGGAGACGCTGACGTAGCCGTAGTCGTAGCCGATCTCCGCGCCGTACTTCGCCAGGAAGGTCAGCGTCGGGTCGGCGGCGGGCACGGTGACCGGGGTGACGGCGGCGGCGTCGGTGCTGTTGCCGTTGCCGGACCAGATCACCGAGTTGCCCGGACGATCCGGGTCGTTGCTCACCGTCGTCCAGGCCAGCGGGATCGCCGGCAGGGTCGTCGCGCCCTGGAACTTGATCGAACGCAGATCGCCCCGACCCAACGGCTTGCCGTTGGCCTTGCGCAACTGCACATAGTCGGCACCGTTGGGAGCCACGCCCGGCGTGGCGTACGAGGCCGGGTTGTCCAGGTTGACGGTGGCGTTGAGGCTGGCCGTGGTGACCCGCCGCTTGTCGGCGCCGAGCATGATGCCCAGCTTCGAGTTGCCCACGACCCGGTCCACCAGGTTCATCGTCTGGTAGTCGTGCAGGACCTTGTACATGTCCTTGACGCCCTCGTCGGCCAGCGCCGCCTTCAGGCTGGCCAACCCCTGGAGGTCACCGTCCTGGTGCAGCCGGGAGATGAAGTCCAGGCCGTAGCGGTCGTAGAGGAAGAGAATCAAGGAGTACGCGTTGCCGTAGTCGGCCAGCACCCCGCTGCTGGTGCTGCCCTCGTTCCACAGATTTATCGAGTTCTCCGGGCCCCCACAGTCACGTGGGTTGGTGTTGTACGGCGTCTGGACCGTACCGAAGCCCTGGAAGCAGTGGATGTGGCTGTCCGTACCGGGCTGGTCGACCCGGGCCCGGGCGTCCACATAGCCGGCCAGGGTCTGGGCGAAGTCCGCCAGCCCTTCGTTCAGCCAGATCCCCTCGAAGGGGTCGGCGTGGTAGTGCGCCAGGTGCTGCCACTCGTGGATGAAGACGCCCTCGTAGAGGTTCGGCCGGGCCGGCCGGGAGGTGCACAGGTCGTCCGTGGGCTCGTTCGGCGGGTTCTCGCCGGTGCGGTGCGCCCAGTCGAAGGCGTCCACCGTCATGATGTTGCGGTCGAGCAGCTCGTCGAAGAGCGAGAAGTGGAACCCGGCGATGTAGCTGGGGGCGGCCGGGAAGTCATAGAAGTTGTCGTCCCGGACGTTGTCGATGAGGGTGACCGTACGGTTGCCGGCCCCGGTGAAGTCACCGGCCAGCTCCGCGTTGGTGCCGTCGCGCTCCGGCGGGGTGCTGAAGGCCGCGATCGACTTCGGGTACATGTTCGTGTCGAATTCGCTGATCAGGCGGTCGACCTGGGCATCGGTGATCACCGTCGAGTTGGGGATCTGCCGACGGCAGTCGCCCTCCGGGAACTCGGTGTCGTTGGCCACCCACACCTCGATGTTGTCGCCCACCCCACGCAGGGTGTACGGCTTGAGGTACATGACACCCTGGTAGTCGTCGAGGGCCAACCAGTTGCGTACGGTCCCGACCGGCGGGGTCTCGGCCGCGGCCTGCGTCCGGCGAGACTGGGCCTGCGGCTGGTACTGGGTCGGCACCTCCACCGGCTTGCCGTTGAAGGTGAAGTCCTTGCGGGTCAGCTCGCGGATGTCGCTGACGAGCCCGCCGGTGTCGGCGGCGGCGCTGGGCGCCACCTGCGGGCCGGGAGCGGCTGACGCGGCCGCCGGTGTGGCGATGACATAGAGAAACGGTAGGACAATGGCGCTTGCTGCTATCCCCGCAAAGCGGCGACGGGCCATGGAACCTCCTCATCGATGGAAGATCCAGCCGATCCCTACGCTGGGTCGCGAACGGGATCAGTTGATCTGCGTACGCTGATTGAGCGTCTTCGTGACCTCAACACAAGGACATCGATCAGGCAAGGGGCGCGCGTCCCGGCCGCAGCGGCTTTGACGACAGAAAAAACACCGCCGGCCCAGGAGGCCAAGGTCCTGGGCCGGCGGTGTGCCGAATGCATCGGCCATTGTGGATTAGACGAAGTTCACGTCACTGCACCACATGTACGCCTGGTCGAGGTGGGACGCCTGCCAGATGACGAAGAGAATGTGGTGTCCGGTGTAGCCGGAGGTCGAGACGTTGAACGAGATGTTCTGCGCCGGCGCGTAGCGCCCGGTCTGGGTGATGAAGTCCAGGTTTCCCCACCCGAGTTGCTGGGTAGCGGGGTTGAAACCCTGCTTGCTCACGTAGACCCGGAAGTAGTCAGCGCCGTGGCTCGCCTGGTCGTGCAGTTGGACGGTGAAGTTACCGCTGATGTTCGTGGTCTTCCACGCCCCGGGCCGGTTCAGGCTGTTGTTGCGCGACAGGGCGTTGCTGCACAACTGGCCGTCCGGCGTACGGGCCTGGAACTGCCCGCCGAGACCGTCGCGCAACGCGCTCATCCAGTTCCACATGGTGTCCGGGTTGGCCTGGAAGGCCTGCCAGCACATCGGGTCCTGCTGCTGCATCTGCGGGCTCATGTGGTTGTTGCCCCAGGTCTTCCAACACTGGTACGCACGAGAGGCCGGGTTGACGATGGTGCCGTGGGCCTGGGCCGTACCGGCCCAGGGCAGCATCCCCACCACCAGGGCGAGCAGCAGGACGAGCGCTCGTGCGGGCCGGCGAGCAGCGGACCGGGACTGCCGGCCGGACTGTTCGGATTCGAGTGATCGCACTTGCATCCTCCGTTCTAGACATCCATGGACGTCGATGGGAGCGCTTGCGCTGAGTCTGCCACTCATCGCCCGATTTGGCAACGATCGTCTATTGACGTTGGGCTGGCGAGGTTTTGATCTGGCTCGTTCGCCACGGTGTGCTTCTGTCCTCGTCTGCGTCGGAAGGTGTGGGTCCGGCTTGCTACGGCCGTCGCGCGCTTGACCGGTAGTTGCCGACAACGGGCAAGGGGACGCCAAGGAAATCCACCACAGGTGGTGGTGACGTGTATAGAGTTTCCCTGTGGAGGGCGGTTTGGAAGCTGAGAGCAGGCGGCTTGGCATGCTTCCGGCCACGTTCAGCTACTCCCAAGCCCTTGATGCTGGCTTCTCCGAGTGGCAGCTTTACCGGCTGCGAGACCAGGGGCTCATCGCATCTGTTGGCCGAGGTCTCTACCGGCGTCATGACGCCGAGGTGGTAGACGTTGATCTCATCGAGGTCGCCCGTCGGGCACCGTCGGCCACCCTCTGCCTGACCACCGCCTTGGCCCGTCACGGCCTCACCGACGAGATTCCCTCCCGCATCGATGTCGCCCTGCCTCGCGGGCGACACCGACCTACCACTTCCGCGCCGATCACCTGGCACTCGTTCGACCCAACCACGTTCGACGTTGGTCGTACTGAGTTGTCACTCGACCCGGACACCTCGATCGGGCTCTATGGTCCCGAACGCAGCATCATCGACGCCGTCCGTCTGCGCCATCGGGAGGGACCGGAACTGGCGTACGAGGCGCTGCGGCGATGGCTGAGGCGTCGGGAGGCATCACCATCAAAACTGTTGATCATGGCTCGGCGGGTACCCAAGGCTGAGCGGCCGATCCGAGAGGCACTGGAGATCCTGCTGTGACCGTACGTCCGACTCGCGTCACTGTCGCTGGCCGCGTGTACCTCGACCTTCAGAACCTCGCTCGGCGCACTGGTCGTCCGACTGACGAGCTGCACCAGGCCTACGCACTGGAAGGCTTTCTCGCTCGCCTGGCTCGCTCTCCATACGCGGACAACCTCGTACTCAAGGGTGGAGTGCTGCTGGCCGCCTATGCCGCTCGACGGCCGACCCGGGACGTAGATCTTCAGGGGCGGTGGATCTCGAATGACAGTGACCAGGTACTCGGCATCGTCCGAAGCATTGCGAGCCAGCAGATCGATGATGGTCTGATGTTCGACGCGCCGGCCGCAACCGCGGAGACGATCCGGGACGACGACGTGTACGCGGGGGTGCGGGTCAACCTCACCGGCCGTCTTTCCGCCGCGCGGCTGACTTTCCACGTCGACATCAACGTCGGCGACCCGATCTGGCCCGATCCACAGCCGATCAAGCTGCCACGGCTGCTCGACGGCGAGCTGGTGGTGGCCGGATATCCGCTTCCAATGGTGTACGCGGAGAAGCTGGTGACGGCGTTACAACGGGGCGAGGCGAACACCCGCTGGCGTGACTTCGCCGACGTGTACCTCCTGGCGGGTCAGCACGATATCGACGGCAACGAACTGGCGGCAGCTGTGCACCGGGTAGCCGAATACCGTGAGGTGACGATCGAGCCGTTGAGTCAGGTCCTCGACGGCTACGCGACGATCGCGCAGTCACGGTGGGCGGCGTGGCGGCGTAAGCACCTGCTCGACGACCGCCTCCCGCAGGACTTCGGTGCGGTGCTGCAACGGGTCGTCGCGCTCGCTGATCCGGCCTTGACCGGGGCCTGTGGTGGACGTACCTGGCTAGCGGCATCTTCGGTCTGGACAATGGCCTTGTGACAGACCCAGCCGCTTAGCAGCACATTCGGCCGTCGTTAGGCGGCGATGGCGCGGGCAGCGGTGTACAGGTCGGCGGGGAGCGGGTGGTGTAGCCGCCAGATAATCCGCATCGGCCGGTCGCCGGTGTGCTCCTGGTAGGTCATTGGTCCGGCGTACAGATAGGCCGGGGCACCCAAATCACGGTCGGCGACCTTGGTTTCGCGGACGAAGAGATGCACCGTCGAGCCACGCTCGGCGTGCTGGATGTACCGCTGCCCGGTCGCCGACGCCGATGAGGTGGTGCTCTGTGACTCCCACTGGAACAGCGTCTCGGTGATCGCCCGATCGGCGTACATGGTCGTGGGGGAGTAGTGCTGCTCGGACTTGACCAGGGTGACGAAGAAGATGTCCGCCTGCTCGGACTCCAACCACTTCACACCCTCGCGCAGCGACCCCGGGTTCGGCATGCCGAACGCCGCGCAGGCTTCGTTGCGGCTGTAGCGGGCGTGCACCCGCAGCGGCACCTGATTAATCCCGACCGGCTCAGTAACCCGGTGGATCTGTTCCCGCAGCACCTCCGCGACCTGGCGCAGCTCGACGCACCGAGCTGGCTCAGCCCGCAACCGCGCCAGCCGTTCGTCTCGCTGCGACAGCGGCACGCTCGGCCCCCACAGGCTGAAGTGCAGCATGTCCAGCAATCGCCCATCGGACACGGGCTCCCCGGCCACCGCCTGCTCCCACAACGCCAACCGGTCAAGGTCGTCGGTGTGCAGCATCCGGCCGATCGCCCGCCCCAACTCCCGGTCGTACGCCCCCGGTGTCGAGGTTTCTATTCCGGCGAGCCGGCGTAGCCCGGTCCAGCCGCCCAGCGTCGCCGACCGATAAACGTCGCCAATCTCCAGGCCGGTGTCCCGCAGGAATTCGGCCAGCGTCACGTCACCGAGTTGCCGCAGTTCAGCCACCATGCTGTTCTTCGAGGATGGGATCGCTCGCTCCAGATTGCGGAGCACCACCTCCTTGGCGACCCGGTCCAGCTCGATGTGGCACCCACTCGGCAACGTCGGGAAGTCCTGCTCCACCGCGCCGTACACCTGGCGGCGGCTGACCCCGGTCAGCGCCCGCCAGCGGAGGTCAAACCGGAAGTTGGCGTGCTGCGCGCCGATGAAGTCGAGCACGGTCAGGCAGGGCTTGTCGTCGTCCAGGCGCAGGCCACGGCCGAGCTGCTGAAGGAAGATCGTGGCGCTCTCGGTGGGCCGCAGCAGGAAGATTGTGTCGACCATCGGCAGGTCGACGCCCTCGTTGAACAGATCGACGGTGAAGAGCACGCGCAGCTTGCCGGCCTTGAAGTCCCGGATCAGCCCGTGTTGCTCCGGTCGGCCGACCTCCGACGTCACGGCCGCTGCCGATACGCCCCGCTGGGTAAACCAGTCGGCCATGAACTTGGCGTGCCCGATGCTCACGCAGAACCCGAGAGCCCGCATCCGCCCCACGTCAACGAGCCTCTGGGCAGCCCGTAGCACCAGCCGTGCCCGCGCCTGGTTGCCGGTGTAGAGGTTCTCCAACTCCGATCGGTCGTAGCCCTGCCCGCGCTTCCACTGAAGATGCGACAGATCCACGTCGTCGTGCAGCCCGAAGTAGTGGAAGGGCGCCAACAACTGCCGGTCCAGCGCCTCCCGCAGGTGCAGCTCCACGGCCGCATGCCCGTCAAACCACCGCCGTACGTCGCGGCCGTCGGCCCGGTCGGGGGTCGCCGTCAAGCCAAGGAGTACGCCCGGCCGCAGCCGCTCCAACAGCCGGGCGTACGTCTTGGCCTCGGCGTGGTGGAACTCGTCCACGATGACCATGTCGAACTGCTCGGGGTCGAGTTCCTGGCGGTGCAGCGACTGGATCGAGGCGAACACATGCCGCCACTGCTTCGGCTTGTCCCCGGCGACCAACGTCTCGCCGAAGCTGCCGTCCCCCATCACCTGCCGGAAGGTCGACCGGCTCTGCCTCAGGATCTGCTCCTGGTGGGCAACAAACAGCAGCGAGTCGACGTCCCCGGCCTTGTACAGCCGGCGATAGTCCAAGGCTGCCACTACGGTCTTGCCCGTGCCGGTGGCCATGACGACGAGGTTGCGCCAGCGGCCGTGCACCCGCCGCTCCGCATCCAGGTCGGCCAGGACCTCCGCCTGATACGGGTACGGCCGCACGTCCAGATTGGCAATCTCGGTCGGGGCCTCGTCGGCGCGCTCGCCCCGCAGCGCGTAGCCCAGCCGCTCGCCATCCTTCGCTGGGTCGTACGCCTCGAACGCCGGGTCGTTCCAGTAGTCCTCGAACGTGGCGGTGAACGTGTCGATGACGTGCGGCTGCTCGACGTTCGAGATCCGTACGTTCCATTCCAACCCGTCGACCAGCGCCGACTTCGACAGGTTCGAGGAGCCGACATAGGCGGTGGTCATGCCGTTGTTGCGGCGGAACAGCCACGCCTTGGCGTGTAGGCGAGTGGTTCTGGTCTCGTAGGAGACCTTGATGTCAGCGCCCAACTCGGCGAGCCGGTCGAGGGCCCGCTGGTCGGTCGCACCCAAGTAGGTGGTGGTGATGACGCGGAGGCGGCCGCCGCGAGCGGCCAGCTCTTGGATGGCGGGCTCGATGAGGCGAAGGCCGTGCCACTTGATGAACGCGCAGAGCAGGTCGACGGAGTCCGCCGACGCCATCTCGTAGGTGACCTCGTGGCCGATGCGAGGTTGGTGACGGCCGTTGACCAGCAGCGCGCCGGTGGAAAGGGGGGTGGTCGGGCGCACCGGGAAGGCAGGCGCGGCTGTTGAGGTCGGCGGCGCGGCGATAGCATGCAGGAGGCGCTCCGCGTCGGTGACCTGGTCTTGGGTGCCAACCGCACGCGGTTCGGTCTGAGCGATGCTCCGGGCGATCTGGTTGGCTAACTCCACCTGGTGGACGAGCCTGTCGGCGCCACCACCGACGGCGAGCAGCGCGCGCCTGGTCAACGCCGCGATATGTCGAGCGAGGATCTCGTGGGCGTCGCAAGGGTCTAGCCTGCCGTGCTCTATCAGGGTGGGGTCCACGGCCTGCAGCCGTTCGGCGAGCTCGGAAGTGATGAGGCGCTCGTAAATGCCAAGCGCAAGATCGGACATCGGACGAATGTAAACCAGTTCACGGTGACCTTTGCAGGCCGCCCTGCCGCCAAACGGCAGAGCTCCTGGGCTTTCTCAGCATCGGGAGTGGACTGTACGTGTCGGATTTCCGACAGTCGCAGCAGCATCGATCGAATGTTATCGCCATGTCACCAACCGCAGGGCAAATGCGGATGCAGGCACATCCGTCTTCTCTCTTTAGAGCGTGTCTCGGGTGGCGGTTGGGCGGCCTGGTCTGGTAGATCTTTTCTACTGTGGACGAGCGGTTGATCCTGCAATGGGTGCCTGACGAGTTGTGGAGCCTGGCCGGTCCGTTGATCCCACCACCGCCTCGCCGTCCGCAGGGTGGGGGCACGCCGCCGATCGACGCGAGGGCGGTGTTCGCCGCGATCGTGTACGTGTTGACCACTGGCTGCGCGTGGCGGCACCTGCCACCCGGGTTCGGAGTGTCCAAGGCCACCGCGCACCGCCGGTTCGTTGCGTGGACCCGGGCGGGCCTGTGGCGCAGGTTGCATGTTGCGGCACTGGATCAGCTCGGCGCGAAGGGGTTGATCGACTGGTCCCGGGCCACCGCTGACGCGGCGTCGGTGCGGGCGAAAAAGGGGGCGGTCTGACCGGCCCGAGTCCGGTCGACCGGGGCAAGACCGGCAGCAAGATCCACGCCCTGTCCGACCGTAACGGGCTGCCGCTGTCCGTGGGGGTGTCCGCCGCGAACACCCACGACAGCCGCTGCCTGGAGTCCCTCGTGCAGGCCATCCCCGCCATCCGCTCCCGACGCGGACCACGACGGCGCCGGCCGGACAAGCTGCACGCCGACAAGGGATACGACTACCCCCACCTGCGGCGCATGCTCCGCGCCCGCGGCATCCGACCCCGCATCGCCCGCCGCGGCATCGAATCGCCGAACCGGCTCGGCCGACACAGGTGGGTGATCGAGCGGACCTTCGCCTGGTTCACCGGCTACCGCCGGCTGACCATCCGCTACGAACGCGACCCTGGCCTGTACTGCGCATTCGTCACCCTCGCCGCCGCCCTGACCTGCCACAAGCGCTACCTCAAACTCACCACCTGAGACACGCTCTTAGCCGAATGCCAGTTAGCTATAAGCGGGCGATCTCTGCAAACGGCTTCCAGTGCGCGTGGCGATGATCATCCCCGATTGACAGGCAGGCGGTTCCCGAACTCCGCCCTGACGCCGGTGGAGCGGCGCGTAACGTCCACTGTCGTTTTTGCGGGGCAAGGCGTTCGCCGTAGCGGGGGCAGTTCGCACGTTTCACCGGCAACCTAGCCATCTCGCGAGTGGCTGTGTCGATGGTGCTCAGTCGAACCTATTCAATTAGGCCGTTCTGCGGGCTCGCGGTATACGTGCCGCGCATATCGACGACTCCCGTGGTTCAAACTGCGGCGCGGCAGTCCTGGGCAGCCTGGCAGTACTGGATAAACACAGTGTTCATGCTGGTCCGGCTCAACCCCGGGCCGGGCGCAGCCCGGCCTCTGCCGAGCGGTGGGCCGCCCGCATTCCCGCCTGCTGACGCCGATGCCGATGCGGCCACCGCCTTCACCGATGCCCTGGTTCGCCTCTGGGATCGGATGCAACGCGCTGCGTCGGCCCGCACCGCGGGCGACTCCTCGTGGCTGCCCGCCGGTGGCACGCCCACCGCCTGAATCGGCAGCCCTACACGGAGGCTCGGAGTCGGTCTACAACCACCCGCCAGTTGAATTCCGCAGGCAGGGGTGACACGATGACGCCCCCGTCCCGAAGTAGCCGCAGGTGCCGGTCGTAGCTGGGATGAGCGGCAAGCTGTGCCTTGACGTTCGGAAACGCGTACACCGGGATGCCCGCGCCGAGTGCTTCGTTGAGGATGCCGAGTGCGAGTGTGTCGTTGATTCCCTGAGCCCACTTGTTGATGACGTTGAATGTGGCCGGTACCACCGCAACTGCGGTTGCCGAAGGATGAGGCTCCGGATCGCCGGGCATTCGCCACTCGGCCCGGACCGGATAGCCGGTCTGCCGCGCCAGCGCTTCCCGGTCGACCCAAGTCGCAGCGGTCGGCGTTGCGGTGAGGCAGACGGTCCAGCCACCTTCTTGAAGTAGTTCGATTAGCTCGCCGATCCGTAGCACCGGGGGAGCGGCGCAGACGACCAGAGCCAGCACACTCTGTCGAGTCATACGAGCAGCCCGGCCCGCTCCGGTAGGTGTTCCTGGCTGAACGCGAGGGCGTTACGCCGCTGGGAGAGGCGGCGTCGCCTCAGAGCCACGTCCGACCTTCCTCCGTCTCCACCGCCAGGGCGACCTTCTGATAGATCCCGAGGATGGGCTCCTTGAGTGAGGGTGCGACTGCGAGCGTGACGGTCGAGTGGGAGGTATGCGTAGTACCGTTTCCGTCGAGGACAATTGCTCCGGCTTCCCGTGCTACTACGACCCCTGCCGCCATGTCCCAGGCATGGTTGGACATCGTTAGCGCCGCGTCTAGCTTGCCCTCGGCAAGCCACGCTAGGTCGAGCGCAGCCGAGCCGGTCATGCGCACTCGCTGGACCTCGGCGGCAAGCTGGGCGGTCAGGGCGAGTCGTAGCCGGTTCTTGGCTGCGGCATCCGAGCCGACTGCGTAGTCGCCGAGGGCGACGATGGCATCGTTCAGGCGGATGGTGCTGCTGGCTGTGAGCTTGCGCCCGTTCGCGTAGGCGCCGCCGTCCTTGGCGGCGGTGTAGCGCGAGCCGAGAAAGGGCAGCTCGATGATGCCGACAACCGCATCGTCGTGGTGCACGAGGGCGAGCGAGACCGCGCACATCGGCAGGCCGCGCAGGAAGTTTGCTGTGCCGTCGATCGGGTCGAGGACCCACCGCATCTCGGCCGGTCCGGTCGATCCTTCCTCCTCGCCGAGGAAGCCGATCCCAGGCGTTTCTGCGGCCAGGAACGCCCGCACATCACGTTCGATGGTGAAATCCAGATCCGACGCGAGGTCGCGATCACTCTTTATCGTCAGCGAGCCTGGCGATCGGTGCCGCATTGCCTCAGCTGCGCGCCGCACGGCTTCCACCGCGATCGGCAGCAGTTCTCTGTATTGGCTCACAGGGCCCGCCCGCGCTGCCACTGCGACTCGAAGACCTGCTCGAACACCGGGTATAGCCCGGCGCCGGACAACTCTCGGCGGCTGACGAATGCGGGGGAGTCAACGCCCCGACTCTCTGCCAGGTAGGGCTGCGCCACGCACAGATCGTCCACCAGCACGATGTTGAAGCGAAGGGTTTCGTCGTAGGTCGCCAGGTTCAACCTGTCTCGCAGGTTGACAGGCAGCCGGTCGCGCACCCGAAGCAACGTCTCGATGTTGAGCTTCGTCAGTGCCGAGAGCTGTCCGTTCGGAAATCCTTCCTCTGCCTCGCGCGCCTGAATCGCCGAACCGTCCGGATCCAGGAACAGGCACCGGACCTGGGCGCCGTTCGCCAGGAGAGCCTGCCAGCGGCGGTCCGCGTAGTCCTGGCAGAGCATGTTGAGGGACAGCCCGACCGCTCTAATGTCCCGAGCGCCATCGAAGAGTTGGTCAGCCGGCAAGTGCGCGGCGAGCTGGGATCGGCTCGGGTGGACCGCTATCAGGCCGGCCAGGCCGTCGACGAGCAGCGGCGATCGGCGCTGGTCCAGCGTGTCGAGCGCGAGCATCACGTCCCCGGGCGGCGTTTCACTAGTTTCCCAGCGCAGCACCATCTCGGCACTCGGCCGCCAGCCGAGTGGCGTGGCCAGCAGTTCAGCGAACTCCTCATGCGTCCGGTCGGCAGACACCCGAGCGACGGCGACGCGTTGACGCGCCATCGCTCCCAGGTCTGAGCGGACTGCGTCAGGTGGCAACCGTGGCTCGTGGGCGTCGATCGCGAGAGTGAAACGGTCGCGGACGTCCTCGCCCGCCTTGCTCAGCGTTGTATCGAGCGCGGCCTGCATCTCTGGTCGAGGGCGGACTGCCTCCTGCCCGGCTTCCCATTTCGACACGGTCCGCTCGGCGACGCCCAGATGCGCCGAGAAGTCCTTGATGCTCATCCGCAGCGCCTGGCGCAGTGCTCGCGTCTCCCGGCCGGTCCACCGTTGCACGGTCGTCATCGTGCTGCCTCCGGTCACATCGAGATCGATCCTCGGGCAGCCTAGCGTCAGTCGGTGCAGTGCAGTTACCGACGAGGTGCAGTCCGTAGTCATGTCGCGGATTCGAGCTTCTGACCAGGGTGGACGCATGGCCCGGGGCGGGTGCTGGCTCCGGCGTACCGCGTCCCCCGATCGCGGGTGCGCCGCTCCCGCCCGCCCCGGTGCCGATCCACGCAGCACACCACCGGAGGCGCCCGCCGATGTCTGCCGTACTCGCCGACTTTCCCGTCCTCACCCCGGTCACCGACGAGGACTTGGCCCTCGCCACGCTGGCGGTTCGCGTTCACGCGCCCGAGGCTTGGCCGCACGGTCTGCTCTGCCGCAGCGAACGTGTCCCGTACCCGTGCCGCCTGGCTCGTTGGGGACACACCACCCTCGAAGCCGCCGGCCTCACCGCCGAGCAGCTCAACGGGGAGCAGCGCGAAGCCGAGGGCCGGACACGATGACCGAGGCGGAGGCACGCGAGGCGGTCGGCCGCTGGCTGAGTCTGGTGGCGGCGGACGTGGAGCTGTCCGCGTACCTGATCGGGGTGGACTGGGATCGGCTGAAAACGCACCTGGCGCGGTCGCTGACCAGCGGGACCGGCGACGAGCCCGAGGTTCCGAGCCTGGGCTGGTCGGAGGCGCAGCACCGGCGTGCGGTCGACTACCTGATGGGGGTCCTGAAAACGCGCCGGGACCTGGGTGCCGCGAGCTTTTGGGAGGCGGTGGAGGATCGCTTCCCGGGTCTGCTGCCGGAGCGGGCGGCCCCGCTGCTGCACGCCGCGTTGCGCCAGCTGACGACCAGCGTCGACGGTCCGAACAGGTTGGCGCTGCTGGCGGTGCTCGGCCGTGCGTACCGTCGATATGGTCTGCACCCGGCGCACGCCGCCGTCATCGACGATGCGCTACAGACCCGCGTGCCCTGGTCGGAGGTCGAGCGGGCCGCCGCGCGGGCGGACGACGGCCCGGCCTGGTGGCCGGCCGAGGTGATCGGCCACGACCGGCTCTGCGACGGCGTCGCCATCCTGACGGTACGGCCGTGGCGGCGGCTGCCGTACCAGTGCGGCCAGGCGGTGCCGGTGTGCACGCCGCGCCGGCCCGGCCGGTGGCGCTGGCTCTGCCCGGCGAACGCGCCGCGCCCGGACGGCACCGTCGAGCTGCACGTCCGCGCGGTCCCCGGCGGCACCGTCTCCACCAGCCTGGCCCATGAGGTACGCCCCGGAGAGCTGCTCCACCTCGGCCCGCCCACGGATACCGGGCTGAGCCTGGGCGGCGGGCGTGACCTGCTGCTGGTGGCCGGCGGCACCGGGCTGGCGCCGCTGCGGGCCCTGGTCGAGCAGGCCGCCGCCGACCCGGATGGCCGGCGGGTGATCCTGGTCGTCGGAGCCCGCTCGGTGGAGGCGTTGTACGACGCGATCACCCTCGACAAGCTGCGCCACGACTGGCTGACGATCGTGCCGACCTTCTCCCACGACGAGCTGGCCGAGCCGGGGGAGCGGGGCGATGCACTCACCGTTGCCCTCGACCATTTGCGCCCAGAGCACGAGGTGTACGTCTGCGGGCCGCCGGCGATGCTGGCCGGGTCACGGTTGCGGCTGCTCGCCGCCGGGGTGCCGGGCGAGCGGATCCACCTACCGGAACGGATCCCGTGGCGATGACGGTCTACCGCAGCCACAACGCCCTGCGCGGCCAGCTGACCCCGGACAAGATCACCGAACTCGCCCTGCCCCGCACCCGGCTGGCCCAGCGCGGCTACCAGGTCGACGAGGTCGACGCCCTGCTGCACCGGCTCGCGTACGAGCTGGGGGAGCGGTCGCGCCAGCTCGCCGAGGTACGCGCCGAGAACCGGCGGATCAAGAACGCGCTGCGGAGCTGGCAGTCGGCCGAGACAGCCCGAAGACTCAGCCCCTGATCAGTGGGTTCGTACGGTCGCCGTGAGCGCCAGTCGACGCTCGATCAGCTGATCTGCAACCTGCCCTGGCAGTACCAGGTAAACACGTCCACTGGGGTTGCCTCCGGCCCGAAGTCGGCCGTGTCCTGAGCGACCTCGATGAGCTGTTCACGGAAGTCCTCATGGGCTCCCCTGCCGGGATCCTCGGCGGTATTCGTGACGTAGAGGACAAGGAAGGTTGCCGCACGCCTGTCCTGCTTCGGGCGCTGTCACCGGAATCCGCTTCTGACGCACAGATCTTGGTACGAAACGGCCCTCGGAAGGGCGGTCTCGTACCAAGATCTACGGCGGGTGGGGGGAGAGAGTCAGTTGGTGGGTGCCGCGATCAGCGCGACGGACTGTGCGGCTTACGCGTTGGTGTCGCCGTACTCGCGGATGCCGTTGACGTCGAGGGTGATCCGGCTGTTCTCGGTCCAGCCGCCGGTGGCCTGCTGCCAGCTGCGGTCGTCACGCTCGTCGATCGCCGTCCAGTTCGGGCGGTGGTGGCGTAGCTGGATGGGGCCGGTCGACGCGCCGGGCTCAAGCGTCCCGCTGGCGAAGGTCAGCTCGATCCAGCCGGGGATCGACGTACCGTGCGGCGGCAGGACCGTCCGAGTCGGAGTCGGGGTCGGAGTGCGGGTCGGCGGCGGCGGTGGCGGTTGGGGCAGCGGGAAGAACTGGAGATGGTGTTGCACGTTGGCGCAGCCGATCGCGGCCCAGTCGCAGTTGGTGACCAGTGAGGTGTTCCCGCCCTCGAACGTCACGTGGTAACGCACCCGCACCTCGGTCAGGTCCAGCGGGGTGGTGCCCGTGTTGACGATCTGGAGGGCGTGCTGGATCTGGTTGTCGGTGGGTGACCAGTCCATGTTGTGGTAGCTCACTCTGGCCTTTCCGTACGCGGTGCGCACCGGGACCTGCGGTGAGTCGAGGGAGTATCCGCCGTTGGTGGAGGCCCAGACGGTGAGCCGGTATTCGGTGCCGGGTGCCAGGTCGGTCAGCGTGAGGTCGGTGCCGGTGGTGGTGCCGAGGCTGCGGTAGGTGTTGGGGCCGAGCCACGCCCGGACCTCGTGCCGGATTGGCGTTCCACCGGGCTCGCCGATCCAGGTCGAGGGTGCCCAGGTCAGGGTGAGCAGGTGCGACTCGTTGGTCACCACCACGGGTGCACCGGGGGTGGTCAGGATGACCGGATCGTCGGCCGCGTACGCGATGGCCGTGCCGGAGAGCCCCAGCGCGGCGGCGAGGAGTGCGACGAGGGTGAAGCGGCGAGCACGCATGGTGAGAATGCTAAAGAGTTACATGCATGTTTATCAATGATTAAGTTTTCGCGGCAGGTGTCGCACTGGTTGTCGACCGGCCGCGATAGCGGCAGCCGCCCAGGCGAGCAGTAGGCCCATGGTCAGCCCGGGCGGCAGGTACCAGAAGGTGAGGAAGCCGGCCGGCGGCGTCAGCGGCAGCGCGGCGACGAGCGCCCATGCCACCCGGCGTGGCAGCATCCCGTGACGCAGCCCCTGGAGTCCGCACCACACGGTGCCCACCAGCGCCGTCAACAGGGCCGCGAGGTCGAACACCCATCCGTACCCGGGGCTGTTGTATTCGAGGCCGATCGCGATGGTCGCGGCGAGGAGCCCGTACCTGGTGAGGCGTCGAGGTGCCGCGGTGGCGAGGCCGGTGACCGTCCAGACGAGCGGCAGTGCCAGCAGCACCGAGACGAAGAAGGGTCCGCGCCAGATCCACGCCGGTTCCGAACCGTCGAACAGCGGGAGGTTCTCGGCCATCCATCGCGCCGGAGCGGGTAGCGACCAGACGGCTCGCCCGCCGCCGACCTCCCACTGCGTAGCCATCGCGGCGCCGAGCACCACCGCGACCAGCGGCGCGAGCACCGCCAGGGCGCGCCGCCAGCGGGCGACCGGCCACCCGCCCTCGACCCCGGAGGAACCGGCCCGATCGGGTACGCGCTGCGGGTGAGCTGATCGCACCGATCGATCATCGCCGCGACACCGGCAGATCTCATCACCGAAACAGCCGAGATAGCCGGCCCCCTGCGCCTGGCGCGCAGATCTTGTATGAAACTGCCCCTGGAGGGGCGGATTCGTACCAAGATCGGGGCACTTCAGCGGCCGGGTTGTTGGTAGGCGATCGGCAGGTTGACGGCGGCGTCGATCTGCTCCGGGGTGAGCAGGGGGATGAGGCGGCCGTTCACCAGGCCGCCCGCTCGTACGGCGATGGCCATGGCGGCGGCGGTGACGTGGTCTGGCAGGTCGAACAGGACGTAGGTGTCGTACTCGCCGAACGAGAAGTACATCAGCTCCAGCCGGCCACCGGCGTTCTCGACCAGGGACCGGACGACCTCGACGCGCACCGTCCCGCCGTCCACGGTCAGCCCTTCCAGCCCACTGCCCTGATACGTCGCCGTGAGTAGGAACTTCGCCATTCCGGTACCGCCTCTCGCCTGCTCCGGCGACGCGCCTACCCGCTGGGCAGGCGATTACACGGCGGCGCCACCTCCTGGCAGAAGAGTTCCGATCTCAGGTACGACCCGACCGGCGGGGCGGCTCAGCGAGACCTGGCTGTCTTCGTCGGCGTAGCGGCGGAGGCGTTCGCGCCGGACGGCGGCTGCCAGGTGAACCTGACCTTGTTGATCACCACGGGTTTTCTCGGCTCGCACTCACCGGTGTGGCGATTCTCCACGGAGCCGTCCTGGCTGTAGGCGATCACCAGATGGATTCGCGAGGATCTGATGCTGCGCCGTCGGCCGACCACCGAACCGGACCCCTTGATGCCGAGCGACCGCGCGCTTATCACCGCCCGGCGCTTGAGCAGCGGCATCGATCCGCCAGTGACGGTCGGGTCCAGCGGCGTGGCGGTGAGGATGCCGCCGGGTACGGGGTTGGCCCGCAGCCACAGCACCAGTAGCGCCAGCCCGACGAGGGCGAGCACCATGGCGGCTGCGACCGTCCAGGGGACCGGGCTGCCCCGCTGCGCCGAAGCCGGCAGCGTCGTCGTCGCTCCCGACAGGGTCGGTCTGAAGTCGACCTTTAGTTCCCGGGCCAGCGTCTCGGACCACGACGACCCGATCCGCGCCTCCAGCGTCAGCGGTAGCTGTGTCGTCACCACCTGGGAGGGACGCCAACTGGCCGGCCCGGCGTCCCAGGTGACCGACACCGCCACCGACACCGTGCCACCGGGGGGAATGCTGGTCGTCCCGGTGGCCACCTGTGCCGACAGGCCCGGCGACTCGCTGCGCAGCACCAGATCCGACACCTCGACGGGTATGTGCTGGGCGGTGTTCTGCAAGGTCAGCGGCAGTGTGTTCGTACCGTGTCGCAGGATGGTCGCGGCCGGTGGCCATTCGACGCGTACCTCTGCCGACAGCTCCTCGGCGAGCAGCGACCGTGCCTTGGCGGCCCGTGTCGCGGCTTTCGGCAGATCGAGGCGTTCGGTCAACTGGTCTACGGTGCCGGATCGGAGGATCTGGGCGTCGGGAAAGACCTTCCGCAACAGCGGTGCGCCGTTGGCCCCTCGCAGCTGTACGGCGAAGGGAGTGATCTGTTGCGGGAGCTTGCCTGCGCGGGTGGTCAGCTCCCGCCAGGCGTACCCACCGGTGAGCGGAAAGGCGCTGCCCCGCTTCGGGTCGTGCCGGCCGTCGGTGAGCAGGACGACGCTGGCGATCGGCGAACCGCCCGGCTTCTCCAGCAGATCCACAGCCTTGGCGATACCCGCGCCGATGTCGGTGTACCGGCCGGTGGGTTTCGCCGGCAGCTTGCCCACGACGGCGTCCGGATTCCGGCCTACCGGTCCACTCCAGATGACCTCCGCCTTCTCGGCGAAGGAGATCAGGCTGATGTTGTCCCTGGGGGCGAGCGCGGCGACGAACTCCCGAAGCCCCCGTCGTACGCCGTCGTACAGGCCACCGTCCTGCATCGATCCGGACATGTCGATCAGAATCAGGTAGTCGGCGGCGACCTCGTCTATGCCGAGTTGCCCGTATACGTCGTCGAGTGACGGGGACGCTGCCCGCACCGGAGCGGCGAAGGTCGGAGCGCCCGCGAGCAGCAGGGCGGCGAGCAGGGCGCCGGCACCCGTCCGGAGAGCAGATGGCCTCATGTCTTCTCCTCTGGGCTGGTCCGATCGGTTGGTTCGGTGGCGGTGCTGCCGGGCGTGGCGGATCTCGCTTCCGGCGGCCGCTGCTCCTTCGGTGTCGACTGGCGGGTGTCCGGCGGCTGGGTAGGCTGCTCCGGGCCCAGCCCGTCGTCGTCGGAGGCGGTCGGCGGGGTCCCGAGAGCCGTCGCCACCACCCCGAGGATCCTCCGAACCTCGGCGAAGACCCACCCCGGCTCAGGATGAACCAGCGTGAACAGGGTCAGAAGGGCGATCAACACGGCGAGCCCGCCGAGCATGGCGGCGAACGACGTGGAGATCGGGACGCCGAGCCGGGGCGCCGCCAGGACGACGGCCACCGGGATCAGCGCCGCGATGAAGCGACGCACGAAGGGCCAGGTCACAGGCCTGGCGGTACGCTGCGGCGGAACGGCCGGCATGGACGACGGCAGTTTGCCGTGATCGCCGAGGCAGATCGCGATCATCGAGACGATGCAGTCACCGACGACCTTGTCATCCGACTCCGGCGCTCCCCAGAGCGGGCGACCCTCCCGGAGGACCTTGGCGGCCTGGTCCACCTTCTTGCGCAGTTCCTCGCGTTGGATCCGCTGCCACCGGCTGCCCTTGGGGTAGGGGCGGTACATGTTCTCGACGGACGCTGCCGCCACTTCGAGTCGCTTGGCGATCCGTCGACGGGCCCCGGATCCGGGTGACCACTTCTCCTTGCCGAGCAGACCGACGATCACCTCGTGCAGGTCTTCGAACGCCTTGATGTCAGGGGCGCTGATGCCCTGGTGAGTTCGACTCACCACCGCCTCGATGCCCGATGCGCCCAGTGCCACCAGCGTCATCGTCGCGACAAAGGCGGCGCCCAGCGCGATGCCTGCCGCCGCATCGCCGTCCGCGGTCCGAGCCACCGGCAGGAGAGCGGTCCAATCGAACCATCCGCGCCTGTCCGCCACCAGCAGCGCAACCACGAGCGTCGTCAGTGACATGCCAAGGGCGATGAAGACCGGTAGCAGCCGCCGGCTTCGCAACGCGTATGTCGCGGGTAACGTCAGGGCCAGCGCGGTCAGCAGATGCATCACGACCGCATACGGGCGACTGTGTGCTACCGCGACGGCGAGCACGGCCAGGCTCAGGAACACTGCCATCAGTGCGGCGATCGAGCTGGCGATGAACCTCAGTCGGCTGAAGGCGGCGCGTCGCCGTGCGGCGGACACGCAGAAGGCTTTGAAGTGTGACTCCAAGCTTGCCGACGTCAGATGGTTCAGCTTCAGCGAACTGATTTTCTCGGAGATCTTCGGCCATGCCTCGTAGAGATTCCTGGTCTCCCGATCCGCAAGCGCCTCGTAGCCCTTGCTGGTGAGGATTGCGCTCTTGTCGCGCAGCCGGAGCAACGGACCGAGGGGCCAGAGATTTGCCGGGGTGGCCGAGGAGGTTTCGTTTTCGGTGCCGCCCCGCCGGGTGGTGGAGGATGAACGTCCGGTGGGAGTTCCCCGCTTGTTCACCGCTGTCACGGAACAGCTCTATTCGCTCGTCGAGATGGGCTTGGCCTGCGGGAGACGTCGTCTCACCGGTGGTCGGCGTTATCCGTTACCTGACGCCACACGATAAGCGCGGGGCGCGGCCTTCAATGTGGTCAGTTCGGGCAGTGTCGACAATCGCCCGCGAGTCTGATTGAAGAGACCGAGTGTCTTCGATTGGTGTCCGATCGGTCGATCGGCGCAAATGCCCTGGGTGTCGGGGTCAGCCGCCCGGCTTCCGCTGCTGGTTGCACTCGGTGTCGGGCACCTGACACTTCCCTTGATCGGCCTCGCCGAGGGGCTGGCCTGCTTGGGTGCATGGGGCCCTGACCGGGCCCGGCGGTCAGCCCAGCACGGGTGCTCGGTGTCGCCCCACTGTCCCCTGCCCGAGACGGGAGCTCCGGCACGGTGGCACGGCAGCGGCGGTCAGGGCCGAGGAGAAGGGTGCCGGCTTGCGCGAATCCCCTTTCCGTACGTGTTTGCCGTGCTGTCCAACCTCGCCGTTTCGGCCTACTCTCCATACAATGTGGCGGCGATCAGAGAGGCCGGAACACCGCTTTCGCGCACGTGCGCCTGTGACCTCGGCTCGGCCAGCCGTTCAGCCTTTGTCGGAGGCGGGCTGCTCGTCAGCAACATGGTGCCGACAGTCGTGACGACGTTCATCATGGTCATCTTCGTTGCGGGTGCCTTCACCCTGTGCCGATTCGATCTGGTGCGAGCACTGCCGTTGTCGTCTGCCACCGCCGCCGGAGGTCCACTGAACAAGGAACTGTCGGCGCTCCGGCGGGGGGACACGCCGAGTCGGCTGAGCTGTGAACACCGAACTGGCGGGAGGAGACGTCGATGAACGTGCTGAACGAGTCCGAGCCGGGCTCGACCGTGAACGTGAGCGGCGAAGATCCGGAGACAGCCGGTACCGGACCGGAGCCGGTCGACACCGATTCGGCGACTGTGGATGCGGCGGCGACCGGGTCGGACGGCCTGTTGCAACGGTTGGATCGGCTGGATCTTGGCGTGCAGGAATTGCGGCGTGAATTGGCCGCCGCGCACGAGCGGGCCGCTGCCCAGGAGCGGATCATCGACCGGTTGCACGAGGACAATCAGCGGCTACGGGCCGGTGAACGGCAACTGGTGCTGCGCCCGCTCCTCACCGACCTGTACCGCCTGCACGCCGACCTGCTTCGGCAGGCCGCGTCGCTGCCGGTGGACCTGTCGGCGACGCGGGCCGCGGAGTTGCTCACCTCGTTCGCGTACAGCGCCGAACTGTCGCTCGAGCGCGGTGGGGTGCAGGTGTACCGCCCGGCGGTAGGCGAGCAGTTCGACCCGTCCCGGCATCGCGCGACCGGGGTCGTACCGGCCGCCGGGCCGAACGACGACGGTCAGATCGCCGAGGCGGTCGGTGTCGGCTATCTCGACAGCGTGACCGGTCGACCGCTGGCGCTGGCGCCGGTGCGGGTAAGTCGCTGGTCCCCGGTCGAACCGACCGGTGCCGACGATCCGGCTGGTGGAGTCATTCCGCAACAACTGTCCCCGTCCGCCGACTGACTCTTTCCCGAGCCACGCAGTGTGGTCGGTTCGTCCAGGAGGATCACATGTCTGACGATGCTGCCGTCTACTTCGGCATCGACCTCGGTACGACGTACTCCGTCGTCTCATACATAGATGAATACGGCCGGCCGGCCCTCGTCCGTGATCCGGTCTCCGGCAGTGAGACGACCCCGTCGGTGGTCTTCTTCGAGAACGCGGACAACGTCGTCGTCGGTGCCGAGGCGAGGAACAACGCGGTGCTCGACTCCGAGCGGGTGGTGCAGCGGGTCAAGCGGGAGATGGGCCGCGAGCGCCGCTGGGAGTTCGACGGCAGGACCTACACCCCGGAGTCCATCTCCGCGCTGATTCTCAAGCAGCTCGCGCAGGCCGCAGCGCAGGACACCGGCCGTGAGGTGCGCGACGTCGTCATCACGGTGCCGGCGTACTTCGGCATGCTGGAGCGGGACGCCACCCGCAAGGCCGGTGAGATAGCCGGGCTCAACGTGATCGGGATCGTGCCGGAGCCGGTCGCCGCCGCCCTGCAGTACGAGGTGGCGGACGGCGCGGCGGAGCGGTTCGTGCTCGTCTACGACCTCGGCGGCGGCACCTTCGACACCACCGTCATCCGGGTCGCGGCCGACACCGTCGAGGTCGTCTGCACCGACGGCGACCAGGAACTGGGCGGCGTGGACTGGGACGACCGGCTCGTCACCTACCTGCTCGACGAGTTCCAGAACCAGGTGGACACCGCCGAGGATCCCCGGGAAGACCCGGAGTTCATGCAGGAACTCCGCCGCAATGCCGAGGACCTCAAGCGAGGGCTGTCGAACGTCACGACG
This sequence comes from Micromonospora sp. DT229, assembly GCF_049844505.1. NCBI lineage: Bacteria > Bacillati > Actinomycetota > Actinomycetes > Micromonosporales > Micromonosporaceae > Micromonospora > Micromonospora sp. DT229. The sequence continues at coordinate 125,983 of NZ_JBNCLD010000010.1, read as the reverse complement.
CGGACGCAGCACCTCCGGTTCGCCGGCTCGGTGGCCACGGTCGAGGTGACCCGGGAGATCTTTGAGCGGATCACCCAGGATCTGCTCGACAACACCGTCCGGCTCACCGAACGGACGCTGGAGAAGATGGCGGCCAAGCTCGCCGTGGAGAACCCGGCGGGGCACATCGACGAGGTGCTGCTGGTCGGCGGCTCCAGCAAGATGCCCGCCGTCAAGGCGGCGCTGAGCGACCGGTTCGGCTGGACACCGCGCCTGCACGACCCGGACTTCGCGGTGGCCAAGGGTGCGGCCCGATTCGCGCTCAGTCGGGCGGTCTGGAACTGGGAGGCCGGCGGCCCAACGGAGACCGAGCCGACCGTCGAGGAACGCCGCGAGCGGGTTCACGCGCTGGCCCAGCGCTTGGCGGTGGACGAGTCCGCACTGGCCCGGCTGGCCGACAAGAAGATCCAGAACGTGCTGCCCAAGGCGTTCGGGGTGCGGCTGCTGGACACCAACCAGCCCGGCTGGCAGGAGAATCCGGAGTCTGCCAGCTATGTCGAGCACCTGGTGCACGCGGACGAGACCCTGCCGCGTACGCGGAGTCTCGACGCACAGACCGTCGTACCGGACCAGCACGAGGTCGAGATCAGCATCTACGAGCAGGCAGGTGGTACGGAGAGCCCTGAGCTGTCGGACAACAAGCCGGTCGACCATGGTCGTGGGGTGATCAGCGGCCTGCCGTCGCTGCCCGCCGGTTCGCCGATCGACATCGTCATGATCGTCGACGACGAGGGCCTGCTCACGGTGCGAGCGAGCGAGCCGGTCAGCGGTCAGGAGTTGACCATCGAGGTGCGAGTCAGCGTGCTCAGTCCGGAGGAGGTCCTGGACGCGACGGCGACCGTGTCGGCCCTCTCGGTCAGGTCTTGAGGCATGGCGTTCGACCGAGCCCGCTACGAGCGTGACGTCGTGAAGCCGTTGCGCGGGCGGCACGGCCCACTCGCCGACGACGACCTGCTGCGCCGTTATGCGGTGGATCCGGAGATGTCGCCCCAGGAGCTGGAACGTCACCTTCGTGACCTGCGGACGTACTGGAACCAGACGGCCGGCGGGCCGGACAGCAAGGCCCGGGTCTGCCGGCAGTTCCTCACCGCCGACGAGGAACTGCGGCGGACGGTGGGCGCGAAGCTGCACGACCCGGCCTGGTGGCAGGTGCAGGCCCAGCGCCAGGACGAGACGGCGCGGCAGGCCATCAAGCAGCTGGTGACCGATCTGACCAGGGCGTACGGGTCGGTGCAGCAGGTGACCAGGGCGCAGCTGGCGGGAATCGCCTCGCAGTACCCGGCGCTGCGGCCCGCGCAGGTGCAGCAGGCGGCCCGCCAGGCCGGGCTGCGCCTCGTCGACACCGTCGAGCTGCCGACGGACAGCGGGCTTACCCGTACCGCCTTCCGGGAGCTGGGCCAGCGGCTGGGCGAGTTGGGCCTGCCCACCGTGGTGCACCTGCTGCATCCCGGCATCGACCGTCCCTTCACCCTGGTGCGGGATTTCGCGGTGCCGAACGGCCCCCGCCTCGAACTCTCCCCGGCGGTGCTGGCCGACGCCATGAAGGCCGCGGAACGGGCTGCCGACTCGCCGGCGTTGCGGGCTCGCAAGGCAGCGCTGCGGTTGCTGGACAGCGGCCTGCGTGCCGGGGCGGACCTGCGGACCATCGCGCTGTTCCAGATCGTGGAGCAGTTGTCCACCGCCCGCAGCGGCGGCGTGGCCGACGTGCTGCTCATCCGGACCGCGACCCGGCTCGGGGTCACCCAGGAGGACGCCGAGCTGCTGGTCGCCAGCCTGCCTCTGACCTCGGGTACGTCCGGCGGTGCCGACCGGATCCGTGATCTGCTCGCCGCCGGTGAACTGCGCGCGGCCGAACAGGCCCTGGCCGCAGTGCCGGCCGCCGATCCGCAACGGGCGGAACTCCAGCAGGCGGTCGGTGAGCGGCAGGCGGAGTTCGAGCGGCTGCTCCGTACGGCTGACACCGCCCAGCGCGAACGCCGGGAGGAGGACGCCGAGCGGGCCCTGCGCGACGCCCAACGGATCGCCGCCGATGATTCCGACCTCGACGTCCGGTTGAGTCGGCTGCCGCTGCCCCCGCCCGGGGAGGTCACCGTCACCGAGTACGGCGACGGGGTGCGACTGAGCTGGCAGCCGTCGAACACCGTCCGCACGGTGCGTTACCGGGTGGTCCGCGGTGAGGGGCGGGTGCCGGAGTTGCCGTCGGACGGGGTCGAGGTCGCCGGCACGGCAGACACCACCGTGGTCGATCCGTCGCCCCCGGTGGTGCGGGATCTGCATTACGCCGTCTTCGCCGGCACCGAGACCGGCGCCTGGTCACGCCCGGCGACCGTTGCGTTCCGTCTGGTCCCCCCGATCGGCGCGGTCACCCTGGCCGCTCGCGCCGACCAGGTCGCGGGCTCCTGGCCGGGACACCCGGACCTGGTGGAGGTGCAGGTGCGGCGTACCGCTGGACGGCCGCCGCAAGGCGCGAGCGACGGTACGGCCGTGTCGGCGAAGCGGACCGCCTTCGTCGACCGCGACGTACGCGAGGGGGAGCAGTACTACTACCAGCTCACCGCGATCTACCACGATCCGCAGGGCCGGAAGGTCCGTTCGGCGGCGAAGGTGGTGGCGGCGGTACCCCGGGCGGAGGCCCAACCGTTCGACGGCTTGACCGTTCGGCCGCTGGCGGTCCGACGCAATGTCGCCCGGGTGCAGTTGTCCTGGCCGGCTGCGGCAGGTCAGATCCAGGTCCGGTACGCGAGCGTGTCGCCCCCGTGGGAGTTCGGGACGGTGCTGCCACTTGAGGAGATTCACCGCTTCGGCCGGGAGGCCGTGGGCCTGACCGAGGCGGTCGGATCGGACCTGGTGTTGGAGACCGAGGTCCCGGCCGGCCCACTGGTGTATGTGCCCTTCACCGTCGGCGGCACCGGGGCTGTGGTCGGCCGACCGGTCGAGATGGGCCAGGTTGAGCCGGTGACCCGGCTACACGCCCAGCGCATCGGTGCTGAGGTGGTGCTGAGCTGGGTCTGGCCGAGCGAGGTGGGGCTGGTTGAGGTCGAGTGGGAGCGCCCTGACGCCGCGACCCTGGTGCGGCGCCTCACCCGTAGCCAGTACGTGGACGGCTCCGGATGCGTGCTGCGGGTCGGTCCGGCCGGCGGCAAGGCCACCGTCCGGGCGGTGTCGGTGGGTGCCAGCGGCGAGGGTCTGTCGGCGCCGGCGACGGTGGAGGTCGCCGGTCGGGCCGTCGAACTGGCCTACCGGCTGCGCCGCCCATCGGGGCTGCGGCATCGGTTGAGCCGGCACCGGCTGCTGGAGGTCGTCGCCGACCAGGACTGTGTCGGGGTCGACCTGACGGTGGTGGTGTCGTCGGGCCTGGTCATGCCGCTCCGCGTCGAGCAGGGCACCGAGGTCGACCGGTTCACCGGGCTGGCCTTCGCCCGGCAGTCCCCACTGACCTTCGAGGTCGAGATTCCCCGCACCGTACGTAAGCCGTACTGGATCCGTTGCTTCGCCGACGGCCAGGTGCAGCTGACGATGATCGATCCGCCCGTCGCAGAGTTGAAGGTGACCTGATGAGCAGAGTCTCCTGCCCGTACTGCTACCACAAGATCAACGGAAGTCGGCTGTGGTACCAGTGCACCGGCCGCGGATCACCCGGCAGGAAGGGCTGTGCTCCGGCCCGGGACGAGGCACGCGAGCGGGAAACCGGCTTCAACGAGCAGGTACGCCCGGTGTTCGGCCTGGCCAACCGGTCACCGATCTGGCCGGCGAAGGCGGAGTGCCCGACATGCGGCGCGCAGAGCGGGATCCGCGCCTGTCCGCGCTGCCACACTCCGCTGTCGTCCAACTTCGGTGCCTCGGTCAATCCACTCATCGCGATGGTCGGCGCCAAGGGCACCGGCAAGAGCGTCTACCTCACGGTGCTCGCTCACCAACTGTTGAACGATATGAGCGGCCGGTTCGACGCGGACGTGCGGATGTCCGGAATCAGCCAACGCAGGGCGCTGGGCGGCGACCAACTGGAGATCAGCACGATCTTCGACAGCCAGCGGTTGTTCGAGCAGAGCGCGCAGGCGGTGAACGGGCGGCAACCGCCCACCGTGTTCGAATGGCGCCGGGAGCACCGGATCGCGGGGATCCGCCGGTTCCGTACCTCGTTCCTCTCCTTCTACGACACCGCGGGCGAGGACCTGACCGCGCAGGAGACGACGCACGACCTGACCTATCTGGGTGCGGCCAGCGCGTTGATCCTGCTGCTCGACCCCTTCATGATCCCCCAGGCTCGGCAGTTGATCCGCCTGCCGACCGAGGCGGTCCGCTCCACCGAGGCCACCGTGGACGTGGTCAATCGGGTGACCGAGAAGCTGCGGGTCAGTCACAGCATCCGGTCCACCCGGGCGATCAGGATTCCCGTCGCCGTCGCGTTCGCGAAGATGGACGCGTTCTTCCCGGTGCTCGGCAGCGACCATCCGCTGCTGCGGCAGCCCTCTCCGACGCCCTACTACGACGATGTCGCCGGGCAGGCCACCCACGAGCAGGTCCGGGCGGTGCTCGCCGACTGGGGCGGCGACGACATCGATCGCCACCTACGCTTCAACTACGCGAACTTCCGTTACTTCGCGGTCTCCTCGCTCGGCGCTCCGCCGGACTACACCAAGGGCGCGGTGAACGAGGGCGGCGTACGACCGTTCCGGGTGGCGGAACCGTTGCTGTGGCTGTTGTCCCAGTTCAACGTGGTGCCCCGGCAGCGGCAGCGATGACCGGGGACGACGGCGGAATCGCCTTCGACACGCTGATCTACACCGACTGCCTGCCCGGCCAAGGACTCCAGGGCTCCGCCGGGCTGCAGTTCCAGGCCCGCTCCGAAGGGGCGGGTCGAGAGGCGATGTCGTTGATGCAGCGTCACCTGCTCTACGAGCCGCCGTCGAAATGGATGCGGGAGCGGCGGCCCGTCGAGGAGTACCCCGATTCCCTAGCGCACACCTGGGACGGTCTGCTGGCCACCGCTGCCGGGCGCTACCTGGGGCGGGAGGCCAACGGCGGCCGGGAGGGCAACCAGCTCACCCACGGCATCGTCACCACCGATCCCGCCGACTACGGCGAGGTCCGCCCCGCGCAACTGTTCGGGGCACCGTTCTGGACCGGCACGCCCGCCCCGACGACCGACTGCCCGCCGGTGCCGGTCGGATGGACCCCCGGCCCGATCACCGTGCCGGCGGTGCAGGAGTTCGTCCGGGACACACCGCGCGGTGTCGAGTTGCTCGTGGCACTGCTCTCCACCCTGCACCGGCTCGACGAGCCCGACGGACGCCGGGTGCTCTTCATCGCCGAGGACCCGGGCCTGGTGCTGCGCTGGATCGCGGCGGCGACCCTCCTGCTGCCGCAGCGCAGGGCGTTGGCCGTGGGGTTCAAGGTCTTCACCACCAATCCGGCGTACGCCAGCCAGCAGGTGGTGGCGGTCCATCCGGACTGGGACAGCACCAGCAGCAGCGTCGAGAACGACTCCGGGTACGCCGTCTTCGACCTGGTCCGCCACGTCTGGAGCGAGGTACCGGTCACTGCCGAGGCGGACCAGTTGGCGCGGCTCTTCGTCGAACAGGACCCGTACGATGTCGTCGATCTGGTCGAGGTGGCGGCCGAGACAGGCCTGCCGGCGGATCGGGCGCTCGTCCTTGCCGGTGCGATGATTCTGCCGGCGACCGATCTGCCGTTGGCCACCGCTCGGCTGGCAGTGAGCTGGCTGCGGGACAGCGGACCGGATCTGCTCCCCAACCACCGGGGTCTCCTGGTCGACCAGTTGGTCAGATCGATCGAGCGTTGGCCGCAGGACGTCCTGCTGTCGCTCGACGAGGTCGCCGGGACCGGACAGGTTCCCGACGACCGGGTGGCACCCGTCCGGCTGGCGTTGATCCGGGCCGAACTGGATCACGCGGCGCACTACGGGGAGGTCACCGGAGCGCGGCTGGCGGTGCTGGCGCCGGGTGTGTGGAGCGCGGAGCAGCGGCAGCTCGCCGAGGACCTGGTGGTGGATGCCCTGCGCGGGGGCCTGCGACCGGTGGGCGTCGACGCCGTCCTACGGGTGGCGACACGGTTCGGACTGACGGTCCGACTCGGCGAGGTCGAGGATGCCGTGCACGAGTTCGTCGTGGACTGGGCCGACCATCCGGAGCGCAACTACGACATCGACCTGTGGTCGTGCGGTGTCGCCCTGATGGACAGGCTGCACGACGAGTTGTACGCCCGGATCGGCGCCGGCCGGTCGAACGAGGTCGGCGACGCGTGGGGACACAAGATGCTGCCCCGCCCGTTGATCACGGACCTGCCGCTGGACGAGGTACTGCTGGCCGCACGCATGCGGCGCGGCGACACCGTGGCACGCGAGAAGCTCGTTCGGAAGCATCTGGGCGAGGTCATCGGCACCGAGCAGGCGGACGAGGCGATCCGACGCACGGTGGCAGCTTTCTGGCAGCGGGTCGAACCGACCCTGAATGAGCTACGGCTGCTCTGCGAACTGCTGCCGCCGGATGTCGAACTCGACCCGCAGATCTTCGCGGGCCTCGCGGGCCGGCTCGACGACGGTGGGCAACCGCTCACCACCGCGCTGCTGGGCGTGGCGAGGAAACTCATCCACCACGGCCTGTGGCGGCCGCCCGCTCGGGCGGTGGTGCACCGGTTGCTCCTGCTCGACGCCGAGGTCAGGGAGGCCTGCGGGGAGCTTCCCCACGCCTCGGACCCGAGGCGCTACCGACACTTCGAGCAACGTTTGACGGGGGCCGGCGAGCGGGTGCTGGCGCTGCGGCGCGACGAAGTCATCCAGGCCCTGCTGCAGGTGCGCCGGCCGGAGTGGCTGCCGCACACGCTCCAGAGTCTGCCGCCCGTCATCATGGACGGCTACTGCGTGCGGCTGATCGAAAACGTACGCAAAGGGGCCGATCCGTGGTACGTCGTCCTCGCCTTCTACCTCCTGCACACCAGGCAGGTCCCCGCCGTTCACCGTGAACGGTTGTCGTCGGGGGTGCAGGGCTGGACGACCACGGCCTCGGAGCGACGACTGAAAGCGGCCGCGAGCCGGTTGGCCGAGATCGACCCGGCGGTCGCAGAGCGCTGGGCGGCGATGCAGAACCAGGCACGGTCGACCTGGCTGCGTCGCACCCTGCGCCGGGGTGGGGGTTGACATGCAGATCGTCCTGATCGTCGTCGCCGTCCTGTTGGCTGTCGCCCTCTATCTCTATCTGGTCTTCCTCGCCCTGGTCTTCGTGGCCACGCCGTTGACCCTCATCGGTGCCGGCCTCGGTGGCGTCGCCGGAATGGGCATCGTGCTGCACCGGGCCGCAGCGGTACTGACCGGCACCGACCGCGACGTTCCCGTTCGTACGCCGGCAGAGGTCGTCTCCGGGCGGCTGGCAGGCCGGGTCCCGGCACGGTTCGTCCGCCGTGACTTCGCCTGGCCGAACTACTTCGCCGTGCAGGTACGACTCGACCTGACACATGTCGCGTCCAGGGCCCTCGCCTCCTGCCGGTTGCTGGTGACCCGCACGACCGGGCCCATCACCGCATGGGATCCGCGGGTCCTGGTCGTTGTCTGGCCGTTTCTGGTGCCTGTCGTCGGATCTCTGGCCGGACTGACCGCCGGGGTGCTGCTCGCGGTGGTTGTGCTCGCGGTGGTCTTCGCGCTGGTGACCGGCCTCGCGTGGCTGGCCGGTCTGGCCGTCGCCGCCGTGCTGACCACCGCGGACCGTGCCTGGCAGCGGGTCTTCCGAGCCACCGGTACCTGCCCACGCTGCTACGTCAACAGCGAGGTACCCGCCTACCGGTGTCCGGGCAGCCATTCCCCGCAGGATGTGCAGGAGGGGCGCGATCTCCACCGGAACCTGCGGCCCGGTCGACTCGGGGTGATCTGGCGGCGGTGTGGGTGCGGCCATCGACTCCCGACCACGGTCCTGCGGGCCGCCCGGAGTCTCGTGGCGGTGTGCCCGACCTGCCAGCAGCCGCTGCACAGGACCGCGGCCGTCGACACGGACATCCGCATACCGGTGTTCGGATCGGCCTCGGCCGGCAAGACACACCTGATCATGGCGTCCCTGGTGACTCTGGTCAGGGCGGACTCGGGCGGCGGGGGGTCCGTCGTGGCGGCCGACGAGCACGCGGAGCGGATGCTGCGAGAGTTCACGGAGATCTTCGATCGTGGTGACCGGGCACCCAAGACGAGCGCCGCCCAGCAGCCCTTGGCGGTGACGGTGCGGATCGGTGACAACCGGCGCGGTGCGCTGCTGCACGTCTTCGACGCGGCAGGTGAGGCGCTGGCGGACCCCGACGAGAATGCCCGACTCTCCTATCTCGACACCGCCCGCACCCTGCTGTTCGTCCTGGACCCGTTCTCGATACCGCAGGTCCGCGACAGTTGCATGGCGGGCTTCGAGACCGTGTTTGCCGATGCGAACGCGGCAACCGAGCACCCCGAGGTGTCCTACCAGGCGACCGCACAACGGCTGCGCGATCACGGTGTCGACACCCGGCGGCAGCGGCTGGGCTTCGTCGTCTCCAAGCGCGACCTGCTGGAGAGACTCCAGCTTGACGACTTTCCGGGTTCTGACTCGTCGGCGGTGCAGGGCTGGTTGCGGGCACGGGGACTGGTGAACCTGGTGACCGCGGCGGAGCGTGACTTCGGCGAGGTCCGCTACTTCCTGGTGTCCTCGATGAGGACGACGGACGAAGAGGACCTCTTCGCACCATTCCGGTGGCTGTTGGACAGCGAGCCGGTGACTCTGCCGACGACCACCAGAAGGGGTGCCCGGTGACCACGGTCCCGCCGAGCCACCGAAAGGCCCGCGCGGTGCTGATCGTGGTGATCGTCCTCCTCATGATCACGGCTGGCGTGCTCGTCATCCGGCAACGCCTCGTGGTGCGGCTCGTGGACAGGGGCGCGCAGATCGTCGAGCAGGTCCGCATGCTGGCGGTCGACCAGCCCGGCGCTCCGGTCGGGTCGCCCGCAGGTCGCCGGCAGCCAGGGAGGGAGTGATCGGCATGCTGATCCCGATCGGCATCGACCTCGGTACCACCTGTTCGGTGGTCGCCACCGTCGACGAGAACGGACGGCCGAGGGTGTTGCGCAACCGCCTCGGCGAGGAGATCACTCCTTCGGTGGTCTGCTTCGAGTCCCCCACCTCGGTTCTTGTGGGCACCGCTGCCAGGAACGCCGCTGCGGTTGTCCCCGATCTGACGGTCACCCTTGTCAAGCGGCAGATGGGTACGGACAGGCGTTTCGCGTATCACGGCCACGAGTACTCGCCGGAGGCGATCTCCGCCCTGATCCTCCGCGGCCTGCTCGCCGGGGTGCTGCCCGAGGACCGACCGGGGTGGACCGCCGCGGTCATCACCGTTCCCGCCTACTTCGGCATCCGGGAGCGGGAGGCCACCCAGCAGGCCGGGCTCCTGGCGGACATCGAGGTGCTCGAACTGGTCAGCGAACCGGTCGCGGCGGCGTTGCACTACGGGCTGTCGGCCGCTTCCACCCACGGCACCGTGCTCGTCTACGACCTTGGTGGTGGCACCTTCGACGTCACCGCCCTGACCTTCGACGGCGGGGTCCGGGTGGTCGCCACCGACGGGGACGCCGAACTCGGTGGCGCGGACTGGGACAGCCGACTGGCGGCGCATCTCCTGGACCGGTTCGTGCAGACCGTCGATCCCTGCGAGGACCCCGCCGACGATGCCACCTTCATGGCCGAGCTACGGGGCGCCGCCGAACGCGCCAAACACGCGCTGTCGACGAAGATGTCGCACACCGTACGGCTCGGCCACGCCGGCCGCAGCGCCGCCCTCGTGGTCGAGCGGGGGGAGTTCGAGTCGATCACCCGGGATCTCGTCGACTCCACCCTGCACTGCCTGCGTCGGCTGATGGCCACGGCCGCACTGACCCCGGAGCGGGTCAGCGGTTGCGTGCTCGTCGGCGGCTCCAGCCGGATGCCGATGATCTCGGCAGCGTTGGCCGGGGAGTTCGGCTGGACGCCGAGGCTGCACGATCCGGACCTGGCCGTGGCCAAAGGGGCCGCGTTACGCGCCAGACAGCTCGTTGACGCGCGGCAGACCTGGACTACCCCGAGCTGGGGCACCGAGGCCGTCGGAGAGCCGTCCCGGCAATCCGCGCCCGTGCCGCAGCAGCGCGAGGGGGTTCCCTTCGCCGCGACCTCGGTGGTGCCGCGCAGTTTCGGCCTGCTGATCCACGACAGCGACGACCCGGCGGGGCAACGTCGCTTCGTCGATCACGTCATCCACCAGAACGACCCGCTTCCGGTGATCGACCGGGAGACCGTGGTCGCCACCATCCTCAAAGGCCAGACGACCGTACGCATCGAGGTCTACGAGCAGGCGGGAGCGGTCCCGTCGGTCGAGGTCCACGACAATCGGCGGGCGCTGGACGGCGAGTTGTCCGGGCTGCCGGAGCATCTGCCCGCCGGCGCACCGATCCGGGTGCGCCTGAGCCTCGATCTGGCCGGCCGGTTGAGTGTGACCGCGATCGAACCGAGCAGCGGGGTGCGGATGGAACTCGCCGCGTACATCGACGGGGTTCTCGACACCGCCGAGCGTGAGCACATGGCCCGCACGCTGTCCGCGCTGGCCATCCGGCACTGACCGCGGCGTACGGCGAACCACCAAGCTGGCCACCGAACCTGGAGGAGCCGACGTGTCGGACTGGATCAGGCGTACCTACGACGCGATCGGGGTGACCCAGGCGCCGCCGGGCAGACACCTGGCCGCGCTTCAGGAGCCGTACGTGGGCAAGGTGCTGCTCTGCATCGATGTCAGTGGGTCGATGGCGGAATACGACGGGGGTCTCGTGACCCGACTGAAACGGGTGTCGACCGGCGCGAAGCAGTTCATCACCGAGGCGACGGCGGCGAACTACCGGGTCGGTCTCGTGCTGTGGAATGAAGGCGTTCGCCACCACGTACCGCTGTCCGAGGATCCCCGGGCGGCGCTGCGTGCCCTCCGGCGAGCGCGCAGCTACGGAGGTACCAGCATCCTGCCCACCCTCGAGTTGGGCATCCGCGAGCTGGGTGGGCTCACCGGCGATCGGGTGATGGCGATCTTCGGCGACGGCGACATCGGTCCCGTGCAGCCCGCCGTCGAGATGGCGCGGCACGCCGCGTCACTCGGGATCAGGATCATCGTTCGCGGGCTCGGTGACCAGGCAGCCGGGGCACTCGGCCAGCTCGCCACCGAGGAGGACGAGCAGGTGACCATCCGTAGCGCCGACCAGCTAGCCGCAGGCGTGGCATCGATGATCTCGAAGGTCACCCGGCGACGTTGACCAGCCAGTCACCAGGCGAGGACGAACGTCGGTGCCGCTGAGTAGGGTGCGGTGATCACGCGGGCGAGAAGGTGGGCGGGGATGCAGGTCGAGTGGGATGTGCCGCCGGGCGTCGAGGCGGATCGGGTGATCACCGCGGTGCTTGCCGACCTGCGCTCCGGGGACCATCGCGGGGTGGTGGTCGACTCACCGCCGGGGGCGGGCAAGTCGACCCTCGTGGTGCGGGCCGCGGTGGAGTTGGCCGGCACCGGCGAGCCCCTGATGGTCATCGCGCAGACCAACGAGCAGGTGGACGACCTGATCGACCGGCTGGCCCGTAAGGCCCCCGAGCTGCGGGTGGGGCGGCTGTCCGCGAGCGACTACCGGCCCTCGGCCCGGGTGCGGGCGCACGAGCAGGTCCGGGTCGCCGCCAAGGTCACCGACCTGGCCGCCTCGGCCGTCATCATCGGTACGGCCGCCAAGTGGGCCACGGTCACCGAGGGCTGCTGGCCGTGGGCGATCGTGGACGAGGCGTACCAGATGCGCTCGGACGCCCTGCTGCGGGTGGCCGGCAGGTTCGATCGGGCCCTGTTCGTGGGGGATCCGGGGCAGCTCGACCCGTTCTCCACGGTCGAGGTCGGCCGGTGGGCGGGGCTTACCTGGGATCCGATGCAGTCCGCGGTGACCGTGCTGCTGCGGCACAACCCGCACCTGCCGGTGCACCGGCTGCCGGTCTCCTGGCGGCTGCCCGCCTCGGCCGCCCCGGTGGTGTCCAAGGCGTTCTACCCCTTCACCGGCTTCCGGTCCGGGACAGCCCTCGCCGACCGGGCCCTGCGGCTGACCGGGGCTGGGCGCGGTGACGCCGTGGACCGGGCGGTGGAGCTGGCCACGGAGACCGGCTGGGCGCTGTACGAGCTGCCGGCGCGGCACGCCCTGCGTACCGACGGCGAGGCCGCCGCCGCGTGCGCCGCGCTCGCGTTGCGGGTGCTGGCGCGGGGGGCGGTCGCGGTCTGCGAGCAGGCCCCCGACGGCGCGCCGGTCACCCCGGACCGGATCGCCGTGGGGGCCGCGCACCGCGACCAGGTGGCGGCCATCCGGGCGCAGCTGGGCGAGGCCGGAGCGGGGGTCACGGTCGACACCGCCAACCGCCTCCAGGGCCGGGAGTACGACCTGACGATCGTGCTGCATCCGCTCTCCGGTCGACGCGACGCGACCGCCTTCCACCTGGAGTCGGGGCGGCTCTGCGTGCTCGCCTCCCGGCACCGGCAGGCCTGTGTGGTGGTGGCCCGCGCCGGCATCGGCGAGCTGCTGGACGCCCACCCCTCGACCGATGTGCCGCAACTGGATGTGCCGGTGAAGTTCCCGGACGGCTGGGAGGCCAACCAGGCCATCCTGGCCCAACTGCGGGAAACCGCGGTGCCGCACTAGAAGGCCGGCGGTCGGCTCGGTCTGCTCGACCCGACCGCCGGGCCGGAACTCTGTCGCCGGCTGTCCACCGACCCCGTGCCGTGGCGGCTGTGACCGGCCTGCCCGCCACGGCACGGGGTGTCTGATCAGCGGCGGTTATAGCGGTACATGGTCAGGGTGCCGAACACCGCGAGGAACAGGGCACTCCACACCACCATCCAGGTCATGCTCGACATGTCCGTCGTACCGCCCATCACGGCCCGCACCGACGACACCAGGTGGGTGATCGGGTTGGCCTTGACGAAGGCCTGGAGCCAGCCGGGCATGGTCGAGGGGTCGACGAAGACATTGCTGAGGAAGGTCAGCGGGAACAGCACCATCATGCTGGCCCCCATCACGGACTTCTCGCTGCGCAACACCAGCCCGAAGAAGGTCCACACCCAGGAGAACGCGAACGAGAAGACCACGAGCAGACCGATCCCGGCGAGTACCCCGAGCACACCCCCGTCGGGGCGGAAGCCCAGCACCAGCCCGACGGTCAGGATCACCACCGCGGCCAGTACGTAGCGCAGCACATCCCCGACGATCATGCCGACCAGGGCGGCGGGTCGCCATACCGGCAGGGTCCGGAACCGGTCGAAGACCCCCTTCTCGATGTCGGTGTTCAGCCCGACCCCGGTGTACATGGTGATCATCACGACGCTGGTCACCATGATGCCCGGCAGGAAGAACTGGAGGTAGTCACGCGGGCTGTCGGCGAGGGCCCCGCCGAACAGGTACGTGAACATCAGCACCATGATGATCGGGAAGGCCGTCACGTCGAACAGTTGCTCCGGCACATGCTTGATCTTCAGCAGGGCGCGCCAACTGAAGGCCAGGGAGGCGGCCAGTGGACTGGGCCGGGGCGGTCGCCCGCCCGGGGCTAGCACGGTCGCCAGCGCCTCGGTCGATGGCACGTAGACCGTCGGGGCCCGGCCGGTCGAGGTGGTGGCGTCGCTGCTCATCGGGCTACCTCCACGGGGTCGCGCTCGGCAGACGTCGATACGGCGGGTCGGTCGGTCAGGGCCAGGAAGACCTCGTCCAGGCTCGGCTGGCCCAGGGAGAAGTCGTCCACCACGATCCCGGCGCGGGCCAACTCACCGAGCGCCCGGGCCGCCTGAGCGCTGGCGTCCAGGTCACTGCCGTCCCCACCGACCCGGGCGGTGATCGCCACCGGGTCCGGCTCCAACTGCACCGGCACGCCGAGGGTGGTCTGCAACAGTTGTGCGGCCTCCGGCCGCTTCGCCGCGTCCCGCAGCCGCAGGTGGACCGTGCCGGAGCCGACCGACGACTTCAACTCGCCCGGGGTGCCCTCCGCGATCACCCGGCCGTGGTCGACCACCGCGATCCGGCTGGCCAGCTTGTCGGCTTCGTCGAGGTACTGGGTGGTCAGCAGGACGGTCGTGCCGTGGGCCACCACCGCCCGGACGATCTCCCACACCTGGTTGCGGCTGCGCGGGTCCAGCCCGGTCGTCGGCTCGTCGAGGAACAGCAGGTCGGGGGTGCTGAGGATGCTCGCCGCGATGTCGATGCGCCGCCGCATGCCGCCGGAATACTTCTTCACCTGCCGGCCGGCGGCCTCGGTGAGCCCGAAGGCGGCCAGCAGTTGCTCGGCCCGCTGACGGGCGGCCGTTCTGCTCAGGCCGATCAGTCGGCCCAGCAGGATCAGGTTCTCCGTGCCGGTCAGGTCCTCGTCGACGGAGGCGTACTGGCCGGTCAGGCTCACCCGGGCGCGGACCGCGTCGGCCTCGGCCACCACGTCGTGGCCGAACACCCGGGCCTGTCCGCCGTCCGGGCGCAGCAGGGTGGCCAGTACCCGGACCGCGGTGGTCTTGCCGGCACCGTTCGGCCCGAGCAGCCCGTACACGGCGCCGGCCGGCACGGTCAGGTCCAGTCCGGCCAGCGCTCGGGTCTCACCGAACGACCGGGTCAGCCCCTCGGCCTCGATGGCGAGGCCGGTGGCGCGTCTATTCATGATCTCGTTGTCCTTCCGTTCGGGATTCCTGTGGATCACAGGCACACCGGTGGTGTGCCTGTCCTCTCGACCCGGATGCTGCCCCACCCCAGCGCACCCGTACGACAATTCCGCGCGACGGCCGCCCGCCCCCTACAACAACGACGGCGGCCGGTGGTTGGTCAGCTTCGCCTTACCGGCGCGAGACGGGCCGGCCGGTGTTGATCATTTGTCGGCGATCACCCGCTTGCACCTGAACTCGGCGTCGTCCGGTGCTGTTATGGTTTGCGCACGTCGGCCGTGCTCTGTGGGGGAGGGAATGCGGCATGGTGGTGGCCTTCCGCGATGCGCTGACCCAGATGTTCAGGGCCCGGTTTCCGATTCTCTACGTCGAATCGCCCGAGGAACAGCGGGTCATCGCCGAGGTCTGCGCCATCGCCCAGGACGCCAACCTGGTGCGTACCCCGCGCGCCGTCTGGACCTGGTCGCTGACCACCGGGCTGGTGGCTCCGGACGGCACCTCCCGCCAGGGCACCACGGACTGCGAGGCCGCCCTGGACGCCGCCCTGCGGGTGGACCAGCCGAGCGTACTCATCTTCAAGGATCTGCATCCGGCCCTCGGCGCCGATGGTCGACCCGGCAGCCCCGGCCTGATCCGGCGGCTGCGGGACCTGGTGGCCGCGTTCAAATCCGGCCCGGTGCCGCGCACCCTCGTACTGGTCTCCCCGGTGCTGCACATCCCGGCGGAACTGGACAAGGAGGTGACGATCGTCGACTTCCCGCTGCCCACCGAGGCGGAGATCCGGCAGGTGCTGGACGGGATGATCGCCGCCAACTCCGCCAGCGGCCGCATCCAGATGGTGCTGGACGAGCGCGGCCGGGAACGGCTGGCCAAGGCGGCCCTGGGACTGACCCTGCACGAGGCGGAGAACGCCTTCGCCCGGGCCATGGTCAACGACGGGATGCTCGACGGCCACGACCTCGAGGTGGTGCACGAGGAGAAGCGGCAGACCGTACGCAAGTCGGGGCTGCTGGAGTTCGTCGACGCCGACGTCAACCTCGACGATGTCGGCGGGCTGGAGAACCTCAAGCGGTGGCTGGCCAAGCGGGACGGGTCCTGGCTGGCGGAGGCGGCCGCCTACGGGCTGCCCGCGCCACGAGGGGTGCTGATCACCGGGGTGCCGGGCTGCGGCAAGTCACTGACCGCCAAGGCGATCGCCGCCGCCTGGGGATTGCCGTTGCTGCGGCTGGACATCGGTCGGGTCTTCGCCGGGCTGGTCGGCTCCAGCGAGCAGAACATGCGGACCGCCCTCCGGACGGCCGAGGCCAGCGCCCCCTGCGTGCTCTGGATCGACGAGATCGAGAAGGGCTTCGCGGGTGGGACCGGCGACTCCGGCACCTCCACCCGGGTCTTCGGTTCCTTCCTGACCTGGATGCAGGAGAAGAAGCAGTCCGTCTTCGTCATCGCGACCGCCAACAACATCGAGGCGCTACCGGCGGAGTTGCTCCGCAAGGGGCGCTTCGACGAGATCTTCTTCGTGGACCTGCCGACCCGCGCCGAACGGGCCTCGATCTGGCGGGTGCACCTGGCCCGGCGGCTGCGCAACCCGGCCGTCGCCGGTGAGCTGACCCTGGACGACCCGCTGCTCGCCGAACTCGCCGGGCTGAGCGAGGGCTACTCGGGGGCGGAGATCGAACAGGCCGTCGTCGGTGGCCTCTTCGACGCCTTCTCCGAGCGGCGTCCCCTGCGCTCGGACGACCTGGTCCAGTCGGTGGCGAGCATGGTGCCCCTCAGTGTCACCCAGGCCGAGCGGATCGACGCCCTGCGGAGCTGGGCCGACACCCGGGCCGTCGCCGCCACGGCCGCCGAGGACTGGGATCGCGGGGCCCGCGACACCGTCCGACCGCCCACCATCCCACCCGCCTCGCGCGGGCAGGGTGGACGAGCGGTGGAGTTCTGAGTTCCGCCCGAGGGAGAACGGAAGACCGATCATGAGTATCTCGCTGGTACTGCTGCCGCTGGCCGTCGCGGCCGTGGCGGCGGCTCAGGGCGTCTCGGCCAGCCGTGACGGGCAGGGCCGGGTGGTCTGCCAGGTGCAGACTCGGATGCGGGACGAGAACCTGCTAGCCGCCGCCCTGCAGGACACCGCCGCGGTGGTCGGCGTCGACGGTGAGGTGATCACCGCGGACTGGGCCGGGGTACGGGCCAGGTTCCAGCGCGGTACGGACGGCATCTGGTCGGCCCACTTCGCCGGCGAGGTGGACGAGCAGCGGGCCGTCGAGGTGGTCCAGGCCATCGATGTCGCGTACGGACGGCAGGTGCAGCGGGCGGTGCTGGAGCGGCTGCGTCAGCAGGCCCCCGCCGCCGGTCTGCGGTTGGAGTCCGAACAGGTGGTCGAGGACGACAGTGTCCGACTGGTGTTCGCCGTGCAGGGGCGGTCCTGATGACCGAGCGACCCCGGATCGTGATCACGGTGAGCAGTTCGGGTGAGGTCAGCGCCGAGACCCACGACATCCTCGGCGACCAGTGTCTGGACTATGTCGCCGTGCTGGAGGATCTGCTGGCGGCCCGGGCGGTGCACAGCGCCTTCACCGCCGACCACGCCCGTACCCCCGCAGTTCTGCGCCAGGAGAACCACGATGTCGAGCGGGCATGACCCGCGAGGGTGGCCGCCCTCCGAGGGGTACGCGCCCTCCACCGGTTATCCGGCGGCTCGGCTCATGCCGGCCGGGGAGCCCTCGCCGGCGTCGAAGTTCAGTTGGCGTCTGCTGCACAGTTGGTGGCTGCTGCTGCCGATCCTCGGCCTCAGTTGTCTCGGCGGGTTCGGCTTCCTCTACGTGGGTCTGCGGGCCCGTCGACCGGCCTGGTGGCTAGCGGGCTGCTGCTATCTGGTGGTCGGCTGGGCGGCCTTCATTCTGACCGGGTCGTCCGACTCGGAGAGCGCCTTCTCCGACTGGATGGTCGGCCTGATGCTGGCCGTCTGGATCGCCGGCATCGTGCACGCCTGCCTGATCAACTCTGCCTGGCTGCGTCACCTGGCCGGTTACCGCCCCTGGTACGAGCAGCCGATCGGCGGGTACCCGCCCGGCACCCTGGCACCCCCACCGAGTCTTAGCCCGGGCACCCCGCCCACCTACCCGACCTACCCGTCGACCTCGCCCTCGTACCCCTCGGCCACGCCGGCCTACCCGTCGACCTCGCCGGCCTATCCGCCGACCACGCCGGTCGATCCGCCGACCACGCCGACCTACCCGACCTCCGGGTGGTATCCGCCGACGCAGTCGACCGGACCGGGGTATCCGGCCGCGGACCCGACCTTCGCGGCCTATCCGCCGCCCCTGCCGACGGACTACCTCGGACCGGCCGCAGGGTCGGTGCCGGACCAAGTGACCCCCGCCGGGCCGACGGATGCCAACACCGGGCCGCTGGAGGTGAACACCGCCGGCCTGAACGACTTCGCCGCCCTGCCCGGGTTCGATTCGCAGCGCGCCGGGCAGGTGCTGACCGAGCGGGACCGGCGGGGTGGCTTCGGCAGCCTTTCGGAGTTCGTCGCCGCCGCCGGACTGGCCCCGCACGAGTACGCCCGGCTGCGGGACCGGCTGGTCTGCGCGCCGCCGCCCCAACCGCCGTGGCAACCCCCGCAGGGACGCGTACTGGATGTCTGAACCTGCTCCGATTCCGCGCTCCGGCGCGCAGACGGTGGCCCTGGCCCGGTTCGTTGCGGCCACCCGAGCCGAGGGGCCGGGGGAGCGGACCGCCATCTGGGTGCAGGGCTGCGCCATCCGCTGCCCCGGCTGTTTCAACCCTCACCTGTGGGGGTTCCGCGGCGGCGAGCAGGTGGCCCCGCGGGAACTGGCCCGTCGGGTGCTCGACGCCGGCACCGAGGGGCTGACCCTGCTGGGTGGGGAACCCTTCGACCAGTCGGCCGCCCTGGCCGAGGTGGCCACCGAGGTGGGTGCGGCCGGACTGTCGGTGATGACCTTCACCGGCTACACCCGTACCCGGTTGACGGCGGCCGTCGAGGCCGGGCGTACGGATGTGGCCGCCCTGCTGGCGGCGACCGACCTGCTGGTGGCCGGCCCGTTCGAGGCGGACCGGATCGACACCGTCCGCCCCTGGGTGGGTTCCACCAACCAGGAGTTCGTGGTGCTCAGCGACCGGTTCCCGGGCCTGCTGGACGAACTGTCGGTCAATCCGGACCGGATCGAGATCACCGTCGACCCGGCCGGGCGGGTCGCGGTGAACGGGTGGGCCGACCCGGACTCCCTGGACGAGTTGCTGGCCGGCCTGCGGGGCCCGCGCCGCTGAACCCCCGTTGACCTGCCTCAATCGGTGCCATCGGGTGCCGTTGCTGTCAGCAAATCACCGAGGCAGATGGCGTACTGGAACGAACGTCTATGCGACTCGACTGAACAGATGCTTTGCCGTGTCCTGTTCGGTGCAGCAGGATTGCCACAAAACATCCGGCGCACGGGGGTGCGGGGAGCCGGATCTCCACAGAGGAAGGACGTGGCACATCGTGGTGCCTTTCTCAGGTAGGCGGGTGGTTGCCGCTATCGCGGCCAGCACTCTCCTGGGCACGATGGCGCTGGCCGGCCCGGCGCAGGCCAGCCCGAACAACAACACCGTCGCCAAGCTGACCAAGGCGGTGACGGTCAAGGAGGTGCTCAAGCACCTCGACAAGTTCCAGGACATCGCGAACGCCAACGACGGCACCCGCGCCTCCGGAACCCCGGGTTACGACGCGAGCGCGGACTATGTGGTTCGGCTGCTGAAGAAGGCCGGTTACCAGGTGACCCGGCAGCAGTTCGACTTCGCCTTCTTCGAGGAGTTCGGCTCCTCGTTCGCCCAGGTGGCGCCGACGGCCACGACCTATGTCGACGGGGTCGACTACCACCTGTTGGACTACTCCGGCGCCGGGGTCGCCGAGGGGCTCGTCGTCCCGGTCGACCTGGCCCTCGATCCGCCGCGGGCCTCGACCTCGGGTTGTGAGGCCAGCGACTTCGCCGGGGTGGACGTGGTCGGCAAGATCGCGTTGGTGCAGCGCGGTACCTGCTCGTTCGGTGACAAGGTCGCCAACGCGGAGGCCGCCGGTGCGATCGGCGCGATCATGATGAACCAGGGCAACGGTACTCCGGAGGCCAACCCGGACCGGTACGAGCTGATCGCCGCCACCCTGGGCGGTCCGGTCGGCATCCCGGCGGTCTCGGTGTCCTACTTCACCGGTGAGCAGTTGGCCACCACGCCGGGCGTGACCGTGCGGATCGAGGCCGACACCACCTCGGAGATCCGCAGCACCGAGAACGTCATCGCCCAGAGCAAGCACGGCCGCACCGACAACGTCGTCGTGGCCGGGGCGCACCTGGACTCGGACCCGGCCGGGCCGGGCTTCAGCGACAACGCCACCGGCAGCGCCGCGCTGCTGGAGGTGGCCCTGAAGATGGCGAAGGTCAAGCCGTACAACGCGGTCCGCTTCGCCTGGTGGGGCGCGGAGGAGGCGGGTCTGATCGGCTCGCAGTACTACGTGGACAGCCTCAGCCCGCAGCAGGTCGACGACATCGCCCTCTACCTGAACTTCGACATGATCGGCTCGCCGAACTACGTGTTCGGGGTGTACGACGGTGACGACTCGGCGCAGCAGGGCTCGGGCCCGGGCCCGGAGGGTTCGGCGGAGATCGAGAAGGTCTTCGAGAAGTTCTTCGCCTCCCGGAAGCTGCCCACGGTGGCCTCCGACTTCACCGGCCGGTCCGACTACGGCGCCTTCATCGACGTCCAGATCCCTGCCGGTGGTCTCTTCACCGGAGCGGACGGGGTCAAGACGGCCGAGGAGGCCGCCCTCTTCGGTGGCATCGCCGGGGTCACCTACGACCCCTGCTACCACCTGGCCTGCGACAGCCGTACGCCGGTCGCCGACGGGGCGGACCCGGCGTTGTACAAGTCGCTGGGCAAGAAGTACAAGCTCCACGGCAACGTCAACGTGTTCGCCCTCGACGTCAACTCCGACGCCGTCGCCGCCGCGGTGATCACCTTCGCCTTCGACACCTCGGCCGTCAACGGCGTGCCGGGCAAGGCCCCTGGCAAGGGCAAGGGCAAGGGCAAGGGGCACAAGCACCACCACAAGCACGGCCACAAGCACCACTGGAAGTAGGTCGGTCAGCCTGACACCGGGCCGGGTCCCTGCCAGGGGATCCGGCCCGGTGTCACCCGTTCCAGAGCGCCTACCGGGGCGAGTGGTCCGACCGGGTCAACCGCCAGTACTGGCGCTTGTCGTCGTCGCGGACCACCACGCCGTAGCGGCCGAGTTCCGCGCGCAACTCCCTGGCCTCCTCACCGCGATCGTCCGCCAGAGCCTCCTGCCGGGCCCGCAGCAGGGCCTCCGCGCCGGCCGGCAGGCCGGGCAGGTCCGGCACCCAGCGTCGGTACTCGTCCCGGTGCGGATCGGCGTCCGTCCAGGGCCAGCCGTGTTCCCGGAAGGCCGCGGTCAGTCGGTCGGCCGGCAGGTCGGAGCGCTGACGGGTCAGTTCCCTGGTCTCCCCGTCGAGCAGCACCAGGTCCTTGCCGTCGACGAACACCATCCGGGTCTGCGACCGGGCGATGTCCTGATCCTTGCCCTGGTGGCGCAACCGGACCCGGGTGCCGTCCACCGTGACCTGCACCCGGTCGGCGGTGCCCATCGCGGCGACCACCAGCCCGGCCAGCACCCCCAGCCCCACCCCGCCACCCAGGGCGTACCCGTCGGGCAGGCCGTCGATCAGTCGGAACAGCCCTTGCGCGGGTGCCCAGGCCAGGTCGGTCACCCAGCCCGCGCCGGCCGCCAGCAGCCATCCCGCGGCGGCCCCGACGATCGGGAACCCGCCCCAGAGGAGCACCAGTTCCGCGACACCGTCACCGACCACGGTCGGCTTCCCGTACGCCGTCACGTAACCTCCTGACGCATCGTGCGGACCAGACCGGCGACCAAGGGTACGACCAGCCACAGCAGCAGCGACACCGCCAGCCGCTGCCACTGGCCGCTGGTCATCTCGGCAGTGAACAACGGCTCCATCGTCCGGTTGGTGTCCAACCACTCCCCGGCGCGGTACAGCGGTTGGACCAGAGCGCCCAGGATGGACCACGCGATCGGCAGCACCAGGTAGGCCACGACGGCCAGTGGGGTGTGCAGCAACAGCAGGCCGAAGGCCACCCCGATCAGGGCGGTGGACACCTGGAGCACGACGGCGTGCACGATCAGCATCCCGTCGTGACGCCAGGTGCCCGCCCCGCCGGTCGCCTGGGCGATCAGTGTCGCCACGGCCGCCACGGCCAGGCAGACCAGCACCGAGGCCAGCGCCGCCAGCACCACGGCGACGAGCTTGGCGATGATCACCCGCTCCCGGCGGGGGACCAGCGCGAAGGTGGTCAGCGCGGTGCGCTGCGACCACTCGGTGGTGACCGACAGGATGCCCAGCACCGGCAGCAGCACCCCGACCGGGAACAGGGCGGAGACGAAGAAGTTGGCGAAGGTCTGCTCGTCGTCCGGCGCGTACACCAGTTGCAGGGTGATGATGGCGGCGGCGACCAGCCCGATGGCGATCAGCAGCCAGCGGCCGGCCCGGGTGTCGACGAGCTTGCGCAGCTCCACCCCGGTCAGCCGGGCCAGGGAGGGCTTCCGGACGGCGGCCGGGGCGGGCGAGTCGACGGACCGGGCGAGGGTGGTGGTCATCGGCGAGTCTCCTCGGTCGGTGCTACGGGGGCCAGCGGGCCGACGGGTCGGTCCGGTCCGGCGGTGAGGGTCAGGAACAGTTGCTCCAGGCCGCCGACGCTGGCCGGCCGCAGCTCGGTGAGCGGCACCCCGGCCTCGGCGGCGGCCAGCCCGACCGCCTCGCCGTCGGCGTCGACCAGCAGCCCGTCGGTGCGGTCGCTGACCGGCAGCCCGGCCCGTCGCAGTGCCTCGCGCAACGCCTCCCGGTCGCGGGCCCGCACCAGGGTGCCGCTGTCGGCCAGCAGTTCCTCCGTGCTGCCCTGTGCCACGATCCGGCCACCCCCGATCACCACCAGCCGGTCCGCGACCGCCTCCACCTCGCGGAGCAGGTGGGAGGAGAGCAGCACGGTGCCACCCCGGTCGGCGAAGTCGCGCAGCAGTCCGCGCATCCAGAAGATCCCCTCCGGATCCAGGCCGTTGGCCGGCTCGTCCAGCACCAGGACCTGGGGATCGCCGAGAAAGGCCTGGGCCAGGCCGAGCCGCTGCCGCATACCCAGGGAGTACTTCCCGACCCGGCGGCCGGCCGCCGCCCCGGTCAGCCCTACCCGGTCGAGCAACTCGTCCACCCGCCGCCGGTCGACCCCCATGGTGGCGGCGGCCAGGATCAGCGCCTCCCGGCCGGTCCGCCCGGCGTGCTGCGCGGAGGCGTCCAGCAGTACCCCGACCGTACGGCCGGGGTTGGGCAGGTGGCGGTAGGGGTGACCGGTCACGGTGGCGGTGCCGGAGGTCGGTGGGGTGAGTCCGCAGATCATTCGCATCGTGGTGGACTTGCCGGCCCCGTTGGGGCCCAGGAAGCCGGTCACCGTGCCCGGCTCGCAGTGGAACGACACGGCATCGACTGCGGTGTGCCGTCCGTATCGTTTGGTTAGCTGCTGTACCGCGATCATGCCGATCAGCCTGCCCAGGCCATCCGGTCGAGCACAGCGGCCGAGGGTCTGTCGTCGCCTCGACCAAGGTAGGCACCGAGGTGTCGACTTTGGTAGCTGGTCCGACTCTCCTGAGGCTGCCTACCATTGCGCCTGTGACCAGCGCCGTCATCCCCGAACATCCCGGGTTGCTACCGGGGGCGCTCGATCCCACCCGTCCGCGCTTTCGGCGTACCACCCGGGACTGGCTGGTCGACAGCCTCTGCTTCCTGGTGGCCATCGGCTGGGTGGTGGTGGCCACCCTGGACGCGGCCTCCCCGAGGCCGACCTACGCCGAGCGGCTGCCGTACCCCTGGGTGATCATCGCGGACGCGGTGATCGGGGTGGCCTTCGCGGTGGCCCTGTGGTTCCGTCGCCGCTGGCCGGTCGGGCTGGCCGTGGCCACGCTGCCGTTGTCGGCGTTCTCGATGACCGCGGTGGTCTCGCTGCTGGTCATCTACTTCACGGTCGTGGTGCACCGGCGTACCGCGGTGGCCCTGGCGGTCACCGCGGGTGGCCTGGTCGCGAACATGTTCTTCGGGCTGCTGCGTCCCGATCCCAACCTGACCTACTGGCCGACCACCATCTGGGGGGTGGTGATCACCCTGCTGGTGCTGGCCTGGGGGATGTTCGTCCGGGCCCGGCGGCAGCTGGTGCTGTCTCTGCGTGAGCGCGCCGAGCGGGCCGAGGCCGAGCAGCAACTGCGGGTGGCCCAGGCCCAGCAGGTGGAGCGCACCCGGATCGCCCGGGAGATGCACGACGTGCTGGCCCACCGGATCTCGTTGCTGAGCCTGCACGCCGGCGCCCTGGAGTTCCGTCCGGACGCCCCCGCCGAGGAGGTGGCCCGGGCCGCCGGGGTGATCCGCAGCAGTGCCCATGCCGCGTTGCAGGATCTGCGCGAGGTGATCGGGGTGCTGCGGACCGAGGGTTCGCTCGCCATCGAGCCGGAACGTCCCCAGCCCACCATCGCGGACCTGCCCACCCTGGTCGCCGAATCCCGGGCCGCCGGGGTCCGGGTCGATCTGCGGGACGAGGTGTCCGACGCGGCGGAACTGCCCGCCGCCACCGGTCGGACCGTGTACCGGATCGTGCAGGAGGGGTTGACCAACGTCCGTAAGCACGCCCGGGGGGCGGCCGTCACCGTGGGGCTGCGCGGCGCACCGGCCGAGGGGTTGAGCGTGGAGATCCGTAACCGATGGCCGGTGGGCGAGCCGATCGGGGAGTCCATTCCCGGCGCCGGCACCGGCCTGATCGGCATCGCCGAGCGGGTGCACCTGGCCGGCGGGCGGCTGGAACACGGCCGCGACGGCGGTGGTGACTTCCGCCTGGCCGCCTGGCTGCCCTGGCCGGCGACATGACCGCCGAACAGCAGCCCGGTTCGGGTACCCGACCGGTGCGGATCCTGATCGTGGACGACGACGCCCTGGTCCGGGCCGGGCTGTCGATGATCCTCGGGGGTACCCCCGACCTCACAGTCGTCGGGGAAGCGGCCGACGGCAGCGAGGTGCTGGCCGCGACCACGGCCTGCCGGCCGGACGTGGTGCTGATGGACATCCGGATGCCCCGGGTGGACGGGTTGGCCGCCACCGAGCTGTTGCGGGCCCTGCCCAAGCCGCCCGAGGTGCTCGTGCTGACCACCTTCGACGCGGACGAGCACGTGCTGCGGGCGCTGCGCGCCGGTGCCGGTGGCTTCCTGCTCAAGGACACCCCGCCGGCGGAGATCGTGCGGGCGGTACGCCGGGTGGCGGCGGGGGAGGCGACCCTGTCCCCGACGGTCACCCGCACCCTGATCGCGCACGTCACGGCCGGTACGGTCGCCGATCCGCGGCGGGATCGGGCGGCCCGGCTGCTGGCCGGGCTGACGGAACGGGAGCGTGCGGTGGCGGTGGCCCTGGGTCGGGGGCGCACCAACGCCGAGATCGCCGCGGAGCTGTTCATGAGTGTCGCCACCGTCAAGGCGTACGTCTCTCGGCTGCTGACCCGCCTGGGCCTCAACAACCGGGTGCAGGTGGCCCTGCTCGTGCACGACGCCGGACTGGTCTGACGCGAGAACTCGTCCGTGCGGGCGGTTGAACCATCCCGCTGCGGGGACCGTACCAATGATTGAGGTGCGCTGCTCAAGCGCACCGCCACCGGAGTTGCGGGAGGCCTGCCGTGCGAGTTGATGAGCAGTCGACGGATCCCATCGATCAGATTCTGGGTGAGTTGCCGGTGCCGACGCCGCTGACCCCCGAGGATGTCCGGCTGGCGGTCCGGGCGGTGGTGGTACACGCGGCCGAGGAGTGGCCCTCCGGGGCGCTGTGCCGCAACGACGGATCCCGGTTCCCCTGCCGCCTGCACCGATGGGGCCGGCAGGTGCTGTTGAACCACGGGCTCAACGAGCGGCAGCTCGACGCCCTCATCCGGCACGGCAACCCGTTCGTGCACGTACCGTTCCCGTTCCTGGTGAACGGGCCCAACCCGGGACGTACCCCGGCGGCGCGTCCGTCGGGCGGCGACCGGACCGTCTCCCACCCACCGCGGACCGACCGGGCCGCCGGGTATCCGCCACACCAGGGCCACGTCACCGGCTATCCGGTGCGTGGTCAGGTTCCCCGGGTGGCGGTTCCCCCAGTGCGGGCCGGTGCCCGCGCCGCCGGGACCGGCCGGCCGGTGGCACCCCCCGCCACCGCGCCGCGCTGGCCACGGGCGAGTTGAGCGGGCTCGCCCACCGGCGGTACGACGTCGGCCCGGGGCGCGGGTCGTTCCCCCCGCCTGGCCCCGGGCCGACGTCGATGCTTCAGCGGTTACCGGGTGCGATCCCGCAGTCCGGGGCGGCCCAGTAGGTGCTGTTCGTGGTGTTGTCCCGGTTGTTCTCCCGCCGTGAGTCGACATGGACGTGGGTGTCGTGTCCGGACACCCCGGGGCCGATGATGCCGCTGAACCCGTGGTTGCGGGCCGCGCGGGCGAGGTCGCACAGCGGTTGGTCCCGGGAGATGAGGTCGGCGGCGTTGCCGTAGAGGTGTTGGCTGTTCGAGGCGCCGCCCACCTGGTTGTTGCAGGTGCGGCTGCGGAAGCCGCTGGTGACGATGATCGGCTTGTCGCCGAGGCTCTTGCGCAGGGCCTCCAGCTTCCACATCGTGCGCAGGGCGTTCTGGCGGGTCTGTGCCGTGGTCAGCGGGCCCCCGGTCCAGCCGCCCCGGCCGCAGCCGTCGTCCATCTCGGCGTAGCTGAAGTGCCGGGGTGTGCAGTTGTCGTCCTGGATCTGGTACAGCTTGGCGAAGGTCTGCGGCCCGGCGATGCCGTCGGCGGTGAGGCCGTAGGCCGACTGGAACCGGCGGACCGCGGCGGCGGTCTTCGGACCGTACCGGCCGTCGAGTTCCACGATGTCGCGGTTGCCCGCCCAACCGGCCACCCGCAGTTGCAGCTCTCGTACGTCGCTGCCGGACCGCCCCTGGTAGAGGGTGCGGTCCCAGGTGTAACAGGCGTCGGCGTGCGCCGCCGGTGCGGCGACCACCGAGGCGATCGCGGCGCCCGGCAGTGCCAGGGCCAGGGCGACCAGAGCCCGTTTCACGTTGTGTACGCGCACAGAAGTCCTCCCGATAGAGCGACAGGGATGGTGTGCGGGAGTTTGGCCAGGGTGGTCCCGCACATTCACCCTCGCACCTGGGAGGCGGATTCGCGGCGGTTAACGCGAATTGTCCTCGGAAATCGGCTTACCTGACGAATCGCTGTGAATTGTCGCCGTTTCCGCAATCGGACAACCCGGCCTAGCGTCGCCCACCGGGAACTGTCGGTCCACAACCTCCCAGCCGGCCCCGGCCATTGTGCGGTTCCCTGGCAGTGGTGATCCCGGTAACGTCAGCGCGAGTTGCGACGGGAGGCGGCGTGGCGCGCGGTGGCATCTTCTGCGTCGAGGGTCAGTGGCACCGGGATCTCAACGAACGAGGGTCCGTGCTGCCCACCCTCGAACTGCTCGAACGGCTCGGGCGGATCCGCTTCATCCACAAGGACGCCGCCACCCGCGACGAACTGTTCTACTTCGTCGATCGCTGGCTGCTCAAGCAGTACGCCGACTACCGGCTGGGCTTCTTCGCCATGCACGGCGAGCCGAACCGGCTCTGTCTGACCGACTGGCACTCCGTCGAACTCACCGAGGTGGCTGAGCGGATGGCCGGGCGCTGCGAGGGGCGACGGCTCTACTTCGGCAGTTGCTCCGTGCTGCGCGCCCCCGAGTCGGTGCTGCGCGAGTTCCTGGCCGTCACCGGTGCGGCGTTGATCTGTGGCTTCACCCGCGAGGTGGACTGGGTGGAGTCGGCGGCGTTCGAGACCGTCCTGCTCGACGTGTTGGCCAACGGCCAGCGGCACAACGCCGCCGAGCTGCGGATGGGTTCGGCGCACTGGGCGCCGTTGGCGTCGTACCTGGGGTTCCGGGTCATCTACGCCAACGGGCGGGCCTGGCGGCCCTCGGTACGCCCTCGGGTGCCCAGCCAGTCCTCGGCCGGTCGGGTCGGCTGATCGGCGCAACTGCCCCCGAACGGGGGACGGGGTGCGGCCGACCGGCCGCACCCCGTCCGAGATGTTCCGAGAGATCAGGCCCGCGCGGTCGCGTACGCGGCGGTGCCGATCAGCTCCATCGACACCTGGAGACGCTCCAGGCTGATGTTCTTGGCGATGGTGTCCTCCGGGGTGTGGTACGGAGGCTCCAGCAGCGCCGGGGACTCCTCGCCACGCCAGGAGAAGTTGGCGCTGGCGATACCGACCTCCTGGAAGGACTGGTGGTCGCTGGAGCCGCGCTGGGTCACCGGGGAGATCTGCGGCTCGTAGCCGAGGCGGCGGGCCGAGGCGGTGACCTCGGAGGTGGCCCGGTTGTCCTGGCCGTCGAAGGAGAGCAGCCAGTACCTCGTCGCCGGGTCCCAGCTGGTGGCGACCATGTCGTTCTGGTAGACGGCGAGGATCCGGTCCCGCTCGGCCTGCGGCATCTGGCGGACGTAGTAGCGCGAGCCGATCAGGCCCTGCTCCTCCGAGCCCCACAGACCGAACCGGATGGTGGCGTTGGTCGGGATGGCCTTCAGCACCCGGCCCAGCTCCATGCAGAGCGCGGTGCCGGAACCGTCGTCGTTGGCGCCCGGGGCACCGATGACGGTGTCGTAGTGGGCGCTGATCATGACGATCGGGCCGTTCTTCCCCGACCGCCCGACGCGCTCGGCCAGCACGTTGTTGGAGGTCAGGTTGCGGTGCGCCGTGGTGGCGGCGGTGAGGGTGAGCGGACCGGCGGCCAGCAGCGCACGCAGCCGGTTCTTCTGGGACTGCGCGACGGCGAGCACCGGGATCGGCACCGGGTTGTTGGCCGACCCGGGCAGGGTGGGCGAGAAGGTCCCGGCCAGGCGCGGCGGCGCCGCGTCGGCGGCCATCAGGATCACACCGGCGGCACCGGCGGCGACGGCGGTGGCGACCACCTGCTCACGCCGGGCGGCGACGTAGTCCACCAGGACGATCTTGCCGCGCACGTCGGCCGGGTAGTCGCTGGCCGCGCCCGCGCGGACGTCGACCACGGAACCGGTGACGCTGGTGTTCAGGGCCGCGTGGGCGCTGGCCCCGGTCTGCCAGTTCAGGTCGGTCGGCAGGCCCGCCGGCGAGCTGAGCTGGCCGGTGAACTTGTCGGCCACCGTGAACGGCTGCAGGGTGGTGTCGTAGCCCAGCTTGTCGAAGTGGGCGGCGATGTAGTTGGCGGCCCGCCGCTCGGACTCGGTGCCGCCGATACGCGGCCCGATGCCCTCCGACAGCGCGACCAGGTGCTCCAGGGCCCGGCGCGAGGAGATCTGCGCGATGACCTTCCGGTCGTCCGAAGTGAGCTTCGGCGCCTGGTGTGAACCCGGCCGCTTGTCGTTGGCGGCCCACGCGGGCACGGGCAGTGCGACCGTGGCGGCGGCGCCACCGAGGGCGACGGTCAGCACCCGGCGACGATTGAGGAACCCGGACCCGATGGAGTTGGACGTTTCGTGTAGGGGTGTCACGGTGTCGTCGAATGAAGACAAGGCTGCGCCTCCTGAATTGCGGTAGAACCGGGCGCAGAGGGGGTGCCGCCCGGGTCATGGAGGCTTGAATCTAACTCGCGAGCTGCTGTTACTCAAGATCAGGGGGTCAGTAAGCGACAGTGAAACGGGAATCCCGGAATTGCGGATTCTCGATTTCATCAATGATCGCGACAGCCAGATCCTCATAGCTCAGTGCGCATCGGCCTTCAGCGTCGGTAACCGGGCTGTCGGTTCCGGTGCGATATCGCCCGGTACGTTCACCTGGATGGAACTCCAGCGGCGGCGGCGAGACATAAGTCCAGCTCACCCCGTCGGCATCGGAGCGGTAGAGCTCCAGCGCCTCCGCCTGACCGAGAGCTGCGTCACGATACTGCTCGGGAAAGTCGGGCTCGTCCAGCAGGCGACCCCCCGAGGGGGACAGCAGGGTGGCCCCGCCACCGATATGGATGACCCGGGGCGCGGCCGGCATCCCCCGCAACCCGTCGAGCAGGGCCCGGGCCGCGTCGGGCCAGAGGGTACGGTCGCCGCCGCCGATGGCCACCACCAGGGCATCCGCCATCGGTGCCAACTCCCGTACGCTGCGTTCGCTGGTGGCGTCGCCGGTGACCACGCGTACCCCGGCCGGCAGGTAGGTGGTGGCCTCCGGGCGGCGTACCGCGGCGACCACCCGGTGACCCCGGTCGAAGGCCTCGGTGACGATCCGCGAACCTGCGGTGCCGCCCGCACCGAACACGACGATCTCGCTCACGCCCCCAGGCTATGGAGCGAGCCGGGTCGCCGTCGGCGGAACGCCCGATCCCGGCGGCCCGGGTAGCTGCTCAGCCGACCAGCGCGGCGTAGACCAGTTGCCGCAGCTGGGGGCGGATCGGCCAGGTGCTCGACGGCATCAGCTGGGTGAAGAACATGGCCGTGACCTGCTCCACCGGGTCTACCCAGAAGGCCGTGCTGGCCACCCCGCCCCAGTAGTACTCCCCGACACTGCTCGGCACCCGGCTGGGGATGGGATCCTGCACCACCGCGAAGCCGAGACCGAAGCCGACCCCCTCCAGGTTCGTCTCGGCGAATCCCCCGGTGGACAGGGCGCCCAGGTCCCGGCCGCCGGGCAGGTGGTTGCTGGTCATGAAGCGCACCGTGCGGGGGGCGAGCAGACGCACCCCGTCCAGTTCGCCACCGCGCAGCAGCATCTGGGTGAAGCGGTGGTAGTCGGCGGCGGACGAGATCAGGCCACCGCCGCCGGAGAGCAGGGTGGGCTTCTCGTACGCCATCGCACCGAGGGCGTCGTGGCGCACCGCCCGGCCGGTCGCCGGGTCCGCCGCGTACAGCGCGGCCAGGCGGGCGGCGTCGGCCCCGTCGACGTACCAGCGGGTGTCCTCCATGCCCAGCGGGCGCAGGATGCGCTCGGTGAGGAAGGAGTCCAGGCTCTGCCCGGAGACCACCTCGATCAGCCGGCCCAGCACGTCCGTGGCGACTGAGTAACCCCAGGCGGTGCCGGGCTGGAACAGCAGCGGCAGCTCGCCGAAGGCCCGGCAGGCCCCGGCCAGGTCGACGTCCGAGGGCGGGTACAGGTCGTAGCCGGCGGCCCGGTAGAGGCCGTCGACCACCGAGGTCTGCATGAAGCCGTAGGTCAGACCGGCGGTGTGGGTGAGCAGGTGCCAGACCCGGATCGGTTCGACCGCCGGCACGGTGTACGGCTTGAGGGCCGACCCCTTGGAGTAGACCCGCATGTCGGCGAACTCCGGCAGCCACCGGCCGATCTCGTCGGTCAGCTCGAACCGACCCTCCTCCCAGAGGATCATCGCGGCCACCGAGGTGATCGGTTTGCTCATCGAGTAGATCCGCCACAGGGTGTCCGCCTGCACCGGGGCACCGGACTCGCGGTCGCGCAGCCCGTAGGTCGAGCAGTGCGCGACCTCGCCGCGGCGGGTGACCACCACCTGCCAGCCGGCCAACCGGCCGTCCTCGACGTACCTGCCGAAATGCTCGTCGATCCGGGCCAGCCGGGCCGGATCGAAGCCGACCTGGGCCGGGTCGGTGCTTCGTGCGATGCTCACCGGTCGAACCTACCGACCCGGTTGGTGCGTGCGGAAGATGGTTGTCGGTCGGGTTGGTTAACCTCCCGGTATGCCGGAACCGATCGAGGATGTCACCTTTCACGACGAGGACTGGTACGCCGAGGACCTGGCCGACCGGCACTACCTCGGCTGCGCCTTCCACCGGGTCGACCTGACCGAGGCGACCAGTCGGGGGGCCACCTTCTCCGGCTGCACCTTCGGTGACGTGCGGTTCAACATCTCCCGGCATGTCGACTCGGCCTTCACCCGCTGCACCTTCGTCCGGTGCAACCTGTTCGAGGCCGAGTTCACCGGCTGCAAGTTCGTCGGCAGCACCTTCGACCGGTGCGACCTGCGCCCCCTGACGGTCACCGGCGGCGACTGGTCGTTCGTCAATCTGGCCGGGGCCGACCTGCGCGGCACCCGGTTCACCGGGGTCCGGATGCGCGAGACCGATCTGGCCGGTGCCGACCTGACCGCAGCGACGATCACCGGCAGCGATCTGTCCGAGGTGAACTGGCGCAACGCCCGACTGTCCCGGGCCGACCTCCGGGGCAGCGACCTGACCGGCCTGGACCCCACGGCGGTGCAGCGCGCCGACACCCTGGTCGATGTCGGGCAGGCCATGGCCCTGGCCCAGGCCCTCGGCTTCGACGTCCGCGCCTGACCTTTCCGGCCGCCCCATCCATCGACTGGCGTCAAGGGTGTCCGTAATGTCAAGGTGAGTCGGCCCGTGTCCGGGTCGAGCAGACCGGTGCGAGTCCGGTCCGGCAGAAGTGGAGAGTCGGTGGCCGAGGAACCCGCCGCACCGACCGGCGCGAGATCCCCCTCGACCCGAGGGACGCGCCGCCGAGGCAGTGCCCGGCACCGCTCGTACCTGCGCCCCGAGCAGCCCTCCGGATCGCCGGCCACCAGCCGGGCCGCCAGGCGGTCGGCGCGGGCCGGTCGGCGACGCCGGTACGCGATGGAGGCCCTGGCCGCCTTCGCCGGTCTGCTGGCCCTGGTCGCCTTCGTCGGCTGGTGGTCCGAGCCCGCCCGGCAGGAGCCGCCGCAGCCCGGCGGTCTGCCGGCGGTGGTCGGTCGACCCAGCCTGCCCGGCCCGGTGCCCACGGCCCTGGCGGTACCCGGTCTCCGGCCCCGTGAACGGCCACCCAGCCCGAGCCCGAGCGCCGGCCCGCCGTCGCCGGCACCGGTGGCCGTGCCGACGACCCTGACGGTCAGCCAGGCGGACATCCCCGACACGGTGCACCTGACCGAGACGGGCCGGCGCGACTGGATGCACTGGGGGCTGGGCGGCGCCGGGGGCACGGTACGCAAGCGGGACGGCACCGGTGAGCTGCGGGACCTGGGCGGCCGGGGTGACCGCAGCGGCTGGGACGGCAATCAGGAGCTGTTCCGGTGGCGTGACGGCGCGCCGGTGAAGTCCGTCGAGGCCACCGCCGAGGGGGTCTACGTCTGCGGTACGGGCAACGGCTTCCAGTTGGCCGTCGCCGCCGATGGTCAGCCGCGTACCGCCACCGTCTATCTCGGCGTGTGGATGGCGCGGGGACGGCTGGACCTGCGGTCGTCCGACGGCGGCCCGAGTCGCACCGTACGCCTGGAGGAGCGGCACACCAGCAGGTCCGCGCAGGTCACCATCCGGTTCCAGGCACCTGAGGGGACCCGGCTGCTGCTCTCCTGGACGGTGGAGGAGACCTTCACCCCGCACTGTGGCAACGTCGGCCTCCAGGCGGTGGCGCTGCGGTGAACCTGGGTCCGGCCGCCGATCGGTCAGTAGCGTATGTCCGGTGATGACCATCATCCAGGAGGACCGATGAGCGCCAGTGAGCAGGTGTTGGACAGCCCGACGGGCTGGGTGGCCGAGCATATCGACCGGTATGTCGCCACCGACGGCAGGCAGGGACACGAGTGGCGTCCGGGTGTCTTCACGCTGCTGCTGACCACCCGCGGCAGGCGCAGTGGGGAACTGCGCCGTACCGCGTTGATCTACGGGCGGGACGGGGAGGCGTACGTGATCGTCGCTTCCCAGGGGGGAGATCCCCGGCATCCGGCGTGGTATCTCAACCTTGACGCCGACCCGACCGTCCAGGTGCAGGTCGGCCCGGAACGGTTTACCGCTCGGGCCCGGACCGCCACGGCCGAGGAGAAGGCCCGGCTCTGGCCGACCATGACCGACATCTGGCCGGCGTACGACGACTACCAGGCCAAGACGGAGCGGGACATCCCGGTGGTGCTGCTGGAACGGGCCTGACGCAACCCCCTCTGATACCCGCGATCACGGTGTCCACACCCGCAACCCCATTGGAATCAGCCGATTTGACGGATGGCTCGACGGGGGGCACCGTGGGCAGTGGAGGGGCCCTGAGCTGCCCCGATGCGACGGTGTCTGGCCGTCCTCCGGCGCCCGCGTCGGCCCTGGCCAGCACCGGCCGCCGCCACATCTCCGGCGGCGGATGGCGGGTTGTCCGCCCGTGAGCGACACATCCCGCGTCCGTGCCGGAGCCGAGTGAAAGCCACGAGGAGTTCCACCATGCTCACGATGACCGACAACGCTGTTCTGGTGATCCGTGACCTCGCCGCCCAGCAGGACGTGACCGAGGGCGGTGGGGTGCGCATCGCGGCCGACACCCAGGCCGGATCGCTCACCGTCGAGCTGGTCGCCGCGCCCGTCGAGGGCGACCAGGTGGTCGACACCCAGGGTGCCCGGATCTTCCTCGACTCCGACGCCGCCGACCTGCTCGGGGACGCCTCGGTCGACGCCTCCGTCGACGACGAGGGAATCGTGCAGTTCGGGTTCACCGAGAAGCAGTAGTCCCCAGATCATCCGACGCGGCGGGTCTGGCCGCCGCGCGGTGCCCGACTGCGCGGCGGCGGCGGGCCGGGTCGCCGGTCCCCGCCCCGGGTCGGTCGGCGCAGCGCCGCCAACACCTGGGCCAGGTGATGGGACGTGCTCCAGGCCAGCCAGTTCGCCGTCGAGCCGGCCCCGGCCACCCCTCGGGCCCGCCGGAGGATCTCGTGGTCGCCCCAGGAGAAGTCCGCCCCGGCCGGCGGCCAGTGCGGAGCCGACACCAGGGCCCGGCACAGGTCGGCCACCCGCTCGTCACCCCGCCCGCCCCGCCGGGACCAGCGGTAGATCCACCAGGCGTCCTCGTCGGTGTAGCGCAGGGTCGGCAGCCGGTCGCCGGGCAGCCGGTCGCCGGGCACCGCCGACATCACACCGTAGTCGCCGAAGCCGACGTCGAGGTCGGCCAACGCTTGCCAGAGCAGCCAGTCCCAGCGGCACACCCGCACCGGCTCGTCGGTGGGTAGCCGGGACAGGGCCGGTGGCATACCCCCGGCCGCCACGCTGACCGAGCACCAGGGATGCCGGCGGGCCCACTCCAGCGCCCGGCGGGCCCGGGGCTCGACGGCCCGTAGGTCCGCCCGGCAGACCACCTCCCCGCAGTCGACCAGCAGATCGCACTGCTCGGGAGCCAGCCGGGCGTACCGCCAGATCCGTTCCACGGTCGCGGTGGTGGCGTGCGGCCCCGCCCGGTCCTGGCCGATGCGCAGTCGTACCACCGCCCGCCCGGCGTACGCCCGGGCGGTGATCCCGTGCGCCGCCAGCCGCCGTTCACCGTCGCTCAGACAGATCACCGGCATCAGCGGTACGCCCCAGCGGGCCAGTTCGGTCTCCACCCCGTCGGGCAGGGCGCTCACGTCGATGGCCGGCACCAACCCGGCAGGGAGTCGGTGCAGCGGACCGGGCATCGATAGATCTGCTGTGGACAGTTGCAGGATCGGGACGACAACAGGGGTGTGGACGCCGTCGAGGTGACCGAGCGCTTCGAGTTCCCCGCGGGTGGCGGTGAGCAGGGGGCGATAGACTGGTTGCGTCACCCGTCCTGCGCGGGCGGGCATCATAATTCAATGTAGCCAGCTGATTACCCAGCTCACAGGGCAAACGGTAAGGAAATCCCGGGACCGTCGGCGGCTGCCGGGATTATCGTCACCGGGTGCCCGATTCGCCGACCCGCTACCGATCCGTCGATGAGGACAGCATCCGTTGGCGTGGATTCCCGCTGCGTCCCGGTGACATCGTGATCAGTACCCGCTCCAAGAGCGGCACGACCTGGATGCAGATGATCTGCGCGTTGCTGGTCCTGCGTACCCCGGACCTGCCGGCACCTCTGACTGTGCTCTCACCCTGGCTGGACTGGCTGGCAGAACCAGCAGACCAGGTGTACGCGCGGCTGGCCGCCCAGCGGCACCGCCGATTCATCAAGACCCACACCCCACTGGACGGTGTGCCGATCGATCCGCAGGTGCACTACGTCGTGGTGGCCCGTCATCCGCTGGACATGGCGGTCTCCCTGTTCCACCAGGGCGGAAACCTCGATCGGGCCCGGCTGGCCGAACTCACCGGCCAGCCCCGACCACCGGAACCGGACCAGCCTCGCCCCTCCATCGAGGAGGCGCTCGTACGCTGGATCGACGCGGACCCCGACCCGCGCGAGGAACTGGACTCGCTGCCCGGCGTGCTGTGGCATCTGCGCGACGCCTGGGCGCGACGCGACCAGCCCAACGTCCACCTGGTCCATTACGACGACCTGCGCGCCGACCTGGCCGGACAGATGCGTCGCCTCGCCGAACTGCTGGATCTCGACCCGCCGGGCCCGGAACTGGTGGTGGCCGCCACCTTCGACCGGATGCGCGCCCGAGCCGACCGGCTCGCCCCGGATCCGGCCGGAGTGTTGAAGGACCGGCAGGCATTTTTCCGTACCGGCCGCTCCGGCCAGGGCAGCGCCCTGCTCGGCGCGACCGACCGGGCCCGCTACCAGGCGCGGGCCGCCGCGCTGGCCCCGCCCGACCTGCTCACCTGGCTGCATCACGGTCGCTGACCGCGCCCCCCGGAGGCCGCACTCCGGTCGGGTCCTCCCCCCGAACCCCCGGCCCGATCCGGGCGGGGGCAGGGTCGTGCTCAGCCGGAAGACCGTGCGCAACCAGGCAGGGTCGGGCTGCGATGCCCCGCTGCTGCACCGCTGGGTGGCCCACTCGAAGGCGGGCTTCTGGCTGATGCCGCCGAAAAAGGGCCGCCCCGGCACGGCGGATGCCATGCCGGGGCGGCCCCGTCAACGCTGCGATCAGTCGTCGTCCTGGTCGTCGTCATCATCGTCGTCATCGTCATCGTCATCGTCGACCGGCTCCTGCTCGGCCTTGAGCACCTCACCGGTCTCCCGGTCGATCTCGATCTCGTGCTCGATGTCGCCGTTGACGAGCTCGACCTCCCAGACCGGTCGGTTGTTCTCCTGGTCCCGGTCGACCTCGGTGATCTGACCGCCGCCCACCTTGGCCAGGGCGATCTCACCGGCCCGCTCGGCGCTCACCGCGTCCTGCCCGCTGCCCGGGGTCGCCCCCTCGGTCGGCACCACCGGGCTGGTCTGGGGCGCGGCCGGGTCACTCGGGGCGGCCGGGACGGTGGCGGCCGGGTCGCTCGGCGCGGCCGGGGTGGCGTCGTCGTCCGGTACCCCTGCGGTCGTCGGGGCGCTGGTCGCGGCGGTCAGCTTCGTGGGCCCGGCCTGGTTGCCGTCGGCGGCGGTGATACCCAGGAACACTCCGGTCGCGGCGAGCACCGCCGCCGTACCGCCGACCGCCGCCAACAACAGGGGGTTGCGCTTCATCGTCTTCACCCTTCCTCGGTTCATGCCTTAGAGGATCGGTGCCGGCGTGATAGCCGCGCGCTGTGCGAACACTAAGGCCGGGTTAAGGACCCCGGTCTGCGCACCGTTTCGCCGAAATGGCGGTGTCCGAGGCGGTGGGACCCCGCCGTTACGGCGAAACGGAGTCGATCAAAGCGGCTGGCGGGCGTCAGGTCTTCGGGGGGCCCAGGTAGAGGGTGACCTCGGCGCCGCCGCCGGGGCGTTCACCCAGTTCGAGGTGGCCGCCGCTGGCCTGGGCGGCCCGGCGGGCGATGTCCAGTCCCAGGCCGGTGGAGCCGGCCTGGCTGGCGCCCCGGCGTACCGAGTCGGTCGCGATGCCCGGTCCCTCGTCGGCCACGGTCAGCGCGACCTGGTGGTCGGCGGGGGCCAGCCGTACCGCGAAGGCGGTGCCGTCCGGGGTGTGCGCGAAGACGTTGCCCAGCAGCGCGTCGACCGCCGCGGCCAGCTCGTCGGCGGGCACCCCGACCGGTAGGGGACCGGGGGCCAGGTCCAGCCCGATCGCCCGGCCGGTGTCCTCGGCGAGCACCGACCAGAAGGCCACCCGGTCGGTCACTGTCGCCACGGCGTCGGTGGCCACCGCCCCGTCGGCCGGGGTACGCCAGCGGGCCTGCCGGATCAGCCCGGTCACGGCCCGTTCCAGCCCGTCCACCGCCTCGGTGACCCGGGCGGCGTCCTGGGGGTCCCGCAGCGACTCCGCCTCCAGCCGCAGGGCGGTCAGCGGGGTCCGCAGCCGGTGGGACAGGTCCGCCACCTGCTCCCGCTCCTGCACCAGCAGTTCCTGGATCCGGCCGGCCAGATGGTTGAGCGCGCCGCCCACCTCGCGCAGTTCCGCCGGCCCGGCCGGTTGCACCCGGGCGTCCAGTTCGGCGTTGGCCAGCCGGTGGGACACCGCGGAGAGTTCGCCGATCGGCCGCACCAGGGTCCGGGCCAACCGGTCGGCCACCGCCAGGCCGATCAGCACCAGCACCACCCCGAGCAGGGCCAGCACCAGCCAGGCCCGACCCACTCCGGCGGTCATCTCGGCGGAGGGCACCACCGTGCGGATGACCGCCGTGCCGTCCGCTCGGCCCAGCACCGCGATCACCACCTCCCGGCCGTCGGCGGTCTCGGCGGTGAGGCTCTGCCCCCGGGCGGCCAACTGCACCGCCGGGGTGGGTTCGGCGGGCGAGCCGAGCACCGTGCCGTCGGGCAGGAACACGCTGACCGGTCGACCGGACTCGGCGACGAGCTGGTCGACGGTCAGCCGGATGGTGTCCGGGTCGGCGGTGCCGACCACGGTGGCGAGGCTCTGCGCGTCCCCGGTGGCGCGTACGGTGGCCCGTTCCTCCGCGGCGGTACGCAGCAGCAGGGCCAACGGCACCAGGAAGGCGATCACGATCAGTACGCTGACCGCCGCCACCAGCAGCGCCAGGCGGGCCCTCACCCGAGCACCTCCGGGGCGACCAGGCGCACCCCGACCCCCCGTACGGTGTGCAGGTAGCGCGGCTGCTGGGCGTTCTCACCGAGCTTGCGGCGCAGCCAGGACAGGTGCACGTCGACGGTCTTGTCCGCCCCGCCGTAGGGGATCTGCCACACCTCGGTCAGCAGTTCCCGCTTGGTCACCACCTCACCGGCCCGGCTGGCCAGGTGCCGCAGCAGGTCGAACTCGCGGGGGGTCAACTCGACCGGCGTCCCGTCCAGGCTGACCTGCCGGGCGCGGGGGTCGATCCGCAGGCCCCCGACGACCAGGGTGGGGTCCTCCTCGGCCGGTCCGCCGGGCCCCCGGCGCAGCACCGCCCGCACCCGGGCGTCGAGTTGGGCCGCGGTGAAGGGTTTGACCACGTAGTCGTCGGCCCCGGCGTCCAGCACCCGGACGATCTCCCGCTCGTCGTCGCGGGCGGTCGCCACGATGACCGGCACCGCGCTGACCGCTCGCAACATCCGCAGCAGCTCCCGGCCGTCCAGATCCGGCAGGCCGAGGTCGAGGACGACCAGGTCCGGCCGGTCGTCCAGGGCGTCGCGCAGGCCGGTCATCGCGGTGGAGGCGGCGGCCACCGCGTGGCCCCGCTCACGCAGCGCCCGCACCAGCGGGGTACGGATGGTCAGGTCGTCCTCGATCAACAGCAGGCGGGCCACAGCAGGCAGGGTATCTCCGCCGAGGCCGCGAAACCGGTGACGTTAACCCGTTCTTAGGGTTGGCTGAACCTCGGCCCAACCGGCGATCGGGGATAGTCGGGTCATGGGCCGTCGTACTCTCCTCGCCGTCGCCGGGTGGTTGGCCACCGCGGCCGTCGCCATGCTGATCGGGGTCGCCGCGATCCAACTGGTGGGGGAGAGCCTCACCGGCACCCCCGGCGGGGTCCGCAGCCAGGAGGAGGTGGCCCGGGCTCTGGCCGAGCCGCCGCCGGTGGCCCCCGGCGTCCCCACCTCCGCTGCACCGACCCCGGACCCGACGGCGTCGACCGGTACGCCCGGCTCCCCGGCCGACCCGAGCGCCGAGGCCGGTAGTCGGCGCAGCTTCACCGGGCCCGGCGGCAGCGCGGTGGCCGAATGCGTACCGGGCGGGGTGTACCTGGTGTCCTGGACCCCCCGGCAGGGCTATCGGGTCGACGACTACGACCGAGGGCCCGACGACGACGCCGAGGTGAGCTTCGTCGGCCCGAGCGGCGAACACGAGCTGTCGGTTCGCTGCGTGAACGGGGTCCCGGTCCTGGAAGCCGACAACGACTGACACCCGGTGGGAGGAATGAGCGCGCGGCGCCGTTCGATCCGAGGATCGCAACGTCGCCGCGCTCGGCCGTCTCCCACCACCGCAGCCGTACGGCGGTACGTCAGCGGGGACCTGGCTCGCCGGAGCTTGCCGGCCGAGATAGCGATCCCCGTTCGAGGGCGTGACAAACCCGGGATCCGTGCCCAATCGCACCATCTGCCAGTCCCGGCGTGGCGAGCCCCGCCAGGGGGTATGTGCCGGGCATGGAGCACTTCACTATCGCGACCGTCGCCGAGAAGAGTCCGGATTTCCGCCGCGTGCTGTGGACCGGAGAACACACCCAACTGGTGATCATGACGATCCCGGCGGGGGGTGAGATCGGCGAGGAGGTCCATGAGGACACCGATCAGATCCTCACCTTCGTCAGCGGTACCGGCGAGGCCCGGGTGGCCGGTGAGAAGCGGGAGGTCGCGCAGGGCGACCTGGTGGTCGTACCGGCCGGCACCAAGCACAACTTCGTCAACACCGGCCCCAACCCGCTGGTGCTCTACACGGTCTACGGCCCGCCGGAGCACGCCGATCAGGCGGTACACCGGACCAAGGAGGAGGCCGACGAGGCCGAGGCCGCCGGGGCCGACGAACCACCGACCTCCTGATCCGCCTGCGGCCGGGGCCACTGACCGGCCCGGCTGAGATGTGAGGTCCCCGGAAGACCGGGTACGCGCGTCGGATGCAGCGGCCCATCTCCGACTACGGCTTCCTGTCCGACCTGCGTACGAGCGCTCTGGTGGGCACGGACGGCGCGGTCGACTGGTGGTGCCCGCAGCGGTTCGACTCCCCGTCCGTCTTCGCCCGTCTGCTCGACCCCGACGGCGGCCACTGGCGCATCGCACCGGCCGCCGTCGGGTCCGCCGGGCACCGGGTGCAGCGGTCGTACCTGCCGGACACCCTGGTGCTGCGTACGGTGCACCACACCCCGGAGGGCAGTGTCGCCGTCACGGACGCACTGGCCGGGGAACCGGGGGCCAGGGCCCACGAACTCGGCATGAACTCGCCGGCCGTGCTGGTGCGGGTGGTGCAGGGGCTGTCCGGCCGGGTACCGATGACTGTCGACTTCCGACCCCGACCGGAGTACGGCCTGACCATGCCGTACCTGCGGGAACGGGCCGACGGGTCCGTACAGGTGGCGGCCGGCCCGGTCGATCTTGTGCTGCGCTGCACCGAGCTGCGCCTGCGCGCCGAGGACGACCGGGTACGACAGGACTTCGAGATCGCCGAGGGTCAGGTGGTCGGCTTCGACCTGGCCTATGCCGCCGCCTACGGTGGTTCCCCGGCCGAACTGGACCCGGTCGCGGCCGTTGCCGACACCGTGCAGGCCTGGCAGGCCTTCCGGGAGAGCCACCGGTACACGGGCCGCTATCCGGAGCTGGTCCGGCGCAGCGCGACCGTGCTCACCGGCCTGACGTACGCCCGCAGCGGCGCGGTCACCGCGGCGGCTACCACCTCCCTGCCGGAGGTGATCGGCGGTGACCGCAACTACGACTACCGCTACGCCTGGTTGCGGGACTTCGCGATGACCCTGCGGGCCCTGTGGGTGGCGGCCTGCCCGACGGAGTCCTCCCGACTGTTCGCCTGGGCCACCCGCTCGATCGGCCGCATCGGCGCCGAGCCGATCCCGGTGCTGTTCGGGCTGGAGGGCGAGCGCGACATCGCCGAGCACGTGTGTCCTCACCTCGCCGGGTACGCCGGCAGCACCCCGGTGCGGATCGGCAACGATGCCTGGCGGCAGCACCAGGCGGACGTGCCCGGTGAGATCGTCTCTGCGGTCTGGCTGTTGCGCAGCTACCTCGGTGAGGAGTTCGACGCCGAGCTACGCGAGTTGGTCCTCGGGCTGACCGAGCAGGTCGCGGCCACCTGGCGGCTGCCGGACCGGGGCATCTGGGAGCCACGTGACCGGGAACGGCACTACCTGTCGTCCAAGGTGATGTGCTGGGTGGCCTTGGACAAGGCGGTGCGGCTGGCCCCCCGACTCGGGGAACGCGCCGACGTGCGGCGGTGGGCGGCCGTGCGGGACGAGATCCGGTCCACGGTGCTGCGCGAGGGCTTCCACGAAGGCCGGGGGATCTACACCGGCGCCTTCGGCTCACCGGAGTTGGACGCCGCCGTGCTGTACCTGCCGGTGATGGGTTTCCTGCCGGCCGACGACCCGAGGATGCGGGCCACCATCGCGGCCGTGGAACGGGAGCTGGGCACCGCCGGTGGGCTGGTCCGCCGCTGGCGGGACGAGCCCAGCGGCTTCCTGCTCTGCTCGTACTGGTTGGTGGAGTGCCTGGCGATGGCCGGTGAACCCGAACGGGCCGCGCGGCTGTTCGAGCAGGCCACCGGGCACGCCAACGACCTGGGACTGCTCAGCGAGCAGATCGACCTGGACAGCGGGGCACACCTGGGCAACACCCCCCAGGCGCTGTCGCACATCGGTCTGATCAACGCCGCCTGGCGGTTGACCGAGCTGGCCGGGGGTTGACCGAGTCGCCCGCCGGTCGACCCAGGTTGACCGACGCTCGGCCAGGCGAGGCCAGGCGAGGCCAGGCGAGGCCAGGCGAGGCCAGGCGAGGCCAGGCGAGGCCGGTCAGGCGGGCAGCACCGGCACCCCGGAGACGTCCACCGTGTCTGGGTACTTCACCCCGGCCCCGGTGTTGAGCACCACCACCCGTTCCCCGGCGCGGATCCACCCACCGGCCCGCAACTTGCGGGCAGCGGTCAGGCAGGCGGCCCCCTCCGGGCAGAGCAGCAGGCCCTCCCGGGCGGCGAAGTCCCGCAGGTCGGCCAGGATCTCGGCATCGTCCACCGCGATCGCGGTGCCGGCGGTCGTCCGCAGGGCGGACAGGATCAGCTCGTCGCCCAGCGGCGCGGGCACGGTGATGCCGAAGGCCACCGTGTGCGCGTTCGACCAGGGCCGCGCCCGGTCCTCCCCGGCGGCGAAGGCCCGCACGATCGGCGCGCAGCCGGTGGACTGCACCGCCACCAGGCGGGGCAGCCGGTCCTCGATCCAGCCCAGCTCACGCAGCTCGCCGAGGGCCTTGTGGATGCCGATCAGCCCCACCCCGCCCCCGGTCGGGTAGACGATCACGTCGGGCACCTGCCAACCGAGCTGCTCGACGATCTCGTACCCCATGGTCTTCTTGCCTTCCAGGCGGTACGGCTCGCGCAGCGTACCGGCGTCGAAGACGGCACCGCCGGAGGCCGCGACCAGGGCGGCGATCTGGCGCCCGGCGTCGCCGATCAGCCCGTCGACCAGGCGTAGGTCCGCGCCGGCGGCTACGCACTCTCGGCGACAGATGGCCGGGGCGTCCACCGGCATCGCGATGGTGGCCCCCAGCCCGGCTCGGGCCGCGTAGGTGGCCCAGGCGGCACCGGCGTTGCCGTTGGTCGGCATGGCGATCCGGCGGATGCCCAGCTCGCGGGCGCGGCTGATCCCCACGGCGGCCCCGCGAGCCTTGAAGGACCCGGTAGGGATCAACCCCTCGTCCTTGACCAGCAGTTCGTCGACCCCGATCCGGGCACCGTAGGTCGGTGCGTGCAGCATCGGGGTCCACCCCTCGCCCAGGGTGGTGACGTGCCGGGGGTCGGCCACCGGCAGCAGCTCCCGGTAGCGCCACAGGTCGGCCGGGCGCAACCCGAACCGCTCCGGCTGGAGCATCCCGGCCACCCGGGCCAGGTCGTAGCGGGCCAGCAGGGGTGAGCCGCAGTCGCACAGGTTCTGCGGTACCCCGGCGTCGTGTTCCCGGCCGCAGCGCGGGCATTCCAGATGGGTCAGGTACACGATGCTCCTCGCCATCTCAGCTCGCCTCGATGCGACGCCAGGCCCGACTGCGCCGACCCGGCTCGTAGACCGAGTCCAACCGTTTCGCGATCACCCCGGGTAGGCCCTGCTCACGGGCCGCGTGTCGGGCCTCGGCGCCGGTGCCGGGAAACCACGGCGGAAGCTGCCAGTGCGCACCGGACAGGGCCAGACCTTCGAGCAGTTCCCGGCGCTGCCGATAGGGCAGTCGGCCGCTGGTGGCCCCCTCCAGCCAGAGCAGGTCGACCAGGAGGTACTGGGCGTCGGGGGTGCCGCGTCCGCCTCGGGCCGGCCGGACCCGTCCGGCGCGGTCGATGCGCACCAGCACCCCGTCGAGTACGGCCTCCGTGGGCGCCAGGGCCTCGGCCATCGGCCGCAGCCAGGGGTACTCGGTGGTGATGTCGGTACCGCTGTCGGAGACCAGCCGC
This sequence comes from Micromonospora sp. DT229, assembly GCF_049844505.1. Taxonomy (NCBI): domain Bacteria; kingdom Bacillati; phylum Actinomycetota; class Actinomycetes; order Micromonosporales; family Micromonosporaceae; genus Micromonospora; species Micromonospora sp. DT229. The sequence continues at coordinate 81,900 of NZ_JBNCLD010000010.1, read as the reverse complement.
AACCGGCCCCCGGAGACGTACGCCATCGCCCGGACCCCGTCCCAACGCAGCTCGTACCCCCAGTTCTCGGGGTCGCTGGGGAGCCGGGCGGCCGGTGTGGTGCGCATCGGGGCGACCAGGTCGGGCATGGCGGTCCAGCCCGGCGGCGCCGGATCGGTACGCCGCACCATCCAGTCCCGGCCGTCCCGGCCGTCCCGGCCGTCCCGGCCGCCGGTGGCGAACAGCACGTACCGGCCGGTCGTCCGGTCGCCGTGCAGGTGCACGACCACCTCACGGTCCTGCCACTTCTCGCAGTGGTACGTGCCCCGGTCATGAATGATCATCTGTCCGCCGCCGTACTCACCGGCCGGGATCTCCCCGGCGAAGTCGAGATACTCCATCGGGTGGTCCTCGGTGTGCACGGCCAGGTGGTTGCGGCCCGGCTCGCGGGGCAGGCCGCGCGGCACCGCCCAGGAGGCGAGCGCACCGTCGTGTTCCAGCCGCAGGTCCCAGTGCAGGCTGCGGGCGTGGTGCTGCTGGATGACGAACCGGCTCCGGTCGCGGTCGGCGCGGCGAGGGCGCTCCGGCGGCACCGGTTCCGGGGTACGCGTAGCGTCACGCTTGCGCCGGTACTCCTCCAGCCGGTCAGCCACACCCGCATTCTCCGGCAAACCGGGCGGTCGTGCCCGCCCACCGCCCGGGTCCACCGGGCGGAGGCGGCCCGGCGGGACCGTTCTCGGGCGTGGCAGGACCCCAACGGGGTACAACGGTCGGTATGGACCAAGCTGACCACCCCACCGCCCTTCTTCCCGGCGACGTCCGGATCCCCCTGCTCGGCTTCGGCACCTGGCAGGCCACCGGCGAAGCCGGCTACCAAGCCGTCCTCGCAGCCCTGGACACCGGCTACCGGCACATCGACACCGCCACCATGTACGGCAACGAGGAGGAGGTCGGCCGGGCCCTACGGGACAGCGGGCTGCCACGGGAGGAGGTCTTCCTCACCACCAAACTGCCGCCGGAGCGGGTCGGCCGGGAACGGGAGACCATCGAGCAGAGCCTGCGCGCTCTCGGGGTCGACCAGGTCGACCTGTGGCTGGTGCACTGGCCGCCGAGCGAGTCGGGCGACCTGATCCCGGTCTGGCGGGAGATGCTGGCCGCCCGGGACGCCGGGCTGGCCCGCGCGGTGGGGGTCAGCAACTTCAGCACCGGGCAGATCGACGAGCTGATCCAGGCCACCCAGGAGCCTCCGGCGGTCAACCAGATCAAGTGGAGCCCGCCGCTGTACGACCGGCAGCGCCACCTCGAACACCGCGACCGCGGGGTGGTCCTGGAGGGGTACAGCCCCTTCAAGGCCAGCAACCTGTCCGACCCGGTGCTGACCCGCATCGCCGCGGCGCACGAGGTGTCCCCGGCCCAGGTGGTGTTGCGCTGGCACCTGGACCACGAGATCGTGGTCATCCCGAAGTCGGTTACCCCGGAACGGATCCGCGCCAACTCGGACGTCTTCGGCTTCTCGCTGACCCCCGAGGAGATGCGCGACATCGACGCCCTCGGCAAGGTCTGACCGTAGGCGGCTGCCCGCTCGGCGCGGCGTTGAAAGGGCCCCTTCCTGTGCATGAGGCGACAGGAAGGGGCGCCTCCTTCATCGGCAGGCGGTGCCGTTCAGGGTGAAGCTGGTGGGGTTGGCGTACGCCCCGTTCAGGGTGCCCTGGTAGCCGAAGCTGGCCGTACCGCCGGGGGCGATCGTGCCGTTGTGGCCGACATTGCGGGCCGTCACCGACGATCCGCTCTGGGTCACGGTGGCGTTCCAGGAGTTGGTCACCTGCTGACCGGACGGCAGCGAGTACGCCAGGGTCCAGCCGTTGATGGTGCTCGACCCGGTGTTGGTGATCTGCACGTCGGCGGTGAACCCGTTGTTCCACGAGTTGGCGGTGTACTTCACCGCGCAGGCGGCGGGACCGGACGGCGGGGGAGTGGTGACGGGCGGCGGGTTGTTGTTGCCACCGCCGTTGACCGCTGCGGAGAAGTTGGTCACCGCCAGCCCGGCGCCGCCCTGCCAGGGCTCGAAACCGGCCTGGATGCTGGTCAGGTACCAGGAGTTGGTGATCGCGCCCCGGTTACGGGTGTCGTTGATGAAGGCCAGCAGGTTGAGGTTCGCGCTGCTGATCGCGGAGGGGGCGACGTAGGAGATGACGTTGTTGCCGCCGTTGTTGCCCCGCCAGACCTCCCAGTTGCGCCCGTCGATGTTGGCGTTGCCGACCGGGGAGCCGATGGGCTGGATGGAGCCCTGCCGGTTGAGCCAGATCATGATCTCCATCTGGTTCACCCCGTCCCGCTTGGGCGAGGGGTCCAACCAGATGTCGTACGAGGCGTTGTAGATGGCGTTGCTCACGTACCGGTAGTTGATGCTGCTGGTCGCACTGCTGATCTGGCTGACCTGGATGGGCAGGTTGGTGCCGGGGGAGCAGTTGGTGTAGTGGCAGCCGAGGAAGATCGAGGGGTACGCCGTCGGGGCCCCGTTGGTCGGGTTGCTGCCGTTCTGGGTGGTGATCTCGAAGCCGTTGCTGGTGACGTTGATGCACTGCTGGGCGGTGGTGCCCCACTTGTTGTTCTGCACCACGTAGCGGTTCTGGATCACGGTGCTGCCGTACTGCTCGCAGATGACCGTGTCGGCGGCGGCGGTGCCACCGAGAGCCACGGCGACGACCGCGCTCGCGGCGAGCAGGCCGGTGGCCATCAGGGCTCGCAGGGTACGTCTCATCGGTGCTCCTTGCGCTGCGGCGTCGGGTGGACGCCGGGACGGGAGGTGCGGACGGAAGCGGTCGGGAGCGTGGACGGTGGTGGGGTCCGGGAGCGCTCCCACATTCATCGTCACATTTACATCCTTCGAGCTGTTGGTGCAACTGGCGAGGGGAAATGCGGCAGAAGGTGAGGTGTGTCACCGCTCGTACGGGTGGCTGACGGCGATCGGTGGGCATCGAGGGCGATCGGATTGCCTCTGGCGTGCACCGATTGCGCCGAGTAGTGTCTTGCCTCCGACGCGTTCCGAACTCCCCTCCGGAGGCGTACACCCCCATGCGTGGCTCCCCCCTGCGCATCCTCGTCGTCGGTGCGGGCATCGCCGGCCTGTCCGTGGCCCGGGCCCTGCGCCTGGCGGGCTTCCGCCCGGATGTCACCGACAAGGCGTCGTCGAGTGAGCTCGACGACGCCGGTCTCTACCTTCCCGGCAACGCCGCCCGGGCGCTGCGACGACTGGACCTCGACGGACCGGTCCGGCCCTTCGGGCAGGTCATCCACCGGCAACGCTTCCTGGACGCGGCCGGGCTGCCGCTCTGCGAGGTGGACCTCGACGCCCTCTGGGCCGGGGTCGGCGAGTGCCGGGCCCTGTCCCGCGCCGACCTGCACCGGGTGCTGCTCAGCGGAGCCGGGGGTGCGGTCCGGCACGGCGCCGAGGTGAGCGGCATCGAGCTGCTGCCGGCCACCGTCGGCGTCACCTTCGTCGACGGCACCCGGACGGAGTATGACCTGGTGATCGGCGCGGACGGACCCCGTTCCTCGATCCGCTCCCTGGCCGCCCTCGGCGGCCCACCCCGCCCCGCCGGTCAGGTGGTGTACCGCAGCATCGTGCGCCACGGGCCGGTGGTCCAGGAGTGGACCGCCCTGCTCGGGCAGCGCAGCGGCCTCCTGGTGGTGCCGATCGGGGCCGGTCGGCTGTACTGCTACGCCGACGAGGCCGGCACCGAACCGCCCACGGACCCCCGGGCCCGGCTGGTGGAACTGTTCGGTGACTACGGCGGGCCGGTGCCGGAGGTGCTGGAGGCCCTGGACCGGGTGCAGGTCACCACCACCGACGAGGTCGAACTCGGGCGCTGGTACCGGGGCCGGGTACTGCTGGTGGGTGACGCCGCCCACGCCACCGCCCCGACCCTGGCCCAGGGAGCGGCGATGGCCCTGGAGGACGCGGTCGTGCTCGCCGAGTCGCTCCGGGCCGCGTCGAGCGTGGAGGCGGCGCTGGCCACGTACGAGAGTCGCCGCCGGCCGCGTACCCGATGGGTGCGTGACCGCACCCGGGACCGCAACCGGACCCGGGACGTGCCGCCCGCCCTGCGCGACCCCTTGCTGCGCGGTCGCGGTGACCGCATCTTCGGCGAGCATTACCGGCTGCTACTCGGCCCGCTGTGATCCACGGCCGGTAACCCCGCGCGGCGCTCTCACCTGCCGGGGACTATCCTCCTTGCGGATGACGGCCGCCCCGACAGCGTGCCGAGCGGGACAACCCAGAACCGGAGGCCACTCGTGACCACCGTCGCACCCAAGCCGGTCGTGACCCGGCCCTGGCCGGTCCGGGAGCCGGTCAAGGGGTCGGCCATCGCGCGGCTGCTGCGGACCACGGACGCGAAGCAGATCGGGATCATGTACATGGTCACCGCGTTCGTGTTCTTCATGATCGGTGGCCTGATGGCCCTGATCATGCGGGCCGAGCTGGCCCGGCCCGGGCTGCAGTTCCTGTCGCCTGAGCAGTACAACCAGCTGTTCACCATGCACGGCACGATCATGCTGCTGTTCTTCGCGACACCGATCGTGTTCGCGTTCGGCAACTACATCGTGCCGATCCAGATCGGCGCGCCGGACGTGTCGTTCCCGCGGCTGAACAGCTTCGCCTACTGGCTGTACCTGTTCGGCGGCACCCTGGCCACCGCTGGCTTCCTCACCCCGGGTGGTGCGGCCGACTTCGGCTGGACCGCGTACACCCCGCTGAGCACCACCGAGCACGCCCCTGGCGTCGGCGGGAACATGTGGGTGATGGGTCTGGCCATCTCCGGTCTGGGCACCATCCTCGGCGCGGTCAACCTGATCACCACCATCCTGACCCTGCGCGCACCGGGCATGACCATGTTCCGGATGCCGATCTTCACCTGGAACATGCTGGTCACCAGCCTCCTGGTGATCCTGGTCTTCCCGCTGCTGGCCGCCGCGCTGTTCGCGCTGGCCGCCGACCGTCTACTCGGGGCACAGGTATACAGCCCGGACACCGGCGGGCCGATGCTGTGGCAGCACCTGTTCTGGTTCTTCGGGCACCCCGAGGTCTACATCATCGCGCTGCCGTTCTTCGGCATCATCAGCGAGATCATCCCGGTCTTCTCCCGCAAGCCGATCTTCGGCTACAAGGGCCTGGTCGCCGCGACCATCGCCATCGCCGGTCTGTCGATGAGCGTGTGGGCGCACCACATGTTCGCCACCGGCCAGGTGCTGCTGCCGTTCTTCAGCTTCCTGAGCTACCTGATCGCCGTGCCGACCGGTATGAAGTTCTTCAACTGGATCGGCACCATGTGGCGGGGCCAGATCAGCTTCGAGTCGCCGATGCTGTTCTCCATCGGCTTCCTGGTGACCTTCCTCTTCGGTGGTCTGACCGGCGTGCTGCTGGCCGCCCCGCCGCTGGACTTCCACCTGCACGACTCGTACTTCGTGGTGGCGCACTTCCACTACGTGCTGTTCGGCACGATCGTGTTCGCGGTGTTCGCCGGCATCTACTTCTGGTTCCCGAAGATGTTCGGCCGGATGCTCGACGAGCGGCTCGCCAAGATTCACTTCTGGCTGACCATGATCGGCTTCCACACCACCTTCCTGGTGCAGCACTGGCTGGGCAACGAGGGCATGCCCCGGCGTTACGCCGACTACCAGGCCATCGACGGCTGGACGACGCTGAACATGATCTCCACGATCGGCGCGTTCATCACCGGTATCTCCACCCTGCCGTTCCTCTGGAACTGCTGGAAGGCCTACAAGGCCGGTCCGGTGGTGGAGGTCGACGACCCCTGGGGTCACGGCAACTCGCTGGAGTGGGCGACCAGCTCTCCGCCCCCGCTGCGCAACTTCGACCGGATGCCCCGGATCCGCTCCGAGCGCCCGGCCTTCGACGCGAAGTTCCCCGAGCTGGCGGCCGGTCAGTCCATCGCCGGCCCGCCCGAGGGCGGCTCCAAGCCGCTGACCCGGGAGTCCGACGGTGGCGCCAGCTACACCGAGGACGTCTCCAGCGACATCGACCGCCGCTGACCCATTCCGTACGCCACACGACGGGCGCCGCCCCCACCAGGGGCCGGCGCCCGTCGCCCTTTGGGCCGTGCCCATCCCGCACCGTTGATCGTCCCCAGCGAGGCGAGCTGTGTCGGCTGCAAGGGTGCGAGTCGCTCTGGGTGATTGCCGCCTAGCCCCTGCGGGCGTTGCAGGGTGTGACGAACCCTCCAGCCTTTCCCACTTCACCTGACGTCCTTTGCTCTGCTTCAACCCACGCAACGGGCTCTGAACTGCGCATTCATGTGCCGGTGCTCGGAAGGGTTGGCGAGCTGGTGTCAAACACGGTGAACCTGTGCGTCGGTTGAAGCAGAGCAAAGGGGGCGAGTGGAAGTTGGGTCGGGGGAGGGGTAGCAACAGAGGGCGTACCTGGTGCACGCCTGCGGGAGGGGGAGTGCGCCCCGGCCGAGGAGACGGGGGTGGGCTGGCTTTCAGGCGGACGTGGACGTGGAGGCGGGGGTTGGGGTGGTGTCGGGGAGCGCGGCTGCGTCGGCGCGGCGGTGGCGCAACTCGATGGGCAGTACCGCCAGGGCCACCAGGGCGCCGATCGCGCCGATCAGGGCGAAGCCCCACAGCGGGGCCGAGGCGTCGATGACCGCACCGGTCAGCGGAGCGCCGACGGCCATGCCGATGGTGACCGCGGAACCGTGCAGGCCCATCGCCTCCCCGCGCACGCTCGCCGGAGCCAGTCGGCTGACCGCGTCGGAGGTGGACGCGAGGGCCGGTGCGCAGACCATGCCGGCGGGGATCAGCGCCAGCCCGAGCAGCCACCAGTGTGATCCGCCCAGCCCGACCGGGATGGTGAGCAGGCCCAATGCGCTGATCAGCACGACCGGGGAGATCGAGCGGTGGGCCGCGCCGTAGGCGAAACCACCCACCAACGAGGCGATCGCCCAGACCGCGAGCACCACGCCGGTGAAGGCGGCGTCACCGTTCTCCCGCAGCGCGGCGATGACCGCCACGTCGGTGCCGCCCAGCACCAGGGTCGCCGCGGCGCTCACCGCGAACACGGCGACCATCCGGGAGTTGAGCCACTGCCGGCGGGCCAGCCTGGGCTGCGGGCTGGCGGTCGCCTCGCTGGCGCTGCGTACCGGCGGGTTGAGCAGCCACAGCACCACACCGGAGCCGACGATGCCGGCACCGACCAGGTAGAGGGTGAGCCGGGCCGAGATGGTGGTGACGCCGACCGTGGCGAGCGCCGGGCCGATCATGAAGGACAGCTCGACCGACATCGAGTCCAGGGCGTACGCCGGGCGTCGCTTCTCCAGCGGCACCAGCGCGGCGATGGACTGCCGGATCACCGAGAAGATCGGCAACGCCAGTAGGCCGGCCAGGAAGGCGGCCGGCAGCAGCAGGGCGTACGGGAGCATCGGTGCCGTGAACCAGAAGATCGCCTCGGCCACCACGGTGAGCACCAGTACGGGACGCAACCCTCCGCGGTCCACCAGCCGGCCCAGCAGTGGAGCACCGATCGCGGCGCCGACCGTGATCGCTCCGCCGACCAGCCCGGCCGCGCCGTAGCCGCGTCCCAGATCCTGCACGACGTAGAACGTCAGCGTGATCCCGGTAGCGGTCAACGGTATCCGGGCCAGGATCGCCACCAGCAGCAGCGACCGCAGACCGGGTAGGGCGAGTGCCTCCCGGTAAGGCTTCATGTTCACGTCGGTCCGTACCTCCGCCGGACATCCTCGACCGGGGAAGGGGTGACCGCCAACTGATTAAGCCCTCATGCGGTACCGATCACAGCAGTGCCGTGCAGGGTGATCCCGGCTCCCTCGAACGCCCGTAGCGCGACATCGAGGGTGTCCGGTGCCACGGCTGCGGTCAGGTCCAGCAGCACGGTGGTGGCGAAGCCCTCCCGCGCGGCGTCCAGGGCGGTGGCGCGTACGCAGTGGTCGGTGGCGATGCCGACCACCTCGACCCGGTCGACGTCATGCCGGCGCAGCCAGTCGGTCAGGGTCTGGCCGTCCTCGGCCTGGCCCTCGAAGCCGGAGTACGCGGCGGCGTACTCGCCCTTGTGAAAGATCGCCTCCACCCGATCGGTGGCCAGCTCGGGGTGGAACTCTGAGCCCGGGGTGCCGACCACGCAGTGCCGTGGCCAGGTGCTCACGAAGTCCGGCGGATCGCCGAAGTGCGCGCCGGGGTCGATGTGGTAATCCTTCGTCGCCACGACGTGATCCCACCGATCCGGCTCGGTGGCCAGCAGGCGGGAGATCCCGGCGGCCACCCCCGCGCCGCCGGCGACGGCCAGCGAACCGCCCTCACAGAAGTCCTTCTGCACGTCCACGATGATCAGGGCATTGGGCACGGAATCGCTCCTCTCACTGGGCCGGTACGACGGTGACCGGGATGGCGGGATCACCTGCGGAGAGCTTCAGGCCCTCCCACGGGATGGAGATCAGGCACTGCCGCAGGTGCTCCCGCGACTCGTCCAGGGTCGGCAGGGCCACCGTCTCGCCGCCGGTCACGTACGACCGTTGCAGCAACCGGTCGTGGGGCTGCCGATCCGGCACCCCCTGGGGAACGATGATCTCCTCGGTGGCGGTGCCGGTCGGCTTGTGCCGGCGGACGGCGACCTTGCGCCCGCCGATGGTGGCCTTCTGCTCGGACCGCTTCACCACCGGGCGTCCCTCGACCTCGACCAGCTTGTAGACCAGGCCGGCGGTCGGGGCGCCGGAACCGGTCACCACGGAGGTGCCGGCGCCGTACATGTCGACCGGCTCGGCGGCCAGCGCCGCGATGGCGTACTCGTCGAGATCACCCGAAACGATGATCTTGGTCTCGGTGGCGCCGAGGGAGTCCAGCAACTGCCGGGACTGCTGGGCGATCACCGCCAGGTCACCGGAGTCGATCCGGACCGCCCGCAGCTGCGACCCGGCCACCTCGATCGCGTTGCGGATGCCCTGGCTGATGTCGTACGTGTCGACCAGCAGGGTGGTCTGACTGCCCAGCGTGGCCACCTGCGAGGCGAAGGCCGCCCGCTCGTCGTCGTGCAGCAGGGTGAAGGCGTGCGCGGCGGTGCCGGCGGTGGGGATGCCGTACCGCTGCCCGGCGGCCAGGTTGGAGGTGAACTGGAACCCGGCCAGGTACGCCGAGCGGGCCGCCGCCACCGCGGCCTCCTCGTGTGCCCGCCGGGACCCCATCTCGATCAAGGTCCGACCCCGGGCCGCGGTCACCATCCGGGCCGCCGCGGCGGCCACCGCGCAGTCGTAGTTGAGCACCGACAACACCACCGTCTCCAACACCACACACTCGGCGAAGGTGCCCGAGACGGTGAGGATGGGTGACCCGGGGAAGAACAGCTCACCCTCGGCGTACCCGTCGATGTCGCCGGTGAAGCGGTAGTCCGCCAGCCAGGCGGCGGCCGGCTCGTCCACCACCCCGGTACGCCGCAGGAAGTCGATCTCGGCCGGGTCGAAGCGGAACTCGCGGATCAGGTCGATCAGCCGGGCGGTGCCGGCGACCACCCCGTACCGGCGCCCGCTGGGCAACCGGCGGCTGAACACCTCGAACACGCAGTGGCGGTGCGCGGTGCCGTCCCGTAGGGCGGCACTGACCATGGTCAGCTCGTAGTGGTCGGTCAACAACGCGGGACGAAGGGTGTGCACGACCTCAGCCTAGAGTTCAGGTGCTCGTCGTGCCGCCACGGCCCGGGATCGCCCGCAGGGCCGCCTTCAGCTCCGCGCGACCGGTCAGCCCGAGTTTGCCGTACAGCCGTTGCAGGTGGTTCTCCACCGTCCGGGCGGACAGGAAGAGTCGCTCGGCGATGGCCCTGCTGGTCTCCCCCTCCGCTGCCAGCCGGGCCACCTCCCACTCCCGTTCGCTGAGCGCCGGTGTGGCCGCCCGCAGGGCCGGGGTCTGCACCAGGTCGCAGCAGCCGAGCAGGACGGCCAGTCGCTCGCCGGCCTTGCCGGTCTCCGGCGAGCGCCGCTGCCGCAGCAGGTGTACGGCGCCGGCGGCGGCCTCCGCGCCCAGCAGGGCCAACCCCCGGTCCAGGAAGTTGTCGGCGACCGAGAGCAGCTGTTCGGGTGAGCCCTCGACGGCGGCCCGGGCATGCTGGGCCAGCAGCGGGGGCAGGTCCCCGTCGATGCGCTCCGACAGTTCCGTCAACCGCTGGGCTACCGTACGGCGGTTGGCGTCGGAACAGGTCGGCCCGGTCGCCGCCGGGGCCGCGCCGAGCCGCACCAGGTCGTGCAGGGCCAGGGCCTCGTGTCCGGCGAAACCGTCCGCGCGTAACCGGTCGACCAGTGCGTGCAGGTGGGCGACCGCACCGGGCAGGTCACCCGTGGCGGCGAGCGTGGCGGCCCTGGCCTGTTCCAGCCAGGGGTACAGCACCGCCATGCTCGGGGCATGGGTGCGGTCGGCCTCGGCCATCGCCTCGATCGCCTGTCGGGCGTCGCCGCGCAGGGCGGCGGCCTGCGCCCGCTCGGCCTGGGCCAGTCCGGCGTAGACCCGGCTGGTCGCCAGGATCGCGCAGGCGCCGAGGGCGGCGCGCAGGGCGGTCTCGCTGCGCCCGCGCAGCCGTGCCGCGTACGCCCGCAGGATCGCCAGGTAGCCGCTGCCGAGCCGGAAGTCGCCCGCGTCGGCCAGGTCGGCGAACTCGTCCGCCACCAGCCGGTCGATGCCGGCCAGGTCGCCGGAGAGGGCCAACCGGGTGCCCCGAGCCAGCTCCACGGCCAGTTGGAGGTACGGCATGTCGGCCCGCCAACTGGCCGCCTTCGCCTGGACCATGTCCACCGTGGTGGCGCTGCGGCACAGTTGGCCCTGCACGGCCTGGAGGTGGGCCATGGTGCACCGGGCCAGTTCCCGGGCGGCCGTGCCGGCCGCGGGCCGGTCCAGCACCCCCTGGGCGAGCCGCAGGGCGGCCGGGGCCTCCAGCCGGTGCAGGCGCATGATGGCCTCGAAGGCGTGGATCCGGGCCTGGGCGGCGAGATCGGTCAGGCGAACGCCGCGCCGGGCGATCTCCTCCACCGTGGACTCCTGGCTGAGCCCCCAGTAGCTGACCATGCCGCGGGCGGTCAGCCATCGGCTGAGTCGCTCCTCGTCGTCGTCCTCGGGGGCCACTGCGTCGAGCACCCCGAGCGCCTCGGCCGGTCGGTCGGCGAACATCAGGATGGTGGCCAGTAGTTCGGCCGCGTGGAAACCCCCGTCGGCCTTCAGCGCCGCGCGGGCCAGCCGGGTGGCCAGCGGTACGTCGTATCGGGCGAACGCCTGCTCGGCGGCGCTGACCAGCATCGACGGGTCCTGGGCGGTGTCGGAGTCCAGCCGCCACACCGCCACCCGGAGCAGATCCTCCCTGCGTCGTTTGCCGGCCCCCTCCAGCAGGGCGGCCAGCTCCGCGTGTAGGCGGCGGGTCCGGCTGACCGGGCACTGCCGGCGTACCACCTCGCCGTAGAGCGGGTGAGCGAGCCGGACGTCCAGCCGCCGGTCGGACCTGACCATGGTGATCAGTCCGCGTTCCTCGGCGGTCTCCACGGCGGTGTGGTCGGCGGCCGTGTCGAGCAACCGCAGTCCCAGTGGCTCCCCGAACGCGACCAACTCGACCACGGTCCGGACCTCGGGGCTGAGCCGGCCGATCCGGACGTCGATCAGATCGGTGAGGCTGGGCGCCAGTTCCAGGCGTCCGGTCCAGGTCCAGATGCCGTACCGCCTGGCGAGTTCCCTGCTGCCCTGGGCGGCGTGCACCAGCTCGCGCAGCAGCAGCGGATTTCCGGCGCTGAGTCGGCCCAGCCGGTCCGCCGAGCCGTCGTCGACCGGTCCACCGAGGATGGCGGCGAGCAGCCCGGCGGTCTCGGTCGGCGCCAGCGGGCTCAACTCGGCGTGCTCCACCAGGCCGTCGGTCCACAGTGCCCGGATCGGCACCGGGATCTGCTCGCCGTCGCGCAGGGTACCCACCACGCAGGCGTTCTCGGCGCGGGCCACCAGGTGCACCAGGGCGGCCGAGGGCGGATCCAACAGGTGGGCGTCGTCGACCGCGAGCACGATCCGTCGGCCGGCGGCCTCCTGTTGCAGCGTCTCGACCGCCCAGCGCAGGATCCCGGCCGGCGGCAGCCCTGGGGGCTGCTCGACGGAGAGGATCTGCACCAGGCCACCGAAGGGGATGGCCGCAGTGGTGGCGCCGGCCGCGATCCACCAGACCGCGTAGTCCTCGGCGGGCAGGGCGTCCACCCCCTCCCGCAGCAGCCGACTCTTGCCGATCCCGGCGCTGCCGGCGAAGAACACTCCCCGCCCCGGTGTACCGGTCACCGCGGCCCGTAGGCGGTCGAGTTCCATCGTGCGGCCCACGAACCTCCAGGGAGTCATCCGCGCAGCATATCGACGTAGCTGCCTGACGGCGGTGGCCGCAAAGGGCGAGGTCGGGCGGTCCGCACAGTTACCGTCGGGTACCGGAATTCCTCCCGTACCCGACCTCGGGCCCCGTGCTTCTGCGGCCTCCGGAGGGCCCCGAAGGGCTGTCCGGGTGGGCCGTCGAGACCCCCTCCGGCGTTCCGGTTCCTCGATTGCGCCGATCCGGTGGCACGATGGGGGGCATGGCGGCTCCGCAGGTTGCACCGGTCGAGACTCCGGACACCGATGAGGTGCCGGCTTCGGACCGGCCGTGGGTGACGATCGTGTGGGATGACCCGGTCAATCTGATGAGCTACGTGACCTGGGTGTTCCAGAAGCTTTTCGGCTACAGCCGGGAGAAGGCCGAGCAACTCATGCTGGACGTGCATCACAAGGGCAAGGCCGTGGTCTCCAGCGGCGCTCGGGAACGTATGGAACATGACGCTTCGCAGTTGCACGCCTACGGGCTCTGGGCGACGGTGGAGCGGTCGTGAGCATGTTCCGCCGCCGGGGGGACCGGTACGTCGCCACCTTCGCCGTCGACGAGGTACGGGTGCTGCGCAAGGTCGCCTCCGAGGTGGTCGGCCTGCTCACCGACGGGTTCGACCACTCCGATCCGGTGGTCTGTCGGCTTTTCCCCGATGCGTACCCGGATGACGCCGCCGGGACCGCGGAGTTCCGCCGCTACACCGAGGGTGACCTGAAGACCGCGAAGATCGACCAGGCCGGGGCGATCCTGGCCGCGCTGCCCGGTGAGGGCGGTGGCGAGGTGCGCCTGGACGCCGAGGCGGCCGAGGCCTGGCTGCGGGCCCTCAACGACGCCCGGCTGGCGATGGGGGTACGGCTGGAGATCAAGGACGGCACGGACCTGGGCGCCGAGCTGGACGACGCGGTGGCCGATGATCCCTCCTCCAGCCGGGTGTTCCAGCTTTCGGTCTACGCCTACCTGGGCTACCTCCAGGAATCCCTGCTCAACGCCTTGATCGAGTGACTGTGACCAGCGCCGCCTCGCAAAGCGTCAGCGGCGGGCGCTAGGCTTGGCGGCGTGCTGAGCATCGACCGGTCGATCGTTGACGCGATCGTCGCCCACGCTCGTCGGGATCACCCCGACGAGGCCTGTGGCGTGGTCGCCGGTCCGGTCGGCAGTGACACGCCGACCCGGCACATCCCGATGGAGAACGCCGCCCGCTCGATGACCTTCTACGAGTTCGACTCGATGGAGCAGCTGCGGGTCTGGCGGGAGATGGACGATCGGGACGAGGAGCCCGTTGTCATCTACCACTCGCACACCGCCACGGAGGCGTACCCGTCGCGGACGGACATCGCCTTCGCCGGTGAGCCGGGCGCTCACTACCTGCTCGTCTCCACCCGGGAACCGGACACCGAGGAGATCCGCTCCTTCCGCATCGTGGACGGGGTGGTGACCGAGGAGCCGGTGCGGATTCTCGACGCCGGGGTGGATCCGCACGCCGTGCAGTCCTACATGTTCGGGCAGAGCCCGGCGACGGTCGACTACGAGTGTTCGGGCAACTGATCCCCAGCCCCGTACACCCTTTTCCGGCACGTCACCGCGCACACCTGATCGAGGAGTAAGACATCATGGCCATCGAGGTTCGCATCCCCACCATCCTGCGCAGCTACACCGGCGGTGCGAAGGTCGTCGAGGGCAGTGGAGACACCCTGAGTGACCTGCTCGCCGACCTGGACTCCCGGCACGCCGGGCTGCGGGCGCGGCTGGTCACCGAGGCGGGTGCGCTACACCGCTTCGTCAACGTCTACGTCAACGACGAGGACGTACGCTTCCTCGGCGCTCTGGACGCCAAGCTCTCCGACGGCGACAGCGTCACCATTCTGCCCGCCGTGGCCGGCGGCGCCTTCGGCTTCGCCGCCGCCGCGGCGATCGCGCAGCACAGCCGTACCTCCGTCACCGCCGGCTGAGGCGAGCGGCGATGGCGCGGTACGACAGCCTGCTGGACGCCTGCGGCGGCACACCCCTGGTGGGCCTGCCCCGACTGTCGCCGACGGTGCCCGAGGGGGCACCGCCGGTGCGGCTGTGGGCCAAGCTGGAGGACCGCAACCCCACCGGCAGCGTCAAGGACCGGGCGGCGTTGTTCATGGTCCGGGCCGCCGAGGAGGCCGGTCGGCTCCGTCCGGGCGACACCATCCTGGAGCCGACCAGCGGCAACACCGGCATCTCCCTGGCCATGGTGGCCAAGCTGCGCGGTTACCGGCTGGTCTGTGTGATGCCGGAGAACGTCTCCACCGAGCGGGTGCAGTTGCTCCGGATGTACGGCGCGGAGATCATCTTCTCTCCGGCCGCCGGTGGCTCGAACCAGGCGGTGGCCACCGCCAAGCAGATCTCCGCGGAGCATCCGGACTGGGTGATGCTCTTCCAGTACGGCAACGAGGCCAACGCGCGGGCACACTACGAGACCACCGGCCCGGAGTTGCTGCGTGACCTGCCGACGATCACCCACTTCGTGGCCGGACTGGGCACCACCGGCACCCTGATGGGGACCGGGCGCTACCTGCGGGAGAAGGTCGAGGGCATCCAGATCGTGGCCGCCGAGCCGCGGTACGGGGAACTGGTCTACGGCCTGCGCAACATCGACGAGGGGTACGTCCCGGAGCTCTACGACGCCACCGTGCTCAGCCGACGGTTCTCGGTGGGTACCCGGGACGCGGTGCTGCGGACCCGGCAGTTGGTCGAGGTCGAGGGGTTGTTCGTCGGCTTCTCCACCGGTGCGGTGCTGCACGCGGCCCTGGCCGTCGCGCACGAGGCGGTCCGCGACGGCCGCCGCGCCGACGTGGCCTTCGTGGTCAGTGACGGCGGCTGGAAGTATCTGAGCACCGGGGCCTACGGCGGCACCCTCGCCGATGCCGAAGAGGCCCTGGAGGGGCAGCTCTGGGCCTGACCCGGTGCGGTTGGTGACGGATCCGAGGGCCATCGGCGACACGCCGGTGGCCCTCGTCGCGTCGGCCCTAGCTGACTGGCCACTCAGCCAACTCGGACTCGATCGGACGGCCCGAGCGGGTGTCACGTTGATGACAACTTCGAGCGGATCATTCTTGCCCTCGCATCAGCGGGCGTAGGCTGCGCAGCGTGGCGTACGCGTCGGTTGTGATCACCACCGGAGCGGTGGCCCGGAGAATCACCACCTACCGTGACAGCGAGACAACTCGATGCGACTGACCGTCCTGGGCTGTGCGGGCAGCTTCCCCGGACCCGAGTCCCCCTGTTCGGCCTACCTGATCGAGGCCGAGGACTTCCGGCTTCTGATCGATTTCGGCCCGGGCTCGCTGTCCACCTTGCAGCGTTACGCCGGGCTGCACGCCCCCGACGCGATCCTTCTGTCCCACCTGCACTGCGATCACATCCTCGACGCCGCCTCCTACGTGGTGGTCCGCCGGTACGCCCCGGACGGCCCCTACCCGCCGTTGCCGGTCTACGCCCCGGCCGGTGCCCCGGAGCGGCTGGCCGCCGCGTACGGGCAGGTGGACGGCGCGGTGGACGACGTCTACCAGTTCTACGCGCTGGAACCGGGCACCTTCCCGATCGGCCCGTTCACGGTCACCGTCGACCGGGTGCAGCACCCCATCGAGACCTACGGGGTGCGGCTGGAGCACGACGGCAAGGTGCTGTGCTACTCCGGGGACACCGCCCCCTGCGAGACCCTGGTGCGGCTGGCCCAGAACGCGGACACCTTCCTCTGCGAGGCCAGCTACCTCGACGGGGTGGACAACCCACCGGATCTGCACCTCACCGGCCGGGAGGCCGGCGAGGCGGCGGCCAAGGCGGGCGTCGGTCGGCTGCTGCTGACCCATCTGGTGGCCGCCTGGGGCAGCGAGGCGCACACCGTGGCCGCCGCCGCCGGCGCGTACTCCGGCCCGCTGGAAGTGGTCCGCCCGGGCGCCACGTACGACATCTGAGCCGTCGGGGCGGGCACCCGGGGACGGTTCGATCACGGCACCACATAGGGTGCAGGCATGGCGCGACCTGACGGGCGGCAGCCCGACCAACTTCGTCCGGTGACCCTCACCCGAGGCTGGAGTACCCACCCCGAGGGATCGGTGCTGGTGGAGTTCGGTGCCACCCGGGTGCTCTGCACGGCAAGCGTCACCGAGGGGGTGCCCCGCTGGCGCCGTGGTTCCGGGCTGGGCTGGGTCACCGCGGAGTACGCGATGCTGCCCCGGGCCACCAACACCCGCTCGGACCGGGAGAGCATCAAGGGCAAGGTCGGTGGGCGTACCCACGAGATCTCCCGACTGATCGGTCGCAGTCTGCGCGCGGCCATCGACCTCAAGGCCCTCGGCGAGAACTCGATCGTGCTCGACTGCGATGTGCTCCAGGCCGACGGCGGCACCCGGACCGCCGCGATCACCGGGGCGTACGTGGCCCTGCACGACGCGGTCAGTTGGCTGGCCGCGCGCAAGGCCCTGACCGGCACCCCGGAGAAGGTGATGCACCGCTCGGTGGCCGCGATCAGCGTCGGGATCATCGGCGGCGAGCCGCGCCTGGATCTGTGCTACGAGGAGGACGTGGCCGCCGAGGTCGACATGAACGTGGTCTGCACCGGCACCGGGGACTTCGTCGAGGTGCAGGGCACCGGTGAGGCCGGTGTGTTCGCCCGAGACCAGTTGGACGCCCTGCTCGACCTGGCCGTCCTCGGCTGCCTGGATCTGGCCGAAGCCCAGCGGAAGGCTCTTTCCTCCCTGTGAAGCGCGAGGAGTGAGCTTGCGAGCCCCGCAGTCGCGAACGAAAGGTAGCTGAGTATGAACAAGGTGCTGCTCGCCACCCGGAACCGTAAGAAGCTCATCGAGTTGCAGCGCATCCTCGACGGTGCCCTGGGCGCCCACCGGATCGCCCTGATCGGGCTGGACGACGTCGAGGCGTACCCGGAGTTGCCGGAGACCGGGCTGACCTTCGGTGAGAACGCGCTGATCAAGGCGAGGGAGGGTTGCCGCCGTACCGGACTGCCGACGATCGCGGACGACTCCGGGCTGGCGGTGGACGCCCTCAACGGGATGCCGGGGGTGTTCAGCGCCCGCTGGGCCGGTCGGCACGGCAACGACGAGGCCAACCTGCAACTGGTGCTGGACCAGGTCGCCGACGTGCCGGACGAGCACCGGGGGGCCTCCTTCGTGTGCACGGTGGCCCTGGTGCTGCCCGGTGGCAAGGAGCATCTGGTGGACGGCCGGCAGCAGGGTCGGCTGCTGCGTGCCCCGCGCGGCGACGGTGGCTTCGGCTACGACCCGATCTTCCTGGGCGACGGTCAGGACCGCACCAACGCCGAGCTGACCCCGCAGGAGAAGGACGCCATCAGCCACCGCGGCAAGGCCCTGCGCGAACTGGCCGCCCTGGTGGCCAAGGTCCTCTGACTCCGCCAAGGCCCGCTGCCCCGCGAAGTCTCGCTGAGCGTCGGGATCTTGGTACAAAATCGCCCCTCCAGGGGCGCTGCCGTACCAAGATCCCGACTCGCCAGGCTCCACGGAGCTAGTCGAGGTCGCCGATCGCCTGCTCGATGGTGGTGCGGAGGGCGGGGGTGGCTACCACCTCGCGGGCGGCCTCCATCACCGGCGCGAGGAAGACGTCCGGGCCGGGCTCGCCGGCGATCTCGCCGAGGGCGGCGATGGCGGCCCGGCCGGCGGGCGAGGGGGTCAGCGGGGCCCGCAGTTGCAGTCCGCGTACGGCGGCCAGCAGTTCCACCGCCAGCAGGCTGGTCAGGTTGTCCAGCACGGTACGCAGCTTCTTGGTCGCCGCCCAGCCCATCGAGACATGGTCCTCCTGCATGCCGCTGGTGGGCAGCGAGTCCACCGAGGCCGGTGCGGCCAGTCGACGGTTCTCCGCGACGATCCCGGCCGCGGTGTACTGGGCGATCATCAGCCCGGAGTTCACCCCGGCGTCGGGGGACAGGAAGGCCGGCAGGTCACGGGAGCGGGTCACATCGAGCAGCCGGTCCACCCGGCGCTCGGCGATCGCACCGACCTCGGCGGCGGCGATGGCCAGGAAGTCCGCGGCGAACCCCAGCGGGGCGCCGTGGAAGTTGCCGGTCGACTCGACCCGGCCGTCCGGCAGCACCACCGGGTTGTCCACCACCGACAGCAGTTCCCGCCCGGCCACCGTACGCACGAACTCCAGGGTGTCCCGGGCCGCGCCGGCCACCTGCGGGGCGCACCGCATCGAGTAGGCGTCCTGCACGGCGTGGTCCACGTCCTCGCGGTGCGAGTCCATCACCGCGGAGTCCTGCAACAGCCGGTGGATGTTGGCCGCCGAGCGGCCCTGCCCGGGGTGCGGGCGGATGGCGTGCAGTTCCGGCAGGAAGGGCCGGTCCGAGCCGAGCATGGCCTCGATGGCCAGGGCGGCGGTCACGTCGGCCATGGTGAACAGGTGGGCCGCGTCGTGGATGGCCAGCAGCAGCATGCCGAGCATGCCGTCGGTGCCGTTGATCAGCGCCAGCCCCTCCTTGGCGGCCAGCTCGATCGGGGCCAGCCCGGCCCGGTCAAGGGCCTCGGCGGCGGGTAGCCGCTGACCCTCCGGACCCAGCACCCAGCCCTCGCCGAGCAGCACCAGGGCGCAGTGCGCCAGGGGGGCCAGGTCACCGGAGGCGCCAAGCGAGCCGTGCTCCGGCACCCAGGGGGTGACCTCGTGGTTGAGCAGGTCCACCAGGGCCGAGGCGACCAGCGGGCGGACCCCGGAGTGCCCCAGGGCCAGCGAGCGGACCCGCAGCAGCATCATCGCCCGTACCACCTCCCGGGGCATGGGCGCGCCGATGCCGGCGGCGTGCGAGCGGATCAGGGCGTGCTGCAACTCGGCGCGGCGCTCGGGAGCCACGAAGGTGTTGGCCAGCGCCCCGAAGCCGGTGGAGACGCCGTACACCGGGCGGCCGGCGGCCTCGATGCCGTCCACGATGGACCGGCTGGTGGCCATGGCCTCCAGGGTGGCCGGGTCCAGGACGACCTTGGCGGTGCCCCGGGCCACGGCTAGCACGTCGGCGGGAGAGATCCCGGTGGGCGGAATGGTCACGGTCATCGCGGTACTCCGTTGTGCAGGACCTGGCGGATCAGGGGCACCCCCGGCCGGTAGGCCAGGTGCAGGTGGGACGGGGCGTCGAGGATGATCAGGTCGGCTCGGGCGCCGGGCCGCAGCACCCCGATGTCGTCGCGGCGCAGGGCCCGCGCGCCACCGGCGGTCGCCGCCCACACCGCCTCCGCCGGGGTCATCCCCATCTCGCGTACGGCCAGCGCGATGCAGAACGGCATCGAGGAGGTGTACGAGGAACCGGGGTTGCAGTCGGTGGCCAGGGCCACGGTGACACCGGCGTCGAGCAGTCGACGGGCCTGCGGGTAGGGCGACCGGGTGGAGAACTCGGCCCCGGGCAGCAGGGTGGCCACCGTGGCGGTCTGCCCGTCGGCCATCCTCGTCGAGGCCAGAGCCTCGATGTCGGCCTCGGTCAGGTGGGTGCAGTGGTCCACGCTGGCCGCGCCCAACTCCACCCCCAGCCGTACCCCCGGACCGGGGCCGAGCTGGTTGGCGTGCACCCGTACGCCGAGCCCCAGGGCCTGTCCACAGGCGAGGATCGTGCGGGCGTGGTCGGCGTCGAAGGCGCCCCGTTCGCAGAACACGTCGATCCAGCGGGCGTACGGCGCGGCGGCGGCCAGCATCGGCCCGCACACCAGCCCAACGTACTCGTCGGGGCGGTCGGCGTACTCGGTCGGCACCACGTGCGCGCCCAGGAAGGTGGTCTCCCGGCTGAACTCGGCGGCGATCCGCAGTGAGCGGGCCTCGTCGGCGACGGTCAGGCCGTACCCACTCTTGATCTCGATCGTGGTGGTGCCCTGCCGCAACGCCTCGGCGCGCAGCCGGCGCACGGTGGCGCGCAGTTCCTCGTCGGAGGCGGCGCGGGTGGCACCCACAGTGGTGCGGATGCCCCCGCCGGTGTACGGCTGCCCGGCCATCCGGGCGGCGAACTCGGCGGCCCGGTCCCCGGCGAAGACCAGGTGGGCGTGGCTGTCCACGAACCCGGGCAGCACGGCGGCACCCCCGGCGTCGATGCGCCGGTCGGCGGCCGGGGCGTCGCCGGTGGGCCCTACCCAGACCACCTCGCCCTGCTCGATGAGCACGGCCGCCCGTCGCCGGAGGCCCAGCGGCCCGCCCGCACCCGTGCCGGCCACGTTGGTGACCAGCTCACCGATGTTGTGGACCACCAAGCTCGCAAGCTCACTCCTCGCGCTCACGGTGTCACCTCCGCGATGGCGTCGGCCAGTTCCTGCGGTACGTCCACGGTCAGGTGGCGGCCGTCGCGGACCACTACCCGCCCCTCGACCACCACCTGGGTCACATCGGCCGCGCCGGCGGCGAACCAGACCCCGGCCGGAGCCACCCCGGCGGTGCGTACGCTGTCCAGTCGTACCGTGACCAGGTCGGCGCGGTCACCGACCGCGATCCGCCCGGCGTCGGTCCAGCCCAGCGCGGCATGTCCGGCCGCACTGGCCGCGTGCATCAGCTCCGCCGGAGCGAAATGCCCCCGCTTGCGGGTACGCAGCCGCTCGTCCAACTCGACCGCGCGGGCCTCCTCGAAGAGGTCGATCACGGCGTGGCTGTCGCTGCCCAGGCTCAGTGGGGTGCCGGCGTCCGCCATCCGGCGGGCCGGGCCGATGCCGTCGGCCAGGTCCCGTTCCGTGGTCGGGCAGAGGCAGACCCCGGTCCGGCTCTCCCCGAGCAGACTGACATCGCCGCTGGTCGGATGGGTGGCGTGCACCGCCGTGGTGGCCGGGCCGAGGATGCCGTGGTCGGCCAGCAACCCGGTCGGGGTACGCCCGTGCACCGCCCGGCAGGCGTCGTTCTCGGCCGGCTGCTCCGACAGGTGCACGTGCAGCGGCGCGTCCCGCCGGTGCGCCCACCCGGCCACGGTGGCGAGCTGCTCGGCGGGCACCGCGCGCACCGAATGGATCGCCGCGCCGAGCCGGGCGTGCTCCCCGTCGGGGGTGAAGGCGGTGACCCGGTCGGCCCAGCGCAGCGCGTCCCCGTCGCCGAAGCGCAACTGGGCCCCGATCAACGGCCGGCCGTCCACCGAGGCGGTCAGGTAGCAGGTGTCCAACAGGGTCAGCCGGATCCCGGCATGCGCCGCCGCCTCGACCAGTGCCGCGCTCATCGCGTTCGGGTCGTCGTACGGGGTGCCGCCGGGACCGTGGTGCAGGTAGTGGAACTCACCGACACAGGTGATCCCGGCCAGGGCCATCTCGGCGTAGACCGCCCGCGCCAACGCCAGGTAGGAGTCCGGGTTCAGGCGGGTGGTCACCGCGTACATCCGGTCGCGCCAGCCCCAGAAGTCGCCCCGCCCACCGTGGGTGTGCCCGCGCAGGGCCCGGTGAAAGGCGTGCGAGTGGGCGTTGGCCAGGCCGGGCAGGGTCAGCCCGGGCAGCCGTACCGCGTCGGTGAGTACGTCCACCCCGGCGTGCGGCGGGCCGTCCGGCGACAGCGGGGTGACCCCGGTGATCCGACCGTTCACGGTCTCGATCAGCACCTCCGGGGTGGGCTCGGCCTGCTCGGGCAGCCAGGCGTACTCCGCCAGCCAGCGCATCGAGGTCACCGGCCCTGCTCCCGGTCGAGCTGAACCAGCTGCGCCATCAGCCGATCATGGACCGGCCGGGCGATCCCCCGGGCCGGTTCGCCCATCCTGGTCAGCGACATGTCAGCTCCTTCAACACCCGGGCCAGGGCGACCACCCCGGCGGCACAGTCGGGGTCGGTGGCCGACTCGGCGGGGGAGTGCGAGACCCCGGTGGGATTGCGCACGAAGAGCATCGCGGTCGGCACCTGGGCCGCCAGCACCCCCGCGTCGTGGCCCGCCCCGGTGGGCAGCACCGGGGCCGCCAGCAGCCGGGCCAGCCGGTCGGTAAGCCCGTGGTCGAAGGCCACCAGGGGGGTCGCCGACTCCTCGGTCAGGGCCACCTCGGTTCCGTCGCGGCGGGCCCGCTCGACGGCCTTGGCCCGGACCGCCTCGACCAGACCGGTGAGGGTCTGCGGTTCGGCGGCGCGGGCATCCAGCCAGCCGGTCACCCGAGACGGGATGGCGTTGGTGGCGTTCGGCTCGACGGTCACCCGACCCACCGTGGCGTGGGCGTCGCGCAGCCGGGCCTCCTTGTTGGCGGCCAGCACCGTGAAGGCGTACGTGAGCATCGGGTCGCGGCGGTCGGCCATCCGCGTCGTACCGGCGTGGTTTCCCTCGCCGGTGAAGTCGAAGCGCCAGCGGCCGTGCGGCCAGATGGCGCTGGCCACCGCCACCGGGGCGTCCTGCTCGACCAGGGCCCGGCCCTGCTCCACATGCAGCTCCACGAAGGCCGCGAAGCGACCCACCAGGGCCGGGTCGGCGCCCGCCGGCCGGGCACCCAACGCCTCGGCGAAGCTCACCCCGGCCGCGTCCCGCAAGGCAGCCGCCCGATCCACGTCGATCTGCCCGGTGAGCAGGCGAGACCCCAAGCAGGGTACGCCGAACCGGGCCCCCTCCTCCTCGACGAAGGTGGCGACGACCAGCGGCCGGTCCGGGGTGACCCCGGCGGCCCGCAGCTCGTCCACGGCCAGCCAGGCGCTGACGATGCCGAGCGGCCCGTCGTACCCTCCGCCGTGCGGCACGGAGTCGAAGTGGCTGCCGGTCAGCACGGCCTCGCGGCCGTCCGGGTCACCCCACCAGGCGAACAGGTTGCCGTTGCCGTCCTCGGCGACCGGCATGCCCCGCTCGTCGGCCTGGGCCCGGAACCACTCCCGCAGCCGCAGCTCCGGCTCGGTCAGGGCGTAACGCAGGTAACCCCCGCTGCGCGCGTCGCGGCCGATCGGGGCGATCTCGTCCCAGAGCACGCGGAACCTGTTAAGAAGGGGCCCTTCCTCTACCGTATGCGTTAACAAGGGGCCCTTCCTTACTCCGCCATCGGGATGCGGACGTCGGTGTGCGGGGTGGGGTAGCCGGCGTCGACGTGCCGGATCACCCCCATCGCCGGATCGTTGGTCAGCACCCGCTCGATCTTCTGCCCGGCCAGGGCGCTGCCGTCGGCCACACAGACCTGACCGGCGTGGATGGAGCGGCCGATGCCCACCCCGCCGCCGTGGTGGATGGACACCCAGGAGGCGCCGCTGGCGGTGTTGACAAGCGCGTTGAGCAGGGGCCAGTCGGCGATCGCGTCCGAGCCGTCGGCCATCGCCTCGGTCTCCCGGTACGGGCTGGCCACGCTGCCGCAGTCCAGGTGGTCCCGGCCGATCACCACGGGCGCGCTCAGCTCACCCGAGGCGACCATCTCGTTGAACCGGACCCCGGCCTTGTCGCGCTCGCCGTAGCCGAGCCAGCAGATCCGGGCCGGCAGGCCCTGGAAGGCCACCCGTTCGCCGGCCATCCGGATCCACCGGGCCAGGGACTCGTTCTCCGGGAACAGGTCGAGGATGGCCCGGTCGGTGGCGGCGATGTCGGCCGGGTCGCCGGAGAGGGCCGCCCACCGGAACGGGCCCTTGCCCTCGCAGAACAACGGCCGGATGTACGCCGGCACGAAGCCGGGGAAGTCGAAGGCCCGCTCGTACCCGCCGAGACGGGCCTCGCCCCGGATGGAGTTGCCGTAGTCGAAGACCTCCGCACCGGCGTCCAGGAAGCCCACCATCGCCTCGACGTGCCGGGCCATCGACTCCCGGGCTCGGTCGGTGAACTCGGCCGGCTTGGCCGCCGCGTAGTCCCGCGCATCGGCCGGCTCCACCCCCACCGGCAGGTACGACAGGGGGTCGTGGGCGCTGGTCTGATCGGTGACGATGTCGATGGCCACCCCCCGGCGCAGCAGCTCGGGGAAGACCGTGGCGGCGTTGCCGACCACCCCGACGCTGCGCGCCCGGCGATCCCGCTTCGCGGCCAGGGCCCGCTCGATCGCGTCGTCCAGGTCGTCGGCGACCTCGTCCAGGTAGCGGTCGCGCACCCGGCGGTCCAGCCGGGTGCGGTCGGTGTCCACGATCAGGCAGGCGCCGCCGTTCATGGTCACCGCCAGGGGCTGCGCCCCGCCCATCCCGCCGCAGCCGCCGGTCAGGGTCAGGGTGCCGGCCAGGGTGCCCCCGAAACGCTTCTCCGCCACCGCGGCGAAGGTCTCGTAGGTGCCCTGGAGGATGCCCTGGGTGCCGATGTAGATCCACGATCCGGCGGTCATCTGCCCGTACATGGTCAGCCCGAGCTGCTCCAGCCGGCGGAACTCCGGCCAGGTGGCCCAGTCACCGACCAGGTTGGAGTTGGCCAGCAGCACCCGGGGGGCCCACTCGTGGGTGCGCATCACCCCGACCGGTCGACCCGACTGCACCAGCATGGTCTCGTCGTCACGCAGGTCGGTCAGGGTGCGCACCAGGGCGTGGTAGGAGGGCCAGTCCCGCGCGGCCTTCCCGGTGCCCCCGTAGACCACCAGGTCGTCCGGGCGTTCGGCGACCTCGGGGTCCAGGTTGTTCATCAGCATCCGCAGGGCCGCCTCCTGCGGCCACCCCCGGGCGGTACGCTCCGGGCCCCGGGCGGCCCGAACGGGGCCGGGGGCTGCCTGATCGGCGTGGGTCATGGTGAGCCTCCTCCTAACCGAGGAACAACTGGCGACGGGCGGCGGAGGCTTCGAAGGCCTCCAACCGCCGCTGGGTCTCGGCCGGGGCGGCGTCGCAGATCGCCTGGAGCAGCACCATGGCCAGGGTCATCGGAGCGGTGTGTAGATCGAACACGAGTTGGGTGCCGACCGCCGCCGGCAACACCACATCGGCCAGTTCGGCGGCCGGGCTGACCGGCGAGTCGGTGATCGCGACCACGGTGAGCCCGGCGGCACGGGCCTCCCGCAGCGCGTCCAGGGTCTCCCGGGGATAGCGGGGCAGCACCAGGGCCAGCAGCGCGGTGGCCCCGGCCTCGGCGGCCTGTTCCAGGCGGTCGGTGAGCAGGCTGCCCCCGTCGTCGAGCACCCGCACGTCCGGATGCACCTTCGCGGCGAAGTACGCGAAGTAGGCGGCCAGGGGAGCGGCGGCCCGCAGCCCCAGCACCGGCAGGGGGCGGCTGGCCGCCAGCAGTCGACCGGTCTCGGCCAACTGTTCCCGGTCGGTGAGCTGCTCGGCCAGCCGGTCCAGGTTGCCGATCTCGGCGCGTACCGCTTGTTGGAGTTCGTTGCCGGCGGTGGCCGGGCCGGGCGTGGCGGCGGTCAGTTCCCGCAGTCGCCGACGCAGCGCGGGATAACCGTCGTGGCCCAGGGCCACCGCGAAGCGGGTGACCGAGGGCTGGCTGACGCCGGCCAGTTCGGCGACCTCGGCGGCGGAGAGGTAACCCACGGCGGGGGCGTGCTGCACCAGGCAGTGCGCGATGCGCCGCTGGGTCGGGGTGAGCCGGACCCCGTCGAACAGGCCGACGACCCGTTCGATCGGCGCCTTGGTATCCCCGTCATTCATCCTGCGACTCTATGCATCAAAACTTTCAGCAGGCAAGTGGTCAACCTCATTGACCGTCCTGACCTGCGGCTTCACGAGGATGAGGCCGTGTGTGTCCACCGGCGGGCAGGGTGAGGTGCGGTGGCTCGGTAGGATCCGCACGGCGGTTGAGCAGAGGAGTTGCCATGCAGCCGGAAGGCCCCTACCGGTACACCCATCTGCTGGGGGGTTCACCGGTCGGCAAGGCATGGGCAGCCCTCGATCAGCAGGGCCGGTTCGTGACCGTGGCGGTGCTGGACGCCACTGTGGCCGCCGCCCCGGGCTGGCGGGAGGCCTTCGCCGGGATCGTCAACAACCTGGCCCAGGCGCCCGCCGGAACCCCCTTCGTGTACGCCGACTTCGCGGCGGCCGCCCCATGGGTCGCGTACGGCCCGGAGGCCGGCCCGGCAGCGGAGAAGCTGTTCCGGGCGCTCGGCGTGGAGTACCGACCCGTACCCACCGCGGCCCCGCCGATGGCGTCCCCACCCGTCTCCGGCCCACCCCAGCCCGTCTCCGGGATGCCGCAACCGGTATCGGGGATGCCGCAACCGGTATCGGGGATGCCCCAGCCGGTGTCGGGCATGCCCCAGCCGGTGTCGGGCATGCCGCAACCGGTTTCCGGGATGCCGCAGTCGGTTTCCGGGGCGGCGCAGTCGGCGGGGCCGGTACCCGCCCAGCCGGTCTACCCGGATCCGGTCTCGGGCACCCCGGCCTCGCCCGGCTTCGGCCCGGCCTCGGTCGATCCGCTGCAGCATGACCCGTTCAGCTCGCCGGCCCGGCGGATCCAACCCTCCACCGCGCCGAAAAAGCAGGGTGGCCTGTGGGTGGCGATCGCCGCGCTGCTGCTGGTCGCCGCCGTCGGTGGGGGCGCCGGCATCTGGGCCATCGCGGCCGGTGACGGTCAGACCTCACCGGTGGTCACCGCACCAACCGCGGCCCCGCCCGCACCGGGGCTCAAGCCCTGGGCGGAGGCCGCGCCGCGCAGCCCGCAGGAGCACGCCCTGGCCAAGGTGGCACCGGCGATGGTCTTCCTGGAGGCCATCTACACCGGGTACGTCCGCAACAAGCAGGACGGTGCCCTGCTGCACCCCGATCCCTTCACCTTCAGCCGCCGCTGCACCGGGATCGTGGTCAACCACGACGGGCATCTGCTCACCAACGGGCAGTGCGTCGCGCCCACCTCGGAGATCCTGCTCGAACACGCGCTCGGCTCGCTGGCCGACACCCTCGTGGCGGGGGGCACCCTCAAGGCCGGGGAGGTCGGCGGCTACGTCAAGGGTCGACTGGCCAGCAGTGCCTTCACCGGCCCCGAGCGGGACACCGACCCGGCGGTCGTGCTGCACGGTCAGATGAACGTGGCCAAGGGTGACCTCAAGGCCAGCCCGGCGATCCCCGGCACGGTGGTCAAGGTGCTCCCCCTGGAGGAGGGCAACCTGGCGCTGGTCAAGCTCGACCAGGCCAACCTGCCCACCGCCGAACTGAACACCTCCGCCACGATCGCCCCGGGAACGACACTGAATGTCCTCGGCTACGCCACCACCGATGCGGAGTACCGCTCCGCCACCTACACGGTGAGCACCAAGGCCGCCGAGGTGACCGAAGTGGACCCGGAGACCTCGTTCTACCGGGTCAGCGAGGACGTCGGCGCCTACTCCCGGGGCGGGATCGCGATCGACCCGCAGGGCCAGGTGGTCGGGATGCTGGACAACGACCTGTTGGCCCCCAAGCGACCGAACCGACTCGTGGTACCGGTGCCCCGGCTGACCGGGTTGCTCGACTCCGCCGGGGTCGAGAACAAACTCGGCGAGACGGACGCGCTCTACCGCAGCGCCCTCGACGCGTACTTCACCGGCGACGAGGGGAAGGCCGCCGCACAGTTCGCCCAGGTCGCCGAGCAGGCACCCGCGAACGCCCTGGCCCTGGCGTACCGCGACACGGCGGTCGCCTTCGGCGGTAACCCGGAACCGGACCGGCCCGCCTGGGCGGTGCCGGTGCTCGTCGGCGCCGGTGTCGCCCTGATGGCCGGGCTCGGTGTGCTGCTCTGGTCTCGGCTACGCCGGACCAGGTAGTCGCCGGTAGCTGCCGGCCGGTCAGGGGCCGGCCGACTGGCGTGTCGGTTCAGTCCGAGGGGCTGCGGAGGACCGGTGCCAGGGCCTCGTCGAACATCGGGGCCAGCTTGCGGGCGTACTCGGCCGTGACATGGTTGCCGTCGCGGCGGACGATGACCCCACCGACGAAGATCGGGCATTGTCCGGCCTGGCAGAACCAGTCCGTGGTGGCCACGTGCCAGGCCCGCTTACCACTCCAGACCCGCCCGTCCACCTCGGCGTAGGAGCGGTACTCGTCGTCGAGCCGGGAGACGCAGTCCTGCGGGCTGGAGAAGCGGGTGATGCAGCTTTTCGGGTCCGGGCCCAGGGGCGGGGGTTGCAGGGCGACGATCTTCCCGGCGGTGGCCAGCCAGTTCTCCCGGGCGGTGCGGGCGGCCCGCTCCCATTCCGCCAGCGCCGACCGGCCGCCGGTGTCGGTGAACCGCTGACGGTAGGCGTTGCTCACGATCACCAGGTCCGGCCGGTGCTCCTCGATGATGCGCCGGACGGTCTGCTGGTGACCCGGGCAGGACCGGGTGATGGCGTTGATCGGCGAGGTCGTGCCCGAGGCCAGGAAAGGACAGCCGGCATAGGTCAGGTCCCGCACCGCCCAGCCCTGGGGCTCCAGGACCCCGCGTACCAACGGCAGCCAGGCGGTGGCGATGGAGTCCCCGACGACCACGGCCAGCCGGGTGGGGCGGGGTGTCCCGACGACACAGTCGTTGCCGTCCGGGATCGCCGGCCGGCAACCCTGTCCGTGCCCCTGAGTGAAGCCCCGGCGGCCCAGTTCACCGGGGGCCGGGGTCAACACCGGCCAGTCCTTCGCCGCCAGCGCCGTACCGATCTGGGCGCTCAGGTCGCTCTGCGAGGTGACCGCCGCCGTCTCGGCCGGGGCCTGCGGCGGCGGGATCAGCACCGCCACCGTGGCCGCGACCACCGTGGTGGCCACCGCCGCCACGGTGGCGTACCGGCTGATCCGGGCGATTCTGCTCTCCGGCGGCCTCCCCGGCCCGCGGGGCTCCAACCAGGAGGATCGGCGGATCGGATCCTCCACCAGGTGGTAGCTGAGCATCGAGAGCAGCACCGTACCGACCAGGGTGAGCACCACTACGGTGGGTCCACTGTCGGGCAACGCCGCGCCGAGCAGGATCAGCAGCGGGAAGTGCCACAGGTAGAGCGAGTACGAGATGTCGCCGAGGTACCGGACGGCCCGGTTGGTCAGGGGCAGCATCAGGTGCTGTCCGCCGACCCCTCCGGCGATGACCAGGGCGGTCGAGATCACCGCCAGGAAGGCACCGGGAACCGGGAAGGGTGACTGGGCGGTGATGGCCAGCACCGAGACCAGCAGACCGATCAGACCCGCCCACTGGTACGCCGGACGGGCCGGAGCCGGTATCCGGGCCAGCAGGGGTGCCGCCAGGGCGAGCAGGGCACCCACACCCAGCTCCCAGGCCCGGGAGAAGGTCGAGAAGTAGGCGACCGTGGGGCGATGGCCGACCTCCCAGAGGGCGAACAGGATCGACCCCGCCACGACCACACCGAGGACCAGCCCCACCGCCCATCGGGCGCTGCCGCCGTACCGGCCCCGACGGGCGGCGAGACTCAGCACGACCACCAGTAGCACCGGCCAGACCAGATAGAACTGCTCCTCGACGGCGAGGGACCAGTAGTGCTGCAACGGGGAGACCGGGCCGTCGGTCTGCCAGTAGTCCGTGCCGGTGAAGGCGAACCGCCAGTTGGCGCCGAACAGGGCGGCCCACAGGGTGTCCCAGGCCGTCGATCGCGCCCGATCCCCGAGGAAGAGCAGCGAGGAGGCCAGGTAGGTGATCACCAGCACCAGGATCGCCAGCGGCAGGATGCGTCGGGCCCGGCGGCGGTAGAAGTCCGCGAAGGAGATCCGGCCCCGCCGGTCGTACTCGTTGAGCAGCAGGCCGGTGATCAGGAAGCCGGAGATGACGAAGAAGACGTCGACCCCGACGAATCCGCCCGCCGGCCAGCCGAGGACGTGGTCGAGGATGACCACCACGACGGCGAAGGCGCGCAGGCCCTGGATGTCCGGGCGGAACCCGAGACCCGGGGGCGGTGGTCGCCGGACGGTGGCACGGTCAACCGGCATCGTGAGGGAGCCTGACGACATCACCGGTGGTCACCGAGGTGTCCGCCGGGTTGCCATCGGTCGATCCTAGCGTGCACCCGGTCACCACCAGCAGAGCGAAGATCCAGGTCAACCCGTCGGCCGAGAGGGGGTTCCAGACCACCTCGGTGAAGGAGTAGATCATGAACAGGGCCACCGGCGCCTTGGCGGAGAAGGCCCGGCCGTCGACCACCGGTGCCCGCAGCAGGGTGGCGATCAGCAGGCCCCACAGGGTCAACGCGATGAACCCGCCGGAGAAGATGGCCAGCACGTAGCCGGAGTGGAAGAAATGGTGCGGGGCCTCGCCCTGGTCCCGCAGGAGATACCACTTCGAGACGCCGACCCCGGTGGCCTCCGAACCCGCGATGTACTCCCGGGCATGGATCCAGATGTTGCCCCGGTTGCTCAGGGTGTTCTTCGAGGCGCTCCAGGTCAGATAGGTCGCCGTAGCCACCGCCCCGATGACCAGGGACACGCAGAGGGCGAAATTGATCTGCTGGTACGGCCGACGCCACTGGAGCAGCATGGCCCCGAGCACCCAGCAGGCCACCGCGGCCAACGCCAGGTAACTGGTCCGGGAGCCGGTCGCCACGATGACCAGCAGACCGAAGGCCACCACCGCCCACCGTTGCGCCCCACGCAGCGCGCAGACCGCGGCCACCAGGGTGAAGGAGGTGATCAGGGCGATGTAGTTCTCGGAATCGTAGAAGCTCTTGAACAGCCCACCCGCCAGCGAACACTTCTCCAGTTGCCCGCCGGTGCAGGCCCGCCAGGCCTGTCCGTAGAAGGCGGTCGGGATGGTCAGCAGGGACAGCACGGCCAGCCCGGTGTAGGCCATCGCGGCCAGGCTCATCGGGGCGCCGGCCCCCAGCAACCACACCGCCACCAGCAGCAGACCCGCGGCGGCGTACGCCGGCATCCGGGACCCGTACACCCCTTCGCCGGTGAGCAGGTCGACCCCGACGCACCAGAGGAGCAGGGCAGCGGCCAGGCACAGGCAGATCCGACGCCAGATGTCCGCAGGACCGGCCAGACCACCACGGCGTACGAAGAACAACCAGGCGACCAGGGCGAACACCAGCAGGCCGATGAGCGCGGAGGAGTTGTCTCCGGCGAGCACCGGCGCGGCGTTGGCCAGGACGGCGAATCCGATCAGCCCGATCGCGATCTTCCCACCGCCGAAGGCGGCGGCCACCGTTCGGCGCTGGTGGATCAGCCACCCGGCTACCGCGACACCACCCGCAGTCAGCAGGACACCGAAGAGTGTGGTCACCTCAGACCCTTTCCATGGAACGTGGCTGTGCGGGTGCGTCGCCCGGGTCGCGGCGGACGGCGGCGGCCAGGCTTCCCCAGAGCAGTGCGGCCAGCAGCGCGTCGCAGAACAGACTGGAGGCGATGGCCCCCTGCCAACCGTAGGTCGGGATGAGCCACAGGTTGAGTAGCACGTTGAGCACCCCGACGCCGATCTGGCAGACCGTCCGGCGCCCCTGCATCCGGGCACCGGAGAGCGCGTCGGCGGCCAGGTAGTGCAGCGACT
This sequence comes from Micromonospora sp. DT229, assembly GCF_049844505.1. Classification (NCBI taxonomy): domain Bacteria; kingdom Bacillati; phylum Actinomycetota; class Actinomycetes; order Micromonosporales; family Micromonosporaceae; genus Micromonospora; species Micromonospora sp. DT229. The sequence goes on along the minus strand of NZ_JBNCLD010000010.1, from coordinate 50,318 downwards.
TGAGCACCAGCAGGACGCTGAGCCCCTGCAAGGCCGGAATGGCCGCCTCGAAGTCGGCCCCGAACACCAGCGGCATCATCCAGGCGAACGCCACCAGCAGCAGGCTCACCGGCACACTGAAGGCCAGGAAGCGCGGCAGCAGGCCACGGGCCATCCGCATGGCCTGGCGTGGACCGTGCCGTCCCGCCTCGAAGAACCGGGGGTAGGCGATCGCGCTCATCGACCGGGCCGGGGTGTACGCGAGGTCGACCACCCGGTAGGCCGCGGCGTAGATGGCGGCGCCCTCCGGGGTGCCGAGCCGGGACAACATCACCTTGTCGACGTCGTTGTAGATCGACTGGGCCGCCAGCCCCACGGCGAAGAGCATCCCGGTACGGGCCTGCCGGACCGCGCCCCGGAGACTGACTCCGCCCCGGCCGCCACCGAGCAGGCCACCGGCGATCACGGGCAGGCAGACCAGGGTGGACAGCACCGCCGAGGTCACCGCCCAGTCGTGCAGGGTGACCGGCCCCTCCCCGGCGGCCAGCACGACCGCACCGGCCAACCGGCAGAGGTGCAGCAGGGCGGGGATCAACGCGGCGAGCATGATCCGACCACGGACCTGGATGGACGCCGCCACTGCCTCGATGAGTCGCCAGGCGACCAGGTCGGCGAAGGCCAGACAGAGCAGGTCGACCAGCGGGACGTCGGCGCCCCAGATGGCCAGGCCGGCGGCGGTCACCAGGACGGTGGCGGCGGTGCCGAAGATGGTGGAGAGGAACAGCCCGCGGACGAGGTGCCGGAGCCAGTCGCCCGGGGCGTCCGCGTAGTTCTGCATGATCAGGCTGGGTGCGCCCGCCGACGCGAAGGGGGAGATCACCGCGATCAGGGCGGTGACACCGACGAACAGTCCGTAGGTGCTGAGCGGCATCTCCCGCGCCAGCAGCACGAACAACGCCCCCTGGGCGAGGGTACGCAGCAGGGTGCCGGCGAAGAACTTGCCGGACTTGCGGAGGAAGCCGTCACCTCGCCCGACACCGGCCGACGAGCCGCCAGCCAGCTGCTCGGCCACCCGCCGTTCGGGGCCGTCGGGGACCGCCGTCATGTCAACGCCTCCACCCACCGGGCGCTGACCGTGGCCGGGGCCAGTTCGGTGCAGCGGGCGTGCCAGGCCTTCTCGAAGTCCGCCACACCGGGGCGTCCCTCGCCGGTCAGGGCCACGATCGCCTGGGCCAGGGCCGCCGGGGAGGTGTCCGTCGCCAGGGTGCCCGGCACGAAGGTCGGGATCATCTCGTCCAGGGCGGGGACCGGCAGGGCGGCCACCGGCAGGCCGGCTTCGGCGGCCTCCACGAGACTGAAACCGAAGGTCTCGGCGCGGGAGGGATGCACCAGCACGTCGGACTCCGCCAGCAGCCGCGCCACCCCGGGCACCCGGCCCAGGAAGGTCACCCGGTCGGTGAGCCCCAGCTGGCGGGTCCGCTCGTGCAGCAGGTCCCGCTCCTCGCCGTCCCCGGCCAGGGTCAGGTGATGGTTCGGCGGCAGCAGGGCCAGCGCCTCCAGCGCGCCGGAGTGGTTCTTGTAGGGGCGGAAGGCCGCCGTGGTGAGCAGTCTGATCCGCTGCCGGTCGGCCACCGGACGCGGGGCTACGAAGGCCCTGGGCGGCATCGGGTTGGTGATCGTCACCACCGGCTGGCCGGGGGCGAGCTGCCGGACGGTGCGGGCCACCCCCTCGGAGACGGCGACGACCAGGCCGGGGCGCAGCCCGCGGACCCGGGCCAGCCGGGCCAGGGTGCGGACCCGGCGGTCGATGCGTAGCCGCTCCGGCAGCAGCGAGTGCTCCCAGGCGACGTAATCGCGACCGGTGCCGGCCAGGGCGGTACCGACCGGCACGCTGCCCCACAGCCCGCTGGCCACGATCCGTACCTCCGCTGGCAGCCGGTGCAGTCGGCGTCGCAGCGGCGGCACCGCCTCCGCCAGCCGGGTGATCCGGGTGCCCAGCCCCAGGGTGTCGACGGCCAGGTCACTCAGGGTAGGGGGAACCTTCCCGGACAGCACCGTCGCGGAGACCTCGACCCCCTGGTCGTGCAGACCCCGCAGGAGCAGCGCCGCGGCCAGTTCCATGCCGTACAGCGGATCCAGTTGGGGGAGTACGAAGTGCAGCCGCATCAGCGGCCCCCGCCCGTGGGCAGGGCACCGTTGTCACCGGTGCTGCGGGAGCCGCGCATCGCCACCCGCTCAAGGGCCGACCGGGGCACCAGCCCCAGGGCCGCGAGGACGGCGTTGCGGGCCGAGGGGGCCCGGTTGCGGCGGATGGCGCGCACCATCTCGCGTACCCCCTCGCGGTCGCGGGCCTGCACGGCGTACCGCAGGGTCTGGGCGGCGATGAAGTCGGAGAAGGTCTCCGGGGCCCACACCCCCTCCCAGCGTCGGGCCCAGTCCCAGGAGGTACGCCAGTCGGCGCCGGCCGAGATCGATCCCGGGCTGCCGACGGTGTAGACGGCGGTGGCCTCCTCGATCTGCACGATCTTCGCCCGCGGGAGCCGCGCCGCCCGCACCAGCCAGTCCCAGTCCTGGTGCCGGGGCAGGGACTCGTCCCACGGGCACTGGCGGGCCAGTTCGGCCGTGGTCAACAGGGTCGAGGTGGGCAGGGACTGCCGACCCACCCCGAGGTGCCGTCGCCGGAAGAGGTAGTCCTCCGGCAGGGTGCCGTCGGTGATCAGGGTGGTCGGTACGGGGGTCGGCAGCGCGGCGCCCCCCGCCTTGCGTTGCAGGGTGCGGGAGGAGACCACCGGCAGCCAGCCCTGGCCGGCCAGGCGTTCCAGGACGGGCAGTTGAGCGGCGAGTTTGCCGGGCAGCCAGGCGTCGTCGTCGTCCAGGAAGGCGATGTGGCTGCCCGGGGCGGCATGGCGTACCCCCAGGTTGCGGGCGAAGGAGCCGCGCCGTCCCCCGCCGGTGCAGACGATCTCGTCGATCTGGTCCCGCAGTCCGGCGACGCCGGGCGGCACCTCGGCCAGGTCACACACGACGACCACGTGTACGGAGACGCCCTGCTGGTCGCGGGCGGTGGCGACCGCCTCCGCGAGGCTGGGCCGGCCCGTGGTCGGGATGACTACCGAAACATCCGGCATCGGTTACTCCAAGCAGTTCGGCTGAGGGTCCCCCGGGCGAGCCGGCGGTGCGGGGGAACGGCGGTGAGGGCGGGACCGGACCACGGTCCGCCCCGGTGACGGACCTGACGCAGGTCGCTCAGCGACCACCACCACGGAACACCTCGGCCACGGTCCGCAGGAGCACCTTGGCGTCCAACCACAGTGACCAGTTCTCGATGTAGTAGTTGTCGAATCGGGCCCGATCGGAGATCGGGGTGTCTCCGCGTAGGCCGCTGACCTGGGCCAGCCCGGTGAGCCCGACCGGCACCCGGTGCCGCCTGGCGTAGCTCGGGTACTCGGCGGAGAACTTCTCGACGAAGTACGGCCGCTCGGGGCGGGGGCCGACCACACTCATGTCGCCCCGCAGGATGTTCCAGAGTTGGGGCAGCTCGTCCAGGGAGGTCCGGCGCAGGAACCGACCGATGGGCGACACCCGCCGGTCGTGCGCGATGGACCAGTTGGTCTGGGACTCGTGCTCGTTGACCGGGCGCATGGTGCGGAACTTGATGATGTCGAAGGGCTTGCCGTGTCGGCCGATGCGTTCCTGCCGGAAGAAGATGCCCCGGCCTCCGTCGAGGAAGGTGAGCCCCGCGCAGAGCAGCAGGAGCGGGCTGAGCAGCAGCAGGGCCACCGCGGCGAAGACCACGTCGGAGGCGCGCTTGAGGGCCCAGTGCGGCCCGGACAGGGTGGTGTCGCCGACCTTGACGATCGGAATGGCGCCGATGTGGTCGCCGTGCGACCTGGAGCCCCAGAGCCTGGGGGCGGCCCACAGGTCGCAGGTGGCGACCTTCGGCTGGCGGAGGATCTCCATCAGCACCACTTCGGGGCACTCCGGGTCGGCGATGATCAGCACGTCGCACTCGCTCAGCCGGACCAGGTATTCGAGCTGGTCCAGGGTGCCGATCAGGGGGGTGGTGGCCGAGGCCGTCGGCGGGGGAGTGTCCACGTGCCCGACGAACCGCAGCCCGTACCGGGGATAGCGGCGCAGGAGCCGGGCCAGTTCCACTGCGGTCGGACCGCTGCCGATGATGATGGCGTTGTGTTCCACCCACCGTTGCCGCCGGGCCAGGGTGGCGATCTCCCGGGTCAGCAGGCGACCGGCGAGCACCAGGATCGCGGCGATGGCCAGGCCGCGGATGAACTCGATCAGGTATTCCGCGGAGTCGTGGCGCAGGGCGGCGATGATGACCACGATCGCGGAGGAGGCCAGTAGTCGGCCGCAGAGGCTGGGCAGCTCATCGAGGATGCTCACGTGCCGGCGAGCCTGATAGAGCCCGCCGGCGGCGAAGACGGCTACCGTCAGGACCGTCATGACCAGGGTGCCGCGCCAGTACCGATGATCCAGCAGCAGGGGGGAGAGCAGCGCGGCCACATCGACCGGCGCGGTCAACATCCAGGCGCGCAGCCCTCGGGTACGGCTGGAGGTGCGGGAACCGGGGTAGGGCAGGACCGCGGTGGCGTCCAGACCCGGGCGGGTGTCCTCGGCGCCGGTCGGGGTCGACTCCGCCCCGGCTGGGGTCCGCGGGTTCGGAGGTTCGGCCTCCTCCTCGGACTCCGCTGCCCGGGAACGCTGTGCCGGAACCGATGCCTCACCCTCGTCGGGCATGTTGGTGGCCGGGTAACCCATGACAGGTTGCCTCGACATGTGTGGATCCTCCCCCGTGGAGTGACATCCAGCGACGCTGCTAAAGCCACCGGAGCGAACGCAGGATACGGTGGCCCTGGCGACAGCCGCCAGAGCCATCGGGACAATTCATGCCCTACTTTCCTGCGCTGAGCACTTCCTTGACCGCGTCCCGGCGAAGGGCGTCGTAGAACTTCGAGGCCTTCTCCGGGTCGTCGAAGACGACACTCTCGCTGCCCACCCGGCCGGTGCCCTTGGTCGGATTGGTCATGAAGGTCAGGTCGTTGCCGCGCAGGCTGCGCAGTTCCATCGCCGTGTCCACCAGAGACATCTTTTTGTCGACTGATACGGCATTCGAGGTGGCTCGGACGAAGGAATTGAGCTTGGTGGGATTTGTCAGAATTCCGCCGGAGGCGGCTTTGTCCAGAATCGCCTTGATGACCTGCTGCTGATGTTTGATCCGGGTGAAGTCGCCGTCGGCGAACTGCTTGCGTTGCCGCGAGAAGTCCAATGCGGTGGCCCCGTCCATCTTCTGCCTGCCCCGCTCGAAGGTACGGAAGGGGGGATGGATCGAGGTGAACCGCTTCTCCGAGTTGATCTCGATGCCGCCGAGAGCGTCGATGATCTCGGTGAACCCGGCGAAGTCCACCATCAGCACATGGTCGATCCGGATCTTGGTGTACTGCTCCACGGTCTGCACCATCAGGGGCAGGCCACCCCAGGCGTACGCCGCGTTGATCTTCGCCTCGCGGCCCCCGCGGCCCTCCTTGGTGCGGGGGATCGCCACCCAGGTGTCCCGGGGTATCGAGACGAGCTGCGCGCCGGAGCGGTCCTTCGACACATGCGCCAGGATGATGGTGTCCGCCCGCGAACCGCCGGTGCTCTCCGGATCCCGCGAGTCACTGCCGAGGATCAGCATGTTCAGCGCGCCCTTGGCGACGACCTCCGGTCGGGTCTCCTCGGGTATGCCCTCGAAAGCGTCGAAGCGCTCGATGTCGGACTCGACCGACCTGAGATAGAAACCGGCGGCTACCGCGCCGCCCGCCCCGATCAACGCCAACACCAACACGCTGATCAGCGTGATCCGCAGCCACCGTCGGCGTGGTCTTCCCGCCGGGGCCGCCGTTGTCTCCGACCCGTCGGTGTCCCCCGCCGGCAGTGTCTGCTCCGGAACGGTCGCCCCGGCCTGCTCTCCACTCGACATGGGCGCGATGCTACTGAACCCCACCCACGAGCAGGTTCCCGGCGGGCCGGGAACCGACCAGATCAACCTGCATCGTGTTTCCCCAATGTTTCGGTCCGTCTGATACAACCCACGGGTGGACGCCGTCAAGCTGCGTCGGGCCATCGCCCGCACCCGCCTAGCCCCCGTCGCCGCCTTCCCCAAGCGGCTGGCAGCGGTGGCCCGCCATGACGTCAAGGTGCTGCGCATCTCGGCCCGATGGCTGCTTGCCTCCCGCGAACACCACAACTACACCTACGAGCTGACCAAGCTCAGCCGCAGCCACCTGGCCTGGTTCGTCAGCGTGGTGTGTGACCTGCCGGTGGCGCAGGTCCGCGGCTATCTGGACGAGATCGAGTCGGACGACGCGCTGCGCCGGCACATCGCCTCGGCCACCGGCAGCGCCGCCCGCCGGGGCCTGGCCGACAAGCAGGTCCGCTACGCCCGGCGCATCGGGTGGTACGCCATCGTGCGGGCCCGCCGACCCGGCCACATCGTGGAGACCGGTGTCGACAAGGGGCTGGGCAGCTGCGTACTGGCCGCCGCCCTGTTGCGCAACGCCGCCGAGGGCCACCCCGGCCGGGTCAGCTCAATCGACATCAACCCCGAGGCCGGTTACCTGGCCCGGACGGCCCCCTGGTCCGAGGTGATCGACCTGGTCATCGGTGACTCGGTCGAGTCGATAGCCGCCCTGGACCGGCCGGTCGACCTGTTCCTGCACGACAGCGACCACAGCCGAGCGTACGAGAAACGTGAGTTCGAGGCCGTCGAGCCGAAGCTGGCACCCGGGGCGATGCTGCTCACCGACAACGTCACCCACACCAACGTGCTGGCCCGGCACGCCGAGCGCACCGGCCGCAAGTTCCTCGCCTACCGGGAGACCCCGGCGAACCACTGGTACCCCGGGGACGGCATCGGCGTGGCATGGTGACCGGGTGCGGATCAGTGAGATCAACACCTATCCGGTCAAGGGTTGTCGCGGCCTGAACCACTCCGAGGCCGAGGTACGACCGTGGGGGCTGGACGGCGACCGGCGGTGGATGCTCGTCGACCCCGAGGGGGTCGGCATCACCCAGCGGGACACCACCGCCCTGGTCCGGGTACACGCCCACCCCGACGTCGGTGGCCTGTGGCTACGCGCCGCCGACCGACCCGACCTGTGGGTACCGGACCCGGCCGAGGGCGGCGCGGTCCAGGTGCGTACCTTCCGCCGCCGGGCACTGCGGGTGCCGGCCCTGCCCGCCGGGCCGGCCGCGGACACCTGGCTCAGCCACCTGCTCGACCGGCCGGTGCGCCTGGTCTGGCTGGCCGAGCCGGCCCGGCACATCGAGGCGGGCCGCAAGAAGCACGACCCGGGCGATCAGGTCAGCTTCGCCGACGCGTACCCCGTCCTGCTGACCAGCACCGCCTCACTGGCCGCCCTCGGTGACTGGCTCACCGAGGCCGGTGCGGACCCGGTCCCGATGAGCCGGTTCCGGCCCAACCTGGTGGTCGAGGGGGCGCCCGCCTGGGCCGAGGACGACTGGGAAGGGCGCAGGATGCGCATCGGCGGGGTGGCATTCCGGGCCGCCGGGCCCTCGGCCCGCTGCCTGGTCACCACCACGGACCAACAGACCGGGGTACGCGGCCGGGAGCCGCTGCGCACCCTGGCCCGGCACCGCAATGTCGACCGGCAGCTGCTGTTCGGGCTGAACCTCGTACCGCTGGAGTCCGGTCGGGTACGCCTCGGCGACCCCGTCTTAGCTTTGGCTTAGGTCGCTTGTCCGGCTCGACCCTCGTCCGGCAGCATCGGTGCGCGTGACCGACGGAACCGACGGCCCCGCCACACGGACAACAGCCCGGCGTCCCCGCAGGGGTCGCTGGCTGGCTGGCGGGGCCGTGGTCGTCGTCGCCACGGTCCTCGGGCTGACCCTGGCGCTGCGCTCCGGTGCCGCCCCCGCCTGCGCGGCCCCGCCGCGACCACAGAGCGCCGGGCTGCTGGCCCCACCCGCCGCCGGCACCCTCCACCAGGGCAAGGCCACCTTCTACGACTCGACCGGTACGGGCGGCAACTGCTCCTACCCCACCGCCCCCGCGGACCGGCTCTTCGTCGCCCTCGGCCCGGACGAGTACGCAGGCGGTGCGGCCTGCGGCGGGTACCTGGAGGTGACCGGGCCCAAGGGGAAGGTGCGGGTCATGGTCGCGGACCGGTGTCCGGAGTGCGTCCCCGGACATCTCGACCTGTCCCGGGAGGCCTTCGCCCGGATCGCCGACCCGGTCCAGGGCGTCGTCGGAGTCCGCTACCGCCTGCTGGTAGACCCGCCGCTGGCCGGTCCGCTCACCTTCCGGATCAAGGAGGGCGCCTCCCAGTGGTGGTTCGCCGTCCTGGTCGCCGGGCACGGCAACCCGCTGCGCGCCGTCGAGATCCGCTCGGGCGGTTCGGGTGCCTGGCGGGCGGCCACCCGGGAAAGCTACAACTACTGGCTGATCGACTCCGGGGCGGGTCCCGGCCCCTACCAGATCCGGGTCACCGACACCCGGGGCCACCGGGTCACCGCCACCGGCATCCGGATGGCCCCCGGCCAGGTCCAGCGCAGCACCGTCCGGATGTACGGCGGCAGCTCCGGCGGTTCCTCCACCGCTCCCGCCTCTCCCAGTGCGACCACCACCCCCGGGGTACCCTCGTCCAGCCCGAAGGCGACCGCCCGCGCGTCGGCGCGCCCGAGTCCGTCCCCGTCGACCCTGGCACCGGTGGACACCTCAGCCTCACCGGCGGTGATCGAGGCTCCGGTGGACGGGGAGGCGGTGGGGCTCGCATCGACGCGGCCCGACGCGGACCGGCGAGGTTGCACCTGACCGCGCCCGTATCCGCGGTGACCCCCGTCTGAATCCGCGGTCGACCCGTCCCTGGCTACGGCGGCCTGCCCGTGCGCGGTCAGGTCCCGGCCAGGCCGGGTGACCAGATCAGGAGGCCGAGCCTGACGTGGCCTGCTCGGGCCGGTCCTCGGTGAGGCCGAGCCACATCAGGATCTCGTCCCGGTCGTCGCCGGGGGCCACCCGGACGGCGCCGGGCCAGCGGCCCACCTCGCGGTATCCGAGTCGCCGGTAGAACCGGTCCAGCCCCTGCCCGTCGCGCACGGTCACGTGCAGCGCCGTCAGTCCCAGGTCCCGCCCGATCTGTGTGGCCGTACGCATCAGCGCCTCACCGACGCCGCGCCCCTGGGTGTCCGGGTGGACCATCACCCGGGTGAGGGTCCGCAAGTGCGGCTTCAGGTGGAACCGGGGATCGGTGAAGATCGCCATGGCGACCAGTCGGTCGTCGTCGTAGCCGAGCAGCAGTCGGTCGGGGCCGTCGGCGATGCCGGCCAGGGTCGGGTCGGCGATCGTCCGCACCTTCTCGGCTGTTACCGGTGCCACGAAGCCGACCGCGCCGCCGGCGTTGGTGACCTCCACCCAGAGGGTGACGATGTCGGCGCGCAGCTCAGGGGTCAGTTCGGGATCGAGGAGGAAGCGCAGGGTCACCCGCACATCCTGCGCCGGGCCGCCTGCCCGATGCCCGTGATCGTGACGGGCCCGACAGGGGACAGGGTGTTGGTGCGGGAGGGGGGATTCGAACCCCCACGTCCTTTCGGACAATAGGACCTAAACCTACCGCGGCTGCCATTACGCCACTCCCGCCGGCCCTGAAGAGTCTAGGGTGTCGCCCCGGCCCGCTGTCGAGGCCTCCGACTAGGTGATCGACACCGTTTCGGAGAAGTGGCGGCATCGGCCCGACCCGGAGACCGCCACTTCGCCGAAACGGAGTCGATCACACCTGCTCAGTCCAGGCCCAGGTCCCGGCGCAGCTTGGCGACGTGGCCGGTGGCCTTGACGTTGTAGAGCGCCCGCTCGATCTTGCCGTTCTCGTCGATCACGAAGGTCGAACGGATCACCCCGGTGACCGTGCGCCCGTACGACTGCTTCTCGCCGTACGCCCCGTAGGCGGTCAGCACCGCCTTGTCGGTGTCGGCGACCAGCGGAAAGGTGATCGCGTCGCGCTCGCGGAACTTGGCCAGCTTCTCCGGCTTGTCCGGGGAGATGCCGATCACCTCGTAGCCGGCGGCCTGGAGGGAGGCGAGCGAGTCGCGGAAGTCGCAGGCCTGCTTGGTGCAGCCGGGGGTCATCGCCGCCGGGTAGGCGTACAGGATGACCTTGCGGCCACGTAGGTCGGCCAGGGTGACCTGCCCACCGGTGTCGGTGGGGAGGGTGAACTCGGGCGCCGGGTCACCGGGGGAGAGGCGAGCGGGTGCGGTCATGGGCCGACCATACCGTCGCGCCGGCCACCACGACGGCGGGCTCCGGAGGGTGTCCGATGTGTCGGTAGGCGACAGGAAATTTGCTGTTGCCAGATATTGGCAACAGCAGGGGCCGGGAAATACGCTCACCCTGCCGGCGAGCGCGGGCCCGCCGTCACGTGGGAGGTCACGTGGAAAACCTGGCCATGCACATCTCCAACGGAATCATCGACGGTCCCGTCGCCGCGATCTTCGCGGTGATCGCTCTGGCGGCTCTGGCGCTCGCCGTCCGACGCGCCCGGCAGGACCTGGACGACCGACTCGCCCCGATGGCCGGCCTGGTCGCCGCCTTCATCTTCGCCGTGCAGATGCTCAACTTCCCGATCTTCACCGCCGGGGTCAGCGGTCACCTGCTCGGTGGGGCCCTGGCCGCCATGCTGGTCGGCCCCTGGGTCGGCGCGCTGTGCATCGCGGTGGTGCTGGTGGTGCAGGCCCTCGTCTTCGGCGACGGCGGGGTGGCCATGCTCGGGCTCAGCATCACCAACATGGGTGTGATCGCGGTCGGGGTGGCGTACCTGCTGATCGCGTTGCTGCTGCGGGTGCTGCCGCGTACCCCTGCCGGGTTGGCCGTCACCGCCTTCCTCGCCGCGCTGGTCAGCGTGGTGGTCGCGGCGATGGGCTTCGTGTTGCAGTACTGGCTGGGCGGCACCGCCGACCTCGGCGGCAACCTGGCCGGGCTGGCCGGGACGATGGCGGTGTCCCACCTGTTCATCGGCATCGGCGAGGGCCTGATCACCGCCACCACGGTGGTCACCGTGGCGAAGGTCAGACCCGATCTGGTGTACGCGCTACGCGCCGGAAAGCCGGTCACCCCGGCGACCGTCGCCACCCTCGGGGGTGTCCGGTGAAGCGTTTCTGGGGTTTCCTGGCCGGTGGTCTGCTGGTGGCCCTGCTGCTGGCCGGTGTGGTCAGCAACTTCGCCTCGCCCCACCCCGACGGGCTGGACTCCTCGCTGCGCGAGGGCTGCACCGTCGACGCCGACGGCGAGATCACCGGGGGCAGTTGCCCGGCCCAGCAGGAGAGGGACCACGAGATCGGTGGACCCCTGGCCGACTACGGCATCGCCGGCATCGACAACGACTTCCTCTCCACCGGACTGTCCGGGGTGCTGGGTGTCCTGCTGACCTTCGCGGTCGCCGGCGGGGTGTTCTGGCTGACCCGGCGGCGTGACGCGGGACCGACCCCACAAGCCGACCAGTCGGACACACCCGCACCCAACCAGGAGGCCGACCGGTCGGACACAACCGCGCCGAGCCAGGGGTAGCCGGGTGGGTGCCGGGCACGCCCATGTGCTCTACCGGGAGTCCGACTCACCGGTGCACCGGCTGCCGCCGGAGGTGAAGATCGCGGCGATGGTGGCGTTCACGGTCGCCGTGGTCGCCACCCCCCGGACGGCCTTCTGGGCCTTCGGCGCGTACGCCCTGTTGGTGGCGGGGGTGGCGGCGCTGGCCCGGGTGAGCCCCGGCTGGCTGCTCACCCGCACGGTGATCGAGGTGCCCTTCGTGCTGTTCGCCTTCGCCTTGCCGGTCATCGGCGCGGGCGAGCGGGTCGAGGTGCTCGGGCTGGGCCTGTCCGTCGAGGGGCTGCACGGCGCCTGGAACATCCTGGCCAAGGGCACCCTGGGGGTCTGGGCGTCGCTGCTGCTGGCCGCGACGACCACCACCCGTGACCTGATCGTCGGGCTGGACCGGCTGCGCTGCCCCCAGGTCATCACCCAGATCGCCACCTTCATGCTGCGCTACCTCGACGTGCTGGTCGGCGAGGCCCGCCGGATGCGGGTGGCTCGGATCTCCCGAGGCGACGACCCTCGCTTCCTGTGGCAGTTGCGGGGCTTCGCCGCCGGGGTCGGGACGCTGTTCCTGCGCGCCTTCGAGCGCGGGGAACGGGTCTACCTGGCGATGCTGTCGCGGGGCTACACCGGCCGACTGCCGACGGTGTGGCAGGGCGCCGGTTCGGCCGCCACCACCGGGCAGTGGTTGATCGCGGCGACCCTGCCGCTGCTGGCCGGCACGGTCGCCGCCACCGCCGTCCTGCTGGCATGATGCACCTCGTGCACCCCACCGCACCCAGCCTGGAGGTCCGGGGCGTCCGGTACGCCTACCCCGACGGCCACCTCGCCCTGCACGGGGTGGACCTGACGGTGGCCCGGGGCGAACGGGTGGCCCTGCTCGGCCCCAACGGTGCCGGCAAGACCACCCTGGTGCTGCACCTCAACGGCATCCTCACCGCCGCCGAGGGCAGCATCAGCGTGGGTGGGCTGCCGGTGACCACCGACCGGACCCGGCTGGCCGAGATCCGGCGGCGGGTCGGCATCGTCTTCCAGGACCCGGACGATCAACTCTTCCTGCCCACGGTCGCCGAGGATGTCGCCTTCGGACCGGCCAACCTGGGGCTGCGCGGCGCGGAACTGGCCGCCCGGGTGGACGAGGCGCTGGCCGCGGTGGGCATGTCCGAGCATCGCGACCGGGCCCCGCACCACCTGTCCTTCGGTCAGCGGCGCCGGGTGGCGGTCGCCACCGTGCTGGCCATGCACCCGGAGATCCTGGTGCTCGACGAGCCGTCGTCGAACCTCGACCCGGCCGCCCGCCGGGAACTGGCCACCATCCTGCGGGCCCTGCCGGTGACCCTGCTGATGGTCACCCACGACCTGCCGTACGCCTTCGAACTCTGCGACCGGTCGGTGATCCTGGACGGTGGGCGGATCGTGGCCGACGGGTCCACCGCCGACCTGCTCGCCGACACCGACCTGCTCGCCCGGCACCGCCTGGAACTGCCGTTCCCGTTCAGTCCCGCTCGGAAGTGACCGCATCCGCCGATGCGGCAGCGGCCCCACCGGCGGTAGCCCCACCGGCGGTAGCCCCACCGGCGGTAGCCCGGCCGGAGGTAGCCCGGCCGGAGGTAGCCGTGGTGCGTCCGGCGGCGTGCAGTCGCAGCACGGCGGCGGCCAGGGCCCCCGCCCCGGCCCCCACGGCCAGCACCACCAGCACCCGGGCGAGCGTCGGTGGCCACGGCACCGGCACGACGGACCGGGCCAGCAGGGCCGCGTTGGTCACCCCGGCGAACAAGGCCAGGCAGGCCCCGGCCAGGGCCACCGGAAAGTCGACCCCGGCCCTACGGCGCACCGTCCACCAGGCGGCGGCGATCGCGCCGAGCCCGGCCAGCAGGGTCCACACCGGCCCGGTCAGCAACCCGATCAGCACCGCGCCTACCCCGGTCGCCCCGGCGTCCAGCACTCGACCGACCGCGAGCAGCACGGCCGCCAGCCCACCGAGGGCCAGCACTCCACCGACCCCGGCCAGGGCCCGACGACCCAGGACCGTGGCCGCCGGGAGCAGCCCCAGGGCGCCCACCGCCAGGGTGCCGAGGACGGCCGCCACCCACCAGGGGTACGCGTCCGGCGGCGGCACCCAGTGCAGGGTGCCCCGGATCTCCGCCGACCCGTTCGGGTCACGCAGCGGCACCACCCAGTCGCGTACCCGATGCTCCCGGTCGGGCGCGGCGCGGACCTGGGCGGGCGGACCGGCCTCCCGCCACAGGGCCCGCTGGTCGTGCCAGCGGGCGGTCGAACCGGACTCGACCCGACGCCACTGCGGGGCGGCGGCCGGATCCGCCTCCGGCGGCAGAAGGGTCTCCCCGAGGATGGTGCGGTTCAGGTACGTCGCCGGGGAGCGGGTGTTCTCGTAGACCCCGTCCGGCCCGATCCGCAGGTACGGCTCACCCGAGTAGCCGATCACCTCCACCGGCTGGTCGCCGGTGTTGGTCAACTCCAACCGGGCACCCGCCTCGATCACCCGTACCCGAAGCTGCGGGCGGTCCGGGGTCACGGTGGCGACCTCCACCCGGTAGTCGGTCCCGTTCGGGGCGTCGGCGCCGTGCGCCACCGCCGGGGCGGCGGTGGCCAGCAGGGCGGTGACCACGCCGGTGAGCAGCAGCCCGGCCCGGGTCAGCAGGGCACGGCTCACCGCCCGGCCGCCTCCACCGCGGCGGTGATGTTCTCCGGGGTCCACTCCCGCACCTGCTCACCGTCGACCAGGACGGTCGGGGTGCCGGTGACGTTGGCCTTGGTCGCCTCCTGGCTGACGTGCGAGGTCCACGGCTTGTACTTGCCGTCGCGCACGCAACTGCCGAAGCTGTCGCGGTTCAGGCCGACCTCGGCCCCGATGTCGATCAGCTCGTCGTTGCTCAACTGGGCGCCGTTCTCCGGCGGCTGCCTGTCGAACAGGGCCTTGCTGAACTCGGTGAACTTGCCCCCCTCGGCGGCGCAGCCGGCGGCGGCCGAGGACCGGGTCGAGTACTCCGTGCTGGAGAAACGGTTCAGGAAGGCCACCGGGTGGTACACCACCCGGGCCTTGCCGTCACTGACCAGTTGCTCCAGGGTGGGGCCACTGGTCTGCTCGAACTGCTTGCAGGCCGGGCAGAGGTAGTCCTCGTACACGTCGATGGTCACCGGCCCGCTGCCGACCGCGATGCCGGCGCCGTCCTGGGTCGCGCCCGGCGGGGCGATGAAGTCCCCGGAATCCTGGCTGGACCAGACACCCCAGCCGATCAGACCCGCGATCACCAGCACGGACACCGCGCCGATCGAGGTCCAGAGGGTCCGCTTGCGCCGCCGTTCCCGGGCCAACTGCTCCCGGACCACGCGGGCCGCGTCCTTGCGCCCCTTGCGACTACTCATCTTCGTCCTCCACCGGTTCGCCCGCCAGCGCGCCGTCCACCGAGACGGCCGTGCGGGGCCAGATCAGTAGGAACCCGGCCAGTGCCAGGAAACCCAGATCCCGGAGGATCTCCGGGAAATAGCTCGGGCTCTCCCCGGCCGGCAGCTCACCGCCGGTGCCGAAGCAGCCGCAGTCGATCGCCAGACCCCGCGACCAGGCCGAGATGATGCCGGCGATGAAGACCACCAGCAGCGCCGCGGAGACCCCGGCGGAGAGCCGGGTGGCCAACCCGAGCACCAGCAGTACGCCGAGGGCCAGCTCGACGAAGGGCAGCACCGCCCCGACGACCATGGAGACCTCGTACGGCAGCACCTGGTAGGCGTGTACCGCCCGGCCGGAGCCGGCCAGGTCACCGACCTTCGTGGCGCCCGCGTACAGCCAGACGGCGGCCAGTCCGAGCCGGACGGCCAGCCCCAGCCAGGGCAGCAGTTTCCTGTTCACCCGGCTTGCGCCTGTCCGACGGCGTCGACCAGTTCGCTGCGCGCCCGGGCCACCCGGGAGCGGATGGTGCCCACCGGCACCCCCTCCACGGCGGCTGCCTCCGCGTACGACAGGCCCAGCAGTTGGGTGAGCACGAAGGCGCCGCGCCGCTCGGTCGGCAGCCGGCGGACCAGGTCGGCCGCGCCGAACTGCCCGGCCGGGTCGGGGTGCGGCACATCGGTGTACGCGTCCGCGGTGAGCCGCTGGGCCAGCCGGCGGCGCCGGACCACCGTGCGCAGATGGTCGGCGCAGGTCCGCCGGGCGATGCCGAGCAGCCAGGTACGGGCGGTGGAACGCCCCTCGAAGGCCGGCAGGGCCCGGAACGCCCGAAGATAGGTCTCCTGGGTCAGGTCGTCGGCACTGTCCGGATCGACCAGGGCCGCCGCGAACCGCCACACCTCGGCCTGGGTGGCGCGGACGAAGTCGGCCTGGGCGGTCGGGTCGCCGTCCCGTGCGGCCATTGCGGCGAGGGTGGCGGGATCGGCCGGCGCCGGGCAGTCTTGACCACGGTCGTCGGCCGCTTGGGGGTGAGCGGCGGCGATGTCGCGCGGGGCGGGGATCACGACAACCCAGGTTACGCGGCGGCGTGCTGAGCAGCAGGGTCCTTCGGCCCTTCCAATGCAGTGCGCCACGCCGGGAACTTTTTCACCTCGGCATCCGACTACCCGAGCATGACTCCCGGCCCCGAATCGGCGAGCATGGCCTGCATGACTGCCGCCCCTCGCCGCCGATTCGCGCGGCTGACCGCCGCCGCCGGTCTGCTGGTGACCGTC
This sequence comes from Micromonospora sp. DT229, assembly GCF_049844505.1. Classification (NCBI taxonomy): domain Bacteria; kingdom Bacillati; phylum Actinomycetota; class Actinomycetes; order Micromonosporales; family Micromonosporaceae; genus Micromonospora; species Micromonospora sp. DT229. The sequence goes on along the minus strand of NZ_JBNCLD010000010.1, from coordinate 34,063 downwards.
GTCGCGCTGCTGCTCGCCCCGGCGAGCCCGGCCGCAGCGCACGCCGTGCTCTCCAGTTCCAGCCCCGCCGCCTCCTCCGTGGTGCCGAACGCACCGACCGAGGTGGTGCTCACCTTCAGCGAGCCGGTCCGCAAGGTGCCGGACAAGATCCGAGTGATCGCTCCGGACGGCTCACGGGTCGACCGGGGTGAACCCACCTTCGCCGACAGCCTGGTGAGCATCCCGGTCGACACCTCCGGGGGCAACGGCACCTACCTGGTCACCTACCGGGTGATCTCCGCCGACAGCCACCCGGTCTCCGGCGCGTTCACCTACTCCGTCGGCGCCCCCTCCGAGCCGCCGGTGGACACCGGCGACGACAGCCGGGCCGACCCGGTGGTCAGCAACGCGGTCAAGGTCAGCAAGTTCGTCGGGTACGCCGGGCTGCTGCTCCTGGTCGGCGCGAGCCTGGTGCTGGCCGTGCTCTGGCCGCGTCGCCTGCCCCGGACCGGGCCGACCAGGCTGGCCTGGATCGGTCTCGGACTGGTCGCCCTGTCCACGGTCGCGACGACCCTGTTGCAGGTGCCCTACACCAATGGTGGTGGCCCCTTCGACATCACCGGCGCCGGCCTGGGCCTGGTCCTGGGCAGCACCTTCGGCGCCGCTCACCTGGTCCGGCTGGGGCTGCTGGCCGCCGCAGCCGTCCTGCTCCGGCCCCTGTTCGCCGGGGCGGCGGGCCGTACCGACCTGATCATCCTCGGTGTGCTCGGTGGGGCGGCACTGCTCACCTGGCCGTTGGCCGGGCACCCGGCGGCCTCCCCCGCCCCGGCCGTGTCGGTGCTCGTCGACGCGGTGCACCTGGGCAGCATGGCCGTCTGGCTGGGCGGCCTGGTGATGCTCGTGGTGTTCCTGCTGCCCCGGGCCGACGAGCGGGAGTTGGGGGCGATCCTGCCGATCTGGTCGCGGTGGGCGGCTCTGGCGGTCTCCGCGCTGCTGCTCGCCGGCATCGTCCAGGCCCTGATCGAGGTGGCCACCCCGACGGCCCTGGTGAACACCACCTACGGCCGGCTGGTGCTGGCCAAGGTCGGGCTGTTCGCGCTGGTGATCGGGGTGGCCGCGTACTCACGGCACCTGGTCCGCAAGCGGATCGCGGCCAGCCGCCCGGCACCGATGCGCCGGGCGGTCTGGGTCGAGTTGGTCGTCACCGCGGTCGTGCTGGCGGTGACCTCGGTGCTGGTGCAGACCCCGCCGGCCCGTACCGCCGGGGCCGATGTGGCCGGTGCCCAGAGCGGCTACTTCACCACCACCGTGCAGAGCAGCCTGTTCTCCATGCAGATCGAGATGGCACCCGCCCAGCGGGGCAACAACTCGGTCCACTTCTACGCCTACACCCTGGACAACCAGCCGTTGCCGATCAAGGAGTGGAAGGCCACGGTCGCGCTGCCGTCGGCCGGCATCGAGGCGATCGACGTACCCCTGCTGCCGTTGACCGACAACCACGCCACCGGTGAGATCAACCTGCCGTCGGCGGGGGAGTGGGAACTGCGGGTGACCGCTCGTACCACCGAGATCGACCAGGCCACGGTGACCGCCACCGTGGAAATCCGATAGAGAGGGTTCCATCGATGATCCGTCACCGGCGTACCGTGGGTGCCGTCCTGGCCCTGATGCTCGGCACCGTGGCCACGGCCGTTTTCGGTTTCGCGGCTCCCGCGTCGGCGCACGTGTCGATCAGCCCCAGCGAGGCGAAGCAGGGCGGCTACGGTCGCTTCGCCTTCCGGGTGCCGAACGAGAGTGATGAGGCCTCGACCACCAAACTGGAGATCTTCCTGCCGGAGAACGCCCCGGTCGGTTCGGTGTCGACCATGCCGGTGCCGGGTTGGCAGGTGGCGGTGGAGAAGCGTCGGGTGGACCCGCCGGTGCAGGTGCACGGCGCCGAGATCTCCGAGGTGATCGCCAAGATCACCTGGACGGCGGACGGCGCCGCGGCGGCCATCGCCCCGGGCACCTTCCAGGAGTTCCCGGTCTCCATGGGCCCGCTGCCCGAGGTGGACCAGATGATCTTCAAGGCCCTCCAGACCTACTCCGACGGCGGCGTGGTGCGCTGGATCGACGAGCCGCAGCCCGGTGGCGAGGAGCCGGCCACCCCGGCCCCGGTGCTCACCCTCACCGCGGCCACCGACACTCCGACCGGGGCGCCGGCCGAATCACCCGCCGCCGAATCACCCGCCGCCGAGGCACCCGGCACGGCCGCCGGGGCGACCGAGGACGACGACGAGGACGGCAACGGGCTGGCGGTCGGGCTCGGGGTCGCCGGGCTGGTGGCAGGGCTGGCCGGACTGGTGCTGGGTGGCCTGGCGTTCGCCCGTACCGGACGGGTTGCCGCAGGCCGAAGCGGCGAGGCGACGCCGACCTCCTGACCCTCGATCACCACGAGACCCGCCGGGGCCACTCCGGCGGGTCTCACCCTTTTCCGAGGCGGGTCCGGCTGCCGCCTGCGCCCGTTGCTCGCGGCCGGTGCCGCCGGTGTGTCGGCCGGATCTTGTCCGGGTGCCTGCCGGATATCCGCTGATCGGCCCGGTGTCCTCGGTAAGGTCGGCCGGGTGTCTGGCTACGGAGAGGGATGCTGCGGATGCGTTTAGTGCACAGGTTGGCCGGGATGCTGTTGCTGGCCGTCGGCATGACCGCGCTGATCGGCGCCGCCGCACTGGGTCTGCTGACCGGCCGGGCCGATCCGGGCGGTGGATACGCGGCCCGCTTGGAGACGGTGCAGACCGACGGGCACGCGGTGGTGGTGACCGACCTCGCGGCCCTGGTACGCAAGGAGGTGCCCCTGGTTCACTTGGGCGAGACCCGGATGCGGCTGGAGGCCCACACCCCGGAGGGTCCGGCCTTCATCGGACTGGCCCCGGTCGGCGAGGTGCGCCAGTGGCTGGCGACTGCGCCGTACTCCGCCGTCGAGCGGATGGCGTTGACCCGGGGGCCGTTGCCGGTCCGACTGGCGCAGGTCACCCCGCCCGACGGACAGGCGGCGAGCCTGCCGGCCGGACCGGGCGCGCAGACCTTCTGGACCCGCGCCGGCATCGGAACCCTGGAGTGGACTCCGGAGGAGCTGGTCGGCCGACAACTCAGCCTGGTGCTGATGGGTACGGACGGCCGGGACGACCTGACCTTGCAACTGCGGGCCGAACTGCGGCCCGGCTGGCTCGCCCCGGCCACCTGGGGCTCGCTGACCGCCGGCACCCTGCTGGTGACCGTCGCAGGGGTGCTCCTGTTGCGCCCGCTCCACCCCCGCGAGGTGGTCTTCGTGGTCGAGCCGGATCAGGTCCCGGTACTCGCCGGCCGCCTGGGCATCAGCTCCCTCACCAACCTGGGCACCCCCACCCCACGCCGCTCCCCGCAACGCCAACTACTAGCCATCGCCCCCACCCCACCCACCCACCCACCCCACTAGCCCCGTTGATCATGAGGTTGGCGGCGGCCGTTGATCTTCAGACTGCCGCCAACCTCATGATCAACGGAAGGAAGAGGGGGTGGAGAGGGGGAGGGGTGGGTGGGGGTCAGGGAGGGGGCGGTGGGGGTCAGGGTGGGGGTGCGGATGGGGAGGGTGGACAGGAGGAGCAGGCAGAGTAGGACGTAGGCGTTGCGGCCCAGGAACTCCCAGGGGGTGTCCGTCGGTACGGGGGCGATGCCCCAGTCGTAGAAGGACACCACGCCGTACACGATGATCATGCAGGTGCCGAGGGCTACGGCTCCCAGCCGACGGCGGCGGCGGGCCCCCTCGGCGGTGTACGGGTCGGCGCGCAGGATCGCGTCGACCAGGAGCACCACCGCCGGAATGAACCAGTAGATGTGGTGGGTCCAGGTGATCGGGCTGATCAACGCCGCGACCAGGCCGGTCAGGGTCAGGCCGGTCAGGGCGTCACCGGCCTGGGAGGCGCGCACCGCCCGCCACAGTCCGTACCCGACGATCGCCGCGACCAACGGCAGCCAGATCAGTCGGCTCGGGTCCTCCGGTGCGGTGAGTCGGCTCAGCAGCCCGAACAGGGACTGGTTGCCGGTGTAGTCGGTGCGGCCTACCCGGTCGGTGGCCCACAGCTCGTGGGTCCAGAACCGCCACGAGTCCGCCGGTGCCACCGCGGCGGCCAGCAGGGTGGCCCCGGCGGCCGTCGCGGTCGCCACCGCCGCCGCCCGCCACCGCCGGGTCGCCAGCAGGTAGACCACGAAGATGCCGGGGAACAGCTTGAGCGCCGCGGCCAGCCCGATGCCCACTCCGGCCCACCGGCTGTCCCGGGGTACGGCGAACAGCAGGTCGGCCAGGATCAGCACCACCAGCAGCATGTTGATCTGACCGAAGGTGATGGTCTCCCGGGTGCTCTCCACCCCGAGCACGAACAGCGCCCCCACCGCCAGGGTGAACAGGTACGGCAGCCGGTGCCGGCGGATCACCGGATCGAGCAGCCACTTCGTGGTGACCAGCACCCCCAACAGGGTCAGCCCGGTGAAGATCGCCACGGTGGCGCCGAGCTTGAGGTGACCGAAGGGCAGCAGCAGGAGGGCGGCGAACGGGGGATAGGTGAAGTACAACTCACCCTGCACCCGATCGGGCTGCACGTAGTCGTAGAGGGGGTTGCCGGCGGCCCACCACTCCATTGCCGACATGTAGATCTTCAGATCGAAGAAGTTGTGCGTCCTGCCGGGCAGGTAAAGCGCAGGTAGCGCCGCCGCCAGTACCAGCGCCCCGAGGACCCGGCGGGCCCGGCGGGCACCAGGGTCGGTCACATCGACGGTACGGGGTTCGGCGGGATCGGCGGGCACGGGGAAACCCTAGCGGTCGGTGGCCGCGACGGCGTGCAGCCACGAGGCTTGGGCTGCGCGTAGGCTGTGCCGGTGGCTGATCTTCTCGTCTGGATTGACTGTGAGATGACCGGGCTGGACCTCGGCAGCGACAAGCTGATCGAGGTCGCCGCGTTGGTCACCGATCCCGATCTCAACGTGCTCGGTGACGGTGTGGACGTGGTGATCCACGCCGACGACGAGGCGCTGGCGGCGATGCCGGAGATCGTTCGGAGGATGCACGCCAAGTCCGGGCTCACCGAGGAGGTACGCCGCTCCACGGTCACCCTGGCCGAGGCCGAGGACATGGTGCTCGACTATGTCAGCCGGTACGTCAAGGATCCGCGTACCGCGCCGCTGTGCGGCAACTCGATCGCCACCGACCGGGGCTTCATCGCCCGGGACATGCAGCGCCTCGACGCCCACCTGCACTACCGCATGATCGACGTGTCCTCGATCAAGGAGCTGTGCCGGCGCTGGTACCCCCGGGTGTACTTCGGTCAGCCGCAGAAGGGTCTGGCCCACCGGGCCCTGGCCGACATCCGGGAGAGCATCCGGGAGTTGGAGTACTACCGGCGGACCATCTTCGTGCCGCTGCCCGGCCCGGACGTGGACACCGCCAAGGGCATCGCGGCCGGCCTCTGAACCACCGCACAACCCGCTGGACGCGTTCAGCGGTGGTGGGGGTATGATTTCCTCGCACCGCCCGCAGGCCGGGCGAGGCGCATGGTGGCTGTAGCTCAGTTGGCAGAGCACCGGGTTGTGGTCCCGGTTGTCGTGGGTTCAATTCCCATCAGTCACCCCACCAAAAGTAGGCCCCCTCTCGCAGGGGGCCTACTTTTTTGTGCCACCCCATCCGAATTGGTCTGACCACCTACCTTCGGGTGGCGGTCCGGTGGGCCAGTTCCGCTGTTCGTCCAGCCGGGCTCAGGTGTTCGGTGTCGGGGTGGCTCAGCCGACCGTACAACCGTCCTGACCTGCGGGAATGTTGGCGTTTCCGGATAACGAACAGGTCACGGGGTCTTACCTGACGCGAGTTTTCCTCGGTATGTTGCCGCAAGGCATGAGGTCGGACCTCATTCCTCGTGCCGCTTAACTGACGAGGTGAGTTGACGAGTGCAGGAACCCGCCCCCCGGTACGCCGGATACCAGTCCTTCGACTACTTGACGCCGCACGTCGACTACAAGGTCTTCGAGCTGGCTCCGCAGCTCGGCCGTGTGCCGGAGCACGATCTGGGTCTCAACGCCGAGCAGTACGCCCGGGTGGCCCGGCTGCTGCGCGAGCACATGGCCATCTCGCTGCACGAGCACCCGAAGATCCTGCCGGCCGACGTGACGCAGCTGCGCGACTACAACCGCACCGGCCGCAACTCGTTCGGCTTCGAGGGCCTGGCCCGCTCCGGCATGACCGCAGTCTTCGACAACTTCATGAACGGCACCGGCTGCGTGACCAGTGAGCACGCCTGGAAGTGGGACGACGTCATCTACGACATCGGCCTGCGCTTCGCCGACATCGCCAAGCAGGACCACGTGGTGGTGGCGACCACGTTGGAACAGATCTTCGAGGCCAAGCGCAACGGCCAGATCGCCCTGGTGGCGGGTCTGGAAGCGGCCACGATGATCGAGAACGAGCTGGACCGGATCGACATCCTCTACGGCTTCGGCGTACGCCAGATGGGCATCGCCTACAGCCAGGCGAACATGCTCGGATCCGGCCTGTCCGAGGACCGTGACGGCGGGCTGACCCACTTCGGGCGGCGCGCGGTGGACCGGATGAACAAGCTCGGTATCGCCATCGACATCTCGCACTCCGGCGACCAGACCTCGCTGGATGTGATCGAGGCCAGTCGGGTGCCGGTGTTCATCACCCACGCCGGTGCCCGTTCGGTCTGGAACACCCCTCGGATGAAGCCGGACGAGGTGATCCGGGCCTGCGCCGAACGGGGTGGCGTGATCGGCATCGAGGCCGCTCCGCACACCACCCTCTCGGCGGGCCACCCACACCATTCCATCGAGTCGGTGATGGACCACTTCACCTACTGCGTGGAGTTGGTCGGCATCGACCACGTCGCGTTCGGCCCGGACACCAACTTCGGTGACCACGTCGGCCTGCACGACAGCTTTACCCAGCACCTGGCGATCGGTAAGGCCCACGGGGTGGTGGACCACCCGCGGGTTCCGTACGTGAGCGGCATGGAGAACCCGGCGGAGTGCTTCAGCAACATCGTCGGGTGGCTGGTCACACACGGTTACTCCGACGACGAGATCGCCAAGGTCATCGGCGGCAACATCATCCGGGTTCTTCAGGAGGTTTGGTGAAAATGGCAGTGAAGGGTCGTTGGCGGCTCGCTGTCGCGCTCGGCGTGGTGGCCACGCTGGGTGTTTCCGGCTGCGGCCTGAACGAGGACAACAACTCGTCCTCCAGCAACTCGTCCTCGGAGGCGGTGCTGCGTATCGGCACCACCACCGACGTGAGCAACTTCAACCCGCTCCAGTCGCTCAGCAAGACCGACTCGTGGATTCTCAACGCGATGTACCCGCACCTGCTGCGGATCGACGAGAACGCGAAGAAGTCGCCGGAGCTGGCCAAGGAGTACCGCTACGAGGATGACGGCAAGACCGCCGTCTTCGTGCTGCGGGACGACTTCAAGTGGTCCGACGGCAAGCCGGTCGTCGCCGACGACGTGAAGTTCAGCGCCGAGAAGATCATGGAGTACAAGCTCGGCAACGTCGCGGCCAAGCTGACCTGGGTCGAGTCGATCGAGGCCCCGGACGCGACCACTGTCAAGTTCAAGCTCTCCCAGCCGTACGCGCCGTTCGCCGAGGGTGTCGGCTTCTGGATGTCCGTCGTGCCGAAGCACATCTTCGAGCCAGCCGGCGACCTCTCCAAGTTCGCCAACGACTCGAACTGGGTCGGTGCCGGACCGTTCGTGCTGGACAGCGTGACCAAGGGCCAGCGCTACGTGATGAAGCGCAACGAGCACTACCCCCTCGCGCCGGGCGGTAAGGCCGCGGTCAGCCAGGTCGAGTACCGGGTCTACCCGGACGTCAACACGATGATGCTGGCGCTGCGCAACGGCGACATCGACCTCATGGGTACCCCGGTGCCGATCTCGGCGGCGAAGACCTTCGAGGGCGACGACAAGATCAAGCTGGAGAAGGTCGGGGCGCTCGGCTTCGCCCACCTGACCTACAACATGAAGAACAAGTACCTCGCCGACCAGCAGGTCCGGCAGGCGCTGTCGATGGCGGTGGACACCAAGGCGATCATCGCCGCGGTGCTGCAGGGTGACGGCCAGCAGATGGCCGGTCCGATCTCGCCGATCTTCTCGGAGTACGACAACACCGAGCTCCAGCCGTACCCCTTCGACCCGGAGGGCGCGAAGGCCAAGCTGAGCGCGGCGGGTTACCAGGACGGCAACAACGACGGCTTCTTCGACGAGCTGTCCTTCGGCGTGGCCTGCGACCAGTCCAACGCCAACATCACCCGGGTGGTGCAGCTCTTCCGGGAGAGCGCGGCCAAGGCCGGCATCAAGCTGGAGAACGAGTGCGTCGAGCGCAACACCTTCCTCACCCGCACCAAGAACGGTGAGTACGACATCGACGCCTCCCAGTGGGGTGTGTTCGACAACCCGATGGACCAGCTGCGCAGCACCTACCTGTCCAGCAACCCGGGTGGCATCAACTACAACCTGCTCGAGTCGGCCGAGATGGACGCGCTGATCAACGACGCGGCCGGCACCACCGACCCCGAAGAGTTCAAGACCAAGATCAAGAACATCGACAAGGTCGTGCACGAGCAGGCGTACCTGACCCCGCTGTACGTGGAGAACTTCCAGTTCGCCTACAACTCCAGCAAGTTCACCGGCTTCGTTCCGTCGCCGTCTGACCTGCTCGGCATGGTCACCGCGTACTCGCTGGCCCAGGTCACTCCGGTCAAGTAACCCCCAACCAGAGGGAAAGGAGGGGTCCCCCGTGCTGCGTTTCGTGCTCAGCCGAGCACTGAAGGCCGTCCTGACCGTGTGGATCGCGATCACCTCGACGTTCTTCCTGCTCCGGCTGCTGCCGGGGGACCCCACGACCCTCATGGTCGAGGGCGACATGACCCCGGAGATGCAGGCGGCACTGCTCAAGACGTACGGCCTGGACCGTCCGTTGTGGGAGCAGTACGTGTCGTACCTGCGCGAGTTGGTCCAGGGCAACCTGGGCATCTCGTTCCGACAGATCCAACCGGTCACCGACATCATCGTCGACCGGCTGCCCTGGACCCTGCTGCTGGCCGGGTGCGCCTTCGTGCTGACCGTCGCGGTGGGCATCCCGATCGGGGTGACCGCCGCGGTCAACCGGGGCAAGTGGCTCGACCGGGCCCTGCAGGGCTTCGGCATCAGTGCCAACGCCCTCTTCGTGCCCAGCGTCGCGATCCTGCTGCTGGTCTTCTTCGGGGCCCAGCTCGGCTGGTTCCCGATCGGTGGGGCGATCGACCCGGACACCCGGGGGGTGGGCGCCTACCTGAGCCTGGCCCACCACCTGGTGCTGCCGGTGCTCTCCCTGGTCCTGGTGCAGCTCGGCCCGTACGCGCTGACCCTGCGGACCAACATGATCGAGGTCCTCGGTGAGGACTACATCCGGGCCGCCCAGGCCCGGGGCCTGTCGGCTCGGCGCCGGGTCTGGAAGCACGGCCTGCGCAACGCCATCCTGCCGGCACTGACCCTGATGGGCCTGCAACTGGGCACCCTGGTCGGCGGCGCGGTGCTGACCGAGACGGTCTTCGCCTATCCCGGGGTCGGCCGCCTGATCTACGAGGCGGTGGGTCAGCAGGACTACCCGGTGATCCAGGGAGCGTTCATCATGCTCGCCGTCACGGTGGTGTTCGCCAACGCCCTGACCGACATGCTCTACGCCGTCCTAAACCCCCGGATCCGCCTGTGAACCCCGCAGCCGTGCGCGTCCCCGCCACCGTGAACGAAGGGAGGGTGCCGTGAGTGCCCCTGTGCTGACCGAGCCGGCACCGCCGTCGGCGCCGACGGCGTCCAAGCGGTCCTCCTGGCTGGGTTACCTGCGGCAGCCCACCGTGGCGCTGTCGGTGCTGGTGCTGCTGGTGATGGTGGTGATGGCGGTCTTCGCGCCGCTGATCGCCGACGAGCCCAGCGGCGCCGGGCCGGATGTGCTTCAGCCGCCCTCCGGGGCGCACTGGTTCGGCACCGACGACCTGGGTCAGGACGTCTTCGCCCAGGTGGTCTGGGGCACCCGGACCAGTCTGGTGATCGGGCTGGCCGCCTCGCTGATCGCGCTCGTGCTGGGCACCACGATCGGTCTGGCGGCGGCGTACTTCCGTCCGATCGACGCGGTCGCCACGGTGATCACCGACGTGATGCTGGCGCTGCCCACCCTGCCCCTGATGATCATGCTGGCGGCGGTGGTCAGCCCCAGCGTGGTGACCCTGACCCTGATCATCGGGTTCTTCGCCTGGCCCGAGGTGGCCCGGCTGATCCGCTCGCAGGGGCTGGTGATCAGCGCGATGCCCTACATCGACGGGGCCCGGGTACTCGGCGCCACCGGCTGGCGGATCGTCACCCGCGAGATCCTGCCCGCGGTCGTCTCCCTGATGGTCGTCAGCGTGCTGCTCACCGCCTCCCGGGCGGTGATCTCCGAGGCCGGCCTGAGCTTCCTGGGCCTCGGCGACCCGGACGCCTGGTCCTGGGGGCGGATCCTGCTCAACGCCCAGCGCAGCGGCACCATCGCGATCGCCTGGTGGCAGACCCTCTTCCCGTCCCTGGCGATCCTGCTGCTGGTGCTCGCCGCGACCCTCGCCGGAATGCGGTTCAACGACTCCCGTGACCCCCGCCGCAACGGAGGCTGACCAGTGCGACTTCCCGACAGCTTCTACACCAGCGTCCGTACCCGACTCAGCGAGGCGCTCGACGAGCGCGGCCTGGACGGCTACCTGGCCACCTCGCCGCCGGAGGTCGCCTTCCTCAGCGGCTTCTTCTACATCGCCACCGAGCGACCGGTCTACCTGTGGATGCCCCGCGAGGGGGAGCCCCTGCTGGTCATCCCCCGCCTGGACGAGGAGTACGCCGCGCAGCAGGGGGTGACCCTGCCGACGGTCAGCTACTTCGAGTACCCCGGGGTGGTCAGCGCCGAGGAGACCCTGGCCGCCGCCCTGTCCCGGCCCGGCGGGGCGGGCCGCCGCATCGGGGTGAGCGCCGGGGTGTCCGTGGCCGCCTTCCGGGCCCTGTCCGGGGCCATCGGCGGCGCGGAACTGGTCACCACGGACGCGGTGGCGAAGCTGCGCCTGTGCAAGTTCCCCGAGGAGATTCCCTTCCACGAGGCCGCCGCCCGGATCTGCGACGAGATGCTCGCCGCCGGGCGCGGACTGATCGAGGAGGCGCTGGCCTCCGGGGGCCCGCTGCCCCGGGAGGACGAGATCGCCCGGCATGTGATCGGTTACGGCACCGATCAGATGTACGCCAACTACGACCTGGTCGTCTACACCACCAAGCTGGCCGGGGGCCTGGTCTACGCCGGCCCCAACTCGGCGCTGCCGCACGGCCTGCCGACCCGTCGGCGGGTACAGCCGGGGGACACCCTGATCCTCTCCCTGGGGGCGGCGGTGGCCAGCCGCTTCGTGGAGAGCGAGCGGACCTTCATCATCGGTGAGCCCACCGCCGAGCAGGTGCGCTACTACGAGGCCGACCGGCTGGCGCAGGAGATCGGCACCCAGGCGATGGTCGTCGGCCGGACCTGCGCCGAGGTCAACAAGATCTGCCTGGACGTGCTGCGGGACCAGGGGCTGGGTGACTACATCCGGCACCGGCAGGGGCACGGCATCGGGTTGCAGAACCACGAGGCGCCGTGGGTCGAGGACGGCGATCACACCGTGCTGGCCCCCGGGATGCTGCTCTCCAGCGAACCCGGTGTCTACGTGCCCGGCCACGCCGGCTACCGCATCTCCGACACGGTCCTGGTGCAGCAGGACGGTCCGCGCCGGCTCACCGGCTACCCGCGCGACCTGGCGTTCAACATCATCGAGGGGGTCCGATGAAAATCAATGGAGCGGAACTTGTCGTCGAGGCCTTCGGCCCCGAGGACGGCCCGGCGATGATCGTGCACCACGGCGCGCCGGGTCTGGGTTCGCGCAGCGAGCCGAAGCGTTCCTTCGGCCCCTTCTCGGACCAGTTGCGGGTCATCGTCTTCGACGCCCGGGGCTCCGGGGAGTCCAGCGACGACGAGCCCTTCACCCACGAGCAGTGGGTGGCCGACGTGGACGCCATCCGGGAGCACTTCGGCTACGAGAAGATCGTCATGGCCGGCGGGTCGTACGGCGGGTTCATCGCCATGGAGTACGCCATCGCCCACCCCGACCGGGTCTCCGCCCTGGTGCTGCGGGACACCGCGGCGGACACCTCGCACGACTACCTCGCGGTGGAGCGGGCCCGCAACACCGACCGCTCGGTGATCCCGGAGTGGGTCATCGACCGCATCGGCACCGGCCGGTTCGAGAGCAACGAGCAGTTGCGCGAGTACTGGCGGGCCATCCTGCCGCTCTACGACCACCAGCACGACCCGGCCAAGGACGAGGCGCGGCTTAACGCCACCCGGTTCCACTACCGGACCCACAACGCGGCCTTCGGGCAGAACATGCCCCGGTACGACCTGAAGCCGAAGCTGCCCACGATCACCTGCCCGACCCTGGTGACCGTGGGCCGGCACGACTGGCGTACCCCGGTGGAGGCCTCCCAGGTCATCGCGGACCTGGTGCCCAACGGGGAACTGGTGGTCTTCGAGAACTCCGGCCACTCCCCGCAGTTGGAGGAGCCGGAGCTGTTCCAGCAGGTCGTGCGGGACTTCCTGCGCCGAGCCGGGGTGCTGCGATGACCCTGTTGGAGATCGCCGACCTGCGGGTCGCGTTCCCCGGCCACAGCGGGCCGGTCAACGCGGTCAACGGGGTGTCGCTGGAGGTCGACTCCGGACGGACCCTGGCCATCCTCGGCGAGTCCGGCTCCGGCAAGAGCGTCACCGCCCAGGCGGTGATGGGCATCCTCGACACGCCGCCGGCCACCGTCAGCGGGTCGGTCCGGTTGCAGGGCCGGGAGCTGCTCGGCCTGCCCCGCAAGCAGCGGGAGCGGATCAGCGGCGAGGAGATCGGCATGGTGTTCCAGGACGCCATGGCCGCCCTCAACCCGGTCTTCACCATCGGCCACCAGATCATGGAGGTGCTGCGGGTACGCCGGGGCATGTCCCGCGCCGACGCCCGCCGCCGGGCCATCGAACTGATCGACCGGGTACGCATCCCGGCCGCCAAGGACCGGCTGCGCGACTACCCGCACCAGTTCTCCGGGGGTATGCGCCAGCGCATCATGATCGCCCTGGCCATCTCCCTGGAACCGGACCTGCTGATCGCCGACGAACCCACCACCGCCCTGGACGTAACCGTGCAGGCCCAGGTGATGGAGCTGCTGGCGGAGATCCAGCGGGACAGCGGCATGGGCCTGCTGCTGATCACCCACGACCTGGGTGTGGTGGCCGAGGTCGCCGACGAGGTGGCGGTGATGTACGCCGGCCGGATCGTCGAACGCGGCACGGTCGAGCAGATCTTCGCCGGGCCGGCGCACCCGTACACCGAAGGGCTGCTCGCCTCGATGCCCCGGGTGGACCGGCGCGACGAGCAGCTCTACGCCATCCCGGGCGCCCCGCCCAACCCGGCCCGGCTGCCCACCGGATGCCCCTTCCACCTGCGTTGCCCCCGGGCCACCGAGGAGTGCCTGGTGACCCTGCCGCCGCTGCAGGTGCTGCCCGCCCAGCGGGCCAGCGCCTGCCACCACCACGAGGAGGTGCTCGGTGCCACCCAGCGATGACGTGGTGCTACGGGTCGAGAACCTGGTCAAGCACTTCCCCGTCAAGGGACGGGTCCCCTTCGTCTCCGGCGGGGTGGTCAAGGCCGTCGACGGGGTCTCCTTCGACCTGCGCCGGGGCGAGACCCTCGGTGTGGTGGGGGAGTCCGGCTGCGGCAAGAGCACCCTGGCCCGGATGCTCGTCGGGCTGGAACAGCCCACCTCCGGGGCGGTGCGTTTCGGCAAGTCCGTGGTGCACCAGGCCAAGGGGCGGGAGCTGCGCGCCCTGCGCCGCCGGATCCAGATCGTGCTCCAGGACCCGTACACCTCGCTGAACCCCCGGCGCACCATCCGGGAGATCCTGCTCCAGCCCTTCGAGATCCACCCCGACGTGCTGGACCGGCGTCGCCGCATCGAGCGGATCAAGGAGCTGCTGGAGCTGGTCGGTCTGGACGCCAGCCTGCACCTGGACCGCTACCCGCACCAGTTCTCCGGCGGGCAGCGTCAACGCATCGGCATCGCCCGGGCCCTGGCCCTGAACCCGGACGTGATCGTCTGCGACGAGCCGGTCTCCGCACTGGACGTCTCCGTCCAGGCCCAGGTGGTCAACCTGCTGGAACGCATCCAGGAGGAACTGGGTGTGGCGTACGTCTTCATCGCCCACGACCTGTCGGTGGTGCGGCACATCTCCGACCGGGTGGCCGTCATGTACCTCGGCAAGCTGGTGGAGACCGGTCCGGAGATCGACCTGTACGACTCGCCCCGGCACCCGTACACCCGGGCCCTGCTCTCCGCGGTGCCGGTGCCCGACCCGGCCGGTCGTCAGCAGCGCCAGCGGATCCTGCTGGCCGGGGACCCGCCCAGCCCGGTCAACCCGCCCTCGGGTTGCCGGTTCCGGACCCGCTGCTGGCAGGCCACCGACACCTGCGCCACCACCGAACCCCCGCTGGCCGCCGGTAACCACCCGGTCGCCTGTCACTATCCGCTGGCCGCGTGACGGCCGGCCATCCGTCCTGACAAGGAGAAGGTCTTGCTGCTAGATCCCGCCCCCCGATACCAGGGCCACAGGTCGTACTCCTACCTGGAGCCGCACTCGGACTACCGGGTGTTCGCACTGGCCAAGGAAGTCGGTCGGGTGCCGGAGCACGACCTCGGCCTGACCGACGCCCAGCGTGCCCGGGTGACCCGGCTGCTCACCGAGCACACCGCCATCTCGCTGCACGAGCACCCGGTGATCCTGCCCGAGGACGTCCGCGAACTGCGGGCCTACAACCGGACCGCCCGCCAGCGCACCGGCTACGAGGGTCTGGCCCGATCCGGCCTGACCGCGGTCTTCGACAACTTCATGGCCGGCGCCTCCTGCGTGACCAGCGAGAACGGCTGGAAGTGGAACGACCTCATCTACGCCCTCGGGATGCGGATGAGTGACCTCTACAAGCAGGACCACGTCTTCCTGGCCACCTCGCTGGCCGACATTCACGCGGCCAAGCGGGACGGCCGGCTGGCCCTGGTCGCCGGCCTGGAGTGCAGCAGCCCGATCGAGAACGAACTGGACCGCATCGACATCCTGTACGGCTTCGGGGTCCGCCAGCTCGGCATCGCCTACAGCCAGGCGAACATGCTCGGCGGGGGCCTGTCGGAGAAGCACGACGGCGGGCTCACCCACTTCGGGCGGCGCGCGGTGGACCGGATGAACAAGCTCGGCATCGCCATCGACATCTCGCACTCCGGCGACCAGACCTGCCTGGACGTCATCGAGGCCAGCCGGGTGCCGGTGTTCATCACCCACGCGGGTGCCCGCGCGGTGTGGGACACCTCCCGGATGAAGCCGGACGAGGTGATCCGGGCCTGCGCCGAGCGCGGTGGGGTGATCGGCATCGAGGCCGCCCCGCACACCACCCTCTCCGAGGCGCACAAGCACCACTCGATCGAGTCCGTGATGGACCACTTCACCTACTGCGTCGAGCTGGTCGGCATCGACCATGTCACCTTCGGCCCGGACACCATGTTCGGTGACCACGTAGGGGTGCACAACACCTACGCCGGCAACTACGCCCACGACGCCGGCAACCGGCCGGAACACCCGCGGGTGGAGTACGTGTCCGGCGTGGAGAACCCCGGCGAGGCCTTCGGCAACATCGTCGGCTGGCTGGTCAAGCACGACTACTCCGACGACGAGATCGCCAAGGTCATCGGTGGCAACACCATGCGGGTGCTCGAACAGGTCTGGTGACCTGTCGGCCGATCGGCCCGGCGGGCCCGGACGAACTACACTCCCTAGGCCGTTGACGGCGAAACGATGAGGTGAGGGCGGATGGCTCGGCGCGAGACCGCGCTACAGGCTGCGCACGGCCGACTCCGGGAGTTGATCGGCAGCGAGTTCCACTCGGGCGACAAACTGCCCAACGAGCGGGACCTGGCCGAACGGTTGGAGGTCAGCCGGGCCACCGTGCGCGAGGTGCTGGGCCAACTCGCCGCTGAGGGAGTGGTGACCCGGACCTGGGGGATCGGCACCTTCGTGCACGACGGTGCCGACCGGGTGCCGGTGTCCATCAGCGACGTCACCGCCCTGCGGGACCGGATCACCGCCTCCGGCCACCGACCCACCCTGCAAGATGCCGCAGTCAGCCGGGCCACCTGCCCGGCTGACTGCGCCAAGGTGCTCGGGTTGGCGCCGGACGCGCCGGTGTGGCGGGTCGACCGTCTCTTCGCGGTGGACGGCGCATCCGCCGCCTGGATCCGCGACCATCTGCCGCTGACCTTCGACGGCCGGGACCTGGACCCCTCCGGCCTGGTCAGCATCGACCTGGACATGTTCGAGTTCCTGGCCAGTGCCACCGGCATGCCGGTGTGCCGGGCCGAGATCGAACTCGCCGCCGTCCTCGCCGACGAGGAGGCGACCGCCCGGCTCGGCGTGGCGGTCGGCCATCCGCTGATCACCGCCACCCAGATCGGGTACGGCAGTAACGGCGCCGCCCTCTTCCACGGGCACTTCACGGTCCGCACCGACGTGCTGACCCTCAAGATCAGCCGGGGCGGAGGCCCGCAGCCCACCCGGTGAGCAGGCGGCTCTCCATGACGGCCCGACGCCCGGGGACCGGTGGTTGACCGGTATCCCGGGCGTCGGCTCGATGCGGCGCGGCGGCTGATTCAGCGCGGCAGGCTCAGGGGGCGGTGCTGGCTGAGGTCTCCGGGTCGGGCTCCTCGGTCGGCTCGTCCGCGGTCGGCTCGTACGGCAGGGCACTGCCCTTGACGTACTCCTCCCAGCTCAGGTTCCAGTCCGTCCAGCCGTTGCCGAGCTGAAGCTTGCGCTCGGTGCCCTTGACGACGATCGGGTCACCGACCTTGGTGTTGTTGAACAGCCAGGCGCCGTTGGACATCGAGACGTTCACGCAGCCGTGGGAGACGTTCGTGGTGCCCTGCTGCCCCTCCGACCAGGGGGCGGCGTGGATGAACTCGCCACCCCAGGTCAACCGCTGGGCGTAGTCGATCTTCGTGCGGTAGCCGTCCTCCGGACCCAACTCGTCGAAGGTGTCGAAGACCGTCTTACGCAGCTTCTCCATCACCACCATCGTGCCGCTGGACGACGGGGTGCTCTTCTTGCCCAGGCTGACCGGGATCGTCTTGATCTTCTCGCCGTCGCGGGTCACCACCATCCGCTTGGTGCTGTTGTCCACAGCCATCACCAGCTTGGGGCCGATCTTGATGTCGACGGTCAGGTCCGCCCGGCCGTACCAGCCGTCGCCCAGCGGCAGCCCACCGGCCTGCACCCGGTACGACACCTTGCTCCCGGCCTGCCAGAACTCCTTCGGTCGGTAGCGGACCTCGGTGGGGCTGACCCAGTGCCAGATGCCCTCCTGGGCCGGCGAGGAGGTCACCGTCATCCGCCGCTGCAACTCGGCCCGGTGCTCCTCCGGAATGGCCCGACCGAACTTCACGATCAGGGGCATGGCCACCCCGACGGTCTGGTCGTCGCCGAGGAAACTGGTGATCCGGACCTGCTTGCTCGGCTGCTTCATCACGGTGAAGGCGCTGGTGGCGGTCACCGGAAGACCGTCGTCCCCGGTAGCGGTGACGGTGGCGGTGTACGACTCGCCGTACGACAACGCCTTCGACGGCAGCCAGCTCTTACCGTCCTCGGCCAGGGTGCCCTTGACCTTCTTCCCGGCGGAGTCGGTCAACTCCACCGAGGTCTCCTCGGCCTGCTCGGTGGCGAAGGTGATGGCCGTCGAGGCCGGCACGTTCTTCGCCTCGGCGGCCGGCTCGCTGATGGTCACCGACGCCTTGGCGGCCGGCTGATCGGCCCCGCCCTGCCAGCCCGGCGCCGTGCCGCCGCCCTTACCGCCGCCCGTGCAGGCGGAGGTCAGCGCCAACGCCACGGCGAGCACCCCCGCAGCGAGGCTTGCCCGTCGCCGGTTGCGTTGGTCCCGAACTCGCATGGTGTCCCTCACAGTCGTGGTCCGCTGCCGTCCCCTTCACTGACGCATCAGCTCACGTACCCGTTGCAGAGGGTGAACCGAAACACGTGAGGCGGGATGTCCGGATAGTGACACATCTAACCCGGTCACACCGCCGGGCCAGCACCACCCTCCGGCACCGGCAGGGCACTGCCCTTGACGAACTCCGCCCAGCTCAGGTCCCACGCGGTCCACCCGTTGCCGGGCGCCAACTGACGCTCCGTGCCGGTGACGGTGATCGGATCGCCGATCTTCGTACGCTCGAAAAGCCACCTGGCGTTCGCCATGGAGACGTTCACGCAGCCGTGGGACACATTCTGCCGCCCCTGCACGTGCTCCGACCAGGGGGCGGCGTGGATGTACTCGCCACCCCAGGTGAGGCGCTGGGCGAACTGGATGTCGGTGACGTACCGGTTTGCCGGATCGGGGTCGTCCATGGTGTCGAAGACCGTGGCCTCCTGCTTCTCCATCACCACCAGGGTGCCGCTGGAGGAAGGGGTCTTCTTCTTGCCGAGGCTCACCGGCAGGGTCTTGACCAGCTTGCCGTTCTCGTACACCCGCATCTGCTTGTCGGAGTTCGTCACCTTCATCTCGAAGGCGGAGCCGATCTTGGCGGTGGCGGTCCGGTCGACATTTCCGTACCGGCCGTTGCTCAGCGGGATGCCGGCCAGGGCGATGCGTACGGAGATCTTCGTGCCCGGCTTCCAGAACTCCGGGGCCCGGTAGTACGCCTGGGTGCCGTTGCCCACCCAGTGCCAGGCACCCGGCTGCGGCGGATCCGTCTGCACGAACATCCGCTTCTGCACCTTCGCCCGGTCCTTCTTGGCGATGCCCGGGTGGAACTCCGCCACCACCGGCATCGCCACCCCGTAGGTCCGATCGTCGAACAGGTACAACCCGGAATTGATCACCGAGGCGGGCTTGGCCATCGTGGTGAAGGTGCTGGTGCCCTCGCTGACCGACCCGTCCGGCTGGGTGGCGGTGACCGTGGCGGTGTAGCGGGTGGACCACTTCAACGGCGCCGACGGCACCCAGGAGGAGCCGTCCGTACGCACCTTGCCCTTGACCTTCTTGCCGTTCTCCGTGGTCAAGGTCACCTGTGTGACCTTGCCGCCGTCCGGCAGCTTGGCCCCGATCTCCGCGCTGACCGGGCGGTCCTTCGCACCGTCGGCCGGGCTCACCGTCAACGGCGGCCCACTCGACACCTCCGGGGTGCCCGGCGTCGCCGAACCGGTCGCTGTCGGCTGACTGCCCTCCACGAACTGGGCACCACTGGAATCGCCACTGCAACCCGACAGCGCCAGCGACGCCACCAGGCCAAGAGCACCCAGTAACCCCCCGGCCCGCGCGAACCTGCCCATCCCCACCCCTGTCTCACGCACCTGGCGGACATCGTGCCGTACCCGAGCCATCCGGCATCAGCCCGTCCCAAGCCTTGTGCGTGGTTGGCACCAAATGCCCCCGGAAGGTCGACCGAAGGGACGACCCGGGGATCGGATTGGAACCCCGCTCACGGGCCATGCTAATGTTCTCCCCGTTGCCAACGAGCGCCGCTAGCTCAACTGGCAGAGCAGCGGACTCTTAATCCGCGGGTTCGGGGTTCGAGTCCCTGGCGGCGCACCACCTCTGATCAGGCCGCATAGCCAACTGGCTATGCGGCCTTGATCATGAGTGGGGCCCGGATGGGACCCCACCAGCGCGGATCGTCGGGTGGAAGACCTCCGACCGCTGCGACACGACCTGATCCTCGCCGCCGTCGACTACGGCGCTGGTACAACAGCTGACGCTACGCCGTCCGGGGCTCGACATCGTGGGCGGCGCGCGCTGCGCGCGTGACAGTGGTGTTCATAGTCAGCCTCCTTTGTCCGGCGGAGCACCAAAATCGGCCCGCAGAGCGTGTGCTCTGCGGGCCGATCGCGTCGCCTTATCGGGAATAAGGCAGGGAAAGGCCCCCTGTCGAACAAGGGGGACCCCGGGTAGGGGCCTCGTCTGTGAGTCGGAACGGATAGCCGGTGACCATGGCTCGCAGCTCCGCCCAGGGTGACATTTCAAACTTCATTGACACCATTGCATGAAATCTGGCGACTCGGCCGGAAGGGTTGTGAACCCGCAGCCTTCCCGCCTTCGCTGCCGAGGAACCTGCCCCGCCTGCTGCGGGTCGAGGCGGAGTTCGGTCAAAGTGGCGGTGTTGCGGGTGCGCCGACAGCGTTGAGGTATTGACATTGATCACGCTGTCCGGCAAGCTTTCCGCAGTCGCCTCGGTGCAGGCGCTGGACCCCTTGTTGCAAGTTTGTTTCCGAGTAGTAAACGTAGACGGGTCCGCGTCCCCACAATGATGGAGGGGATTGCGTAGATCCTCGTAACAGTTTTGGACGTCGATGGTTCCGTCGCACTGCCGGGGTTCTCGCGTGCCTGCGGGCGGATTTATGCCGCTCGTACGTCGCGGTGCCGACTCGTCTTCGAAGGCCGGGTGTCGTAATCGTGCCCAATACGGTCGATCCCGGCCCAGATCTGAGTCGGCTTGTTCGTTTTCCCATGGATCGGAGACCTAGTGCGCATCGTCTTTCTCACCACCACTCAGCATGGTCACCTCAACCCGTACATTCCGGTGGTCAATGCGCTCCAAGCCACCGGCAATGAGGTTGTGCTGCTGTTGTTGTCAGCGGACGGTGGCGCGCTCGGCGAACAGCGTCGCCAGGCCCTGGGTCCGGCGGAGGTCCACATGGTCGGGCAGGTCCAGATGGCGCCGTGGAGCGACGATCCGGCAAAGATCGGTCCGATGCTCGAATCGTCACCGCTGGCGGACCAGGTGGCTGATGCGCTGCGGGCGACGGCGCCGGACTTCGCGCTGCTCGATTCGCTGCCGGTATTGGCGGCGGCGATGGCCGGGGCGCAGGCGTCCGGTGTGCCATACGGGATGATCTGGGCAAACCTAGGCGGAGTATGCCCAAAGGAACGTCGGCGAGGTCGCTGGCTGTACGACGAACAGGTTGGCGACTATCTGACCAGGCACGGGGTGTTGTGGTCGACCCGGACTCATTCGGCGCGTTCGCCCATTCTCAATCTGATGCCGACGATTCCCTCGCTCGTCGGGGATGAAGCGGTCACCGACGACGGTGTGCAACTGGTCGGGTTGCCGGGAGCGGCCGGAAAGCGCGGCGACGAGGTCGCCTTTCCCGGCCTGGAGGAGATCGACCCCGGTCGTCCGCTGGTGTTCGTCTCCTTCGGCACGATCTTCTTCCGGCGGCCCGACCTCCTCCGCACGGTGATCATGGGGGCGGTGAAGACCGGTGCACAGGTGATCGCCGCGGTGGGAGATCTCGCTGAGGAACTCGCGCTGCCCGCCGACGTGCTCACCGCCCCGTACGTGCCACAACGTGAGGTCCTTGCGCGCGCCGATGTGTTCATCACCCATGGCGGCTACAACTCGGTGGCGGAGTCGATCCGGGCGGCGACACCGATGCTGGTGATCCCGCTGGCGGTGGATCAGCCTATCCAGGCGTACTTCGTGGAAACCGCGGGCTTCGGGACGGCAATTGAGCCGGCCGACGTCACAGAACGGGCGGTCGCTGACGCGGTCACCGAGCTGCTTGATCCCGGCCGGGACTACCGGGCGCGGCTGCGCGCGGCGCAGCCCGAGTGCGGCGATTCCGCCGCGCGCACGGCGGAAATGGTTCTCAGCATGGGCGAGAAGCTACCGCGAAAGGGGGAGCAGTGACGATAGAACTGCAGCGGCCGGTGGGCGACCGGATCGTGCTCGATGATCTTGAGAATTTCTCATTCCGGGTCGACCACCGGGCCTACACCGACGAGGACGTGGCCGCACAGGAGATGACCAAGATCTTCGATCGCTGCTGGTTGTACGTCGGGCACGAGTCGGAGGTGCCCGCGCCGGGCTCCTACGTGTCACGAGACGTCGGAGGGCGCCCGGTGGTCATGGCGCGCGGCTCCGACGGGGTGATTCGAGTGTTCGCCAACAGCTGCCCGCACCGGGGGGCCCTGATCTGCTCGCAGCCAGCCGGGCAGGCCAGATCGTTCCGGTGCCCGTACCACGACTGGACATTCTCCAACCAGGGTGACCTGGTCGGAGTTCCGCTCCCGGACGGGTACGGTCCAGGCTTCCGCAAATCCGACTTCGGCCTGGCGCGGCACCGCAGCGACAGTTACCGGGGTTTCGTGTTCGCGACCTTCGATCCTGAGCAGCCACGCACCTTGACCGAGTATCTGGCGGGCGCGACGGAGTACCTCGATCTGATCGCCGACCAGTCCGAAGTGGGAATGGAGGTGATCCAAGGTGCGCAATTGCACGGGGCCCGGGCCAACTGGAAGCTCATGATGGAGAACAGCGTCGACATCTACCACTTCCGCGCCCTGCACAAGCGTTACGTCAGCTACATCGAGTCGCTCGGCACAATGGCACCGCGACGACGAGGCGGCTTCGCCCGCGCTCTCGGGCGGGGGCATGGCGCCAACGAACTGGTACCGGCGGCAGCCCGACCGCTCGCCTACTGGACGCCGATGTTCCCCCCCGAGGTCAGGTCACGGATGGAGGCGACGGCCGCACGGTTCGTCGAACGGTTCGGCGCCGAACGCGCCCAACGGATCACCGGTGCCAATCGGGCGTTGATGATCTTCCCCAACCTGATGATCATCGACGCGATCGGGATCACCATCCGCAAGATCGACCCGGTCAGCGCCGGCCAGATGTCCATCACCTCGGTCGCGCTGGCCCCCAAGGACGAGGATCCGGACATCCGGGAACTGCGTAAGAGTCACTACCTGACCTTCCTCGGTCCCGCCGGTTTCGCCACCCCCGACGACATCGAGATCGTCGAGTCCTGTCAACGGGGCTACCTCAATCGCACGCTCCGCTTCTCGGACCTGTCACGCGGAATGGCCAAAGAGGTCCCCGAGACCACCGACGAGCTCCCCGCCCGCGAGTTCTGGCGGCAGTGGGACCGGCTGATGCACGACGGCGACGACGACCACGAGGAAGCTCAAGACGTCACTCAGCGGGCCGAGAGGCAAGGGGCGCAACGGCGATGACCACCGACACGATAAACACCGATCCGGCGGTCGACGAGACGGCCCAGCTGCGGTTGTGGCACCGGGTGAGCCAGTTCCTCTTCCGTGAGGCGCGACTGCTCGACGAGTGGCGCCTGCGCGAGTGGTACGACGAGATGCTGACCGACGACATCCGCTACCTGGTGCCGGCCACCGACGTCCGGGGCGAGTCGGCCACCGCGCTCGGGCTGATCGACGACAACGCCGCCCGGCTGCGCCAGCGGATCGAGCAACTCCTCAACGGCGAGGTGTGGTGCGAGAATCCCCTGTCGCGAACGAATCGGATGATCACCAACGTGGAGATCCTGGCTGATCGGGGCACGCACATCGAGGTGGCGGCGAATGTCGTCGTGTACCGGTTCGGACACGGGCGCTCTGACTCATACGTCGGAAAATATCGGCTCGAACTCGCCGTCGAGGGCGAGTCGTTCCGGGTCCGGAGACGTCTCGTGGTGCTCGACCACGAGAGTCTTCGCGAACACGGAAAGCTCAGCATCATCCTCTGAGATCTGACCGAGACACGGCCCTCCGCACAGCTCCGGCGCAGGGGTGGGTCTGGTTCAGGCTGCCCCGCGCCGCTGCTCGCCGCCTTCGTGGCGTCGTAGGAATTCACCACTGTCCGACAGGCCACCTGGCAACACGAAGGAGTGATCGATGAACCAGCCGCTTGCCCGACATGAGCGGGGTGAGGCCATGTTCAAGCACGTCTTCGGCCGCGAACCCCGCCCAGGCTCCTACCCCGATTTCCTCCAGCTCACCATCGACCACTTGTTCGGTGAGATCTGGACCCGCCCGCACCTGAGCGTCGAGGAGCGCGAATTGATCGCGCTGACCGCGGTCACCCTGGCCCGGACCGACTGGGAGCTGCGTGGCCACATCGGCGCCGCCCTGCACCTGGGGATGTCACAAGAGAAGATCGTCGAAATCATCATCCAGCTCGCCTACTACGGGGGATGGCCGGTCGCCAACAACGGGCTGCGCATCGCCCAGGAGGTATTCGCCGAGCTCGCCACCGGCAAGGACGCCGACCATGACCAATGACCCTGCTGCCCTCGACCCCGCCGTCAAGGTCGATCTCTGGCGCCAGCGGTTCTTCGAGGCCCAGGCGGCGGCCGAAGAGTTCATTCTGGGCGTGCACGGCGATGAGGGCGTGTCCGCGTGGATCCAGGCGAACTCACGCATCACCGCGGACCTGCTGCAGTCGCAGCGACCCGCCGGAGAGTCAGCCACCGTGCACTTCATGAATCGGCTGCAGCGCCAACTGCTGCTTTACGACTCGGCGGTGACCAGCACGCCCCAGCCTTCTGGCACCGTCCTGCGCAACGCGGAGTGCGGGATCCTGCGGTACCGCAAACAGGCCGCCGGTGCCGGCGTCAAACTGACTTTCGCGTCACCATGCCCGTACTGTCAGGAACTCAACACGGCCATCGCCGCCCGCTACGTCGAATCGGACGTCACGGTGTCGTGCGAACAGGCAGGCGACGGATGCACCTGGCGCGCGGAATCCCGTCACGCCTCAGAGGGCGATGCGGCCGGGCCACCTGACCGCGGCGGAACCGTAGATTAACCGACAGTGGGGCGTCGGTCGTCGGCTGTCGGTTCGACATCGAACTTGCAAGAACGTGATGCGGGGCTTCCCACGTCGGGAACCCGGTTTCTGCTCTGGAACGGAGACCGTCCGTCGATGAAGGCATCAGTGGTTGTGCCGACATTCAACTCGTTCGTGTTGCTGGACAGATGCCTTCGCACGTTCCGTGCACAGAATCTGGCTGTCTCCGATTCTCTCGAAGTGCTCGTCGTCGATGATGGATCGACCGACCCGACAGCAGAGACCGTGCGGCGTCACGTGATGGCGGACTCCCGGTTCCGCTACCTGCATCTGCCTCGGTCTGCAACGTCGTCCAGAAGCGCCGCAAGAAATCGCGGTGCAGAAGAAGCGACCGGCGACATCCTGATCTTCGTCGATGGTGATCAACTGGTTCCGCCCACTTTTGTCGAACAGCATCTTCGGCACTACCAAGGCATTTCCGCGAAGAAGGCCGTCATCGGCTTCAGAAAATATCTGCGGACTCCGGAGGCGTTCGACGACCGCTTCATGGAGTACGGCGGCGAGGAATTCCTCGGCGGCGTGATCAAGAGCGACATCAGGCTGGACCTGCTGAGTCGCCTGAGCGATATCGGCGGTGATCTGAAGACGTCGTGGCATCTGTTCTTCACCTGCAACGTCTCTGTTCCACGCGTCGACTTCACGCGCGTCGGTGGATTCAACGAGGAATTCCGGGGATGGGGCCTGGAGGATTCCGAGTTGGGGTACAGACTGGAGCGCTCCGGCACGCAGCTCGTCTTCGACGAAGATAGCTTCGCCTATCATCAAGGGCCGCCGCTGAGCCCCAACAAGACTGTCTACGAGGGCTGGCTGAAGAACCTGAGCCTATTCATCGCGCTACACGAGGAAGCTCCCGAGGTGATCCTGCAGGCCATGCTTGCGCCGATATTCAACCCTGCGGTCGGCGCCAACTGGGTCGCTCTCTACGAGCAGTTCGAAATGTGCGCAAGGTCCACCCCCACGGCCTCTCCTGGGTCACCTGCCGAGGTTGAGGAAAGCGGATTTTCCGTTCCTGCCGCGTAGGCAGAGTTGGGGGACGGCACGCCCATATCTCCCTACCTCATTCACGGCCGCACGGGAGGCGCCTGGTGGTGACGACGCACGAAAGGTCTGTGTGGGCGGAACTTGTTCGCGGCCACAGATCGCGCCTCGACGGGCGAATGAGAATCCTGCACCTGGTGCCCAACGCCGGCTGGTCGCTGGTTTCGTCCGCCGTGATGATCCAGATCGCCGCGGGGATCCTGCCGGTCGCGTTCATCCTCGCCACCTCAGCCGTGGTCGCCCGAGTGCCGGACGCGGTAGCCGGCGGGCTCGGGTCGGCGGCCTGGAGCGACCTTCGGACCAACTTGATCCTCGCGGCGGCCGCGTTCTTCGGAGTGCAGCTGCTGCTGCCGGTACAGGAACTGCTCGGCAACCTGATCCGCCGTCGCCTCGACGATCTCGTCCGTGACCGGTTGATGGCGGCCTCCCAAGCGAGCGGCGGCGTGGCCGTGATGGAGGATCCGGAGCTGCTCGATCACGTCGCCGACGCCAAGGACCGGCTGCGGACCGAGATGTGGTCGCCTGGTGCCGCGGGTGCCGGTCAGATCGCGCTGATCTCGCGGTACCTGCAGACCGTTCTCGCTGCCGGGGTCACGTCGGTTGCCTTCGTGTGGTGGGCGGGGCCGGCTCTGCTCCTCGCGGCCCTGACGATCCGCTTCGGCTACCGGCTCGGCCTGTCGGTGTTCACCGAGGTCTTTCGCAGCACCGCCCGGCTGCGGCGCCGCAGCGAATATCTCCGCACCATGCTGCTCCAGCCCGCGGCGGCGAAGGAGTTGCGGGTCTTCGGCCTTCTACCTTGGTTGAAGCAGGAGTACACGACGGCCGCCATGGACGCCGTGCTCCCGGTCTGGCGGGCCCGACGCAGGCTGTTCTACGGCCCCTACATACTCTATGTTCTTGTCGCCTTCGTGCTGCTGGGCGCACTGCTGACGGGAGCGGCTCAGGCAACGGCGTCCGGACTGCTCGGCTTGGGCGGGTTGATACTCGTATTCCAGGCGTCCCTGGCCGCCATGAGGATCGGCGGTTTCATCGCCGAGTCCGATGTGGCGACCGAGCAGGGCCTCAATGCCTACCGGTCGGTGGAGCGGATCGAGAGGATGAGCGAAGCCGACGCCCGCACCACCGAGAACGGCAGGGGCGATCCGGCGGGACTGCCCAGGACGGTGTTGCGATTCGACAAGGTGTCCTTCGCCTACCCGGGCGGGCTACCGGTGCTGAACGACCTCGACCTCACCATCGAGGCGGGCCGGTCGCTGGCGATCGTCGGCCTTAACGGCGCAGGCAAGACGACCCTGGTGAAACTGCTGGCCCGGCTCTACGAACCGACGGCCGGGACGATCACCGCTGACGGCGTCGACATTCGGACCTTCCCGGCCACGGCGTGGCAGCGCCGGGTTGCCGCCATCTTCCAGGACTTCACCCACTTCGAGCTGCCGGTGCGCGACAACGTCGCTTTCGGCGCGATCGAGTTGCTCGCCGAGCCGGAGCGTGCCGACAAGGTGGTCCGGGCCGCCCTGGAAAAGGCCGGCGCGGCGGATTTCGTCAACCAGCTCCCCCGCGGCCTGGAGACTCCACTGTCACGGCGATACGCCGGCGGCGCCGAACTGTCCGGTGGGCAGTGGCAGCGCATCGCGATCGCCCGTGCTCTGGTCGCCGTCGAGGGTGGCGCGAGCATTCTCGTCCTCGACGAGCCGACCGCCAACCTGGACGTGCGGTCGGAGGTGGCGTTCTTCGAGCGGTTCCTCGACCTCACTCGAGGAGTCACCAGCGTGGTCATCTCGCACCGGTTCTCCACGGTGCGCCGTGCCGACCGGATCGTCGTGTTGGAACACGGTCGCGTCGTCGAGGAGGGCACCCACGAAGAGCTGCTCGCCCTCGACGGCCGCTATGCGGAGCTGTTTCGGCTGCAGGCCGCGCGGTTCACCGAGGAAGAGGTGGAAGGCTGTGCATAGAGTCCTGCGCAGTGTCCGCGCGACGTTGGCGTCGGCGTGGCGGCTCAGCCCGGGAAGGCTGATCACCGCCGCCCTGTTGATGATGCTCGGCGCGGTGAGTGGACCCCTGCTGGCGCTCTTTCTGGGTGTGGCGGTCGATGCGGCCCTCGACCGGCGGACCGATGTCGCGGTCTGGACGGCGACGGCCGCCGCCGTGAGTATCCTGCTCAGCTTGACGATGGAGCACTTCGCCCACATCTTCTTCTTCGAGCTCGGTGATCTGCACAAGCAGGACACCGAACGCCAACTCGGCGACCTGGCGCACGGGCCGGTCGGACTGGCGCTGCACGAACGGGGGGACGCCGCGGATCGCTTCGAGCTGCTCCGACAGCAGTCGTGGACGCTGGGTCAGAGCGTGCAGACCGTCCTGACGATCGGGGTGCTGGTCACCCAGTTCACCCTGACCGCCGTGCTCCTCGCCCGCATCGAGCCGTGGCTGCTCCTGTTGCCGATCTTCGGTGTCCCCCCGTTGATCGCCGGGCGGCTGGCCGAGAAGCGGCTGGAACGTGCCGAACTCGTGACCGCCGAGTCGACCCGCATGAGCTGGCACCTGTTCGATCTGGCCCTCAGCTCGATCGCCGCCAAGGAGATTCGGCTCTTCGGGCTCGGCGGAGAGCTCCGCCGCCGCCATGGGACGGTCCGCCGCGAGGTGGACAGCCGATTGCGCCGGGCTGAATGTGCTGGCGCGGCCCTGCGGTTCACCGGTCAGCTGATCTTCGCGCTCGGATACATCGGCTCCATCGTCCTGGTCGTCCGCGCCGCCATCGGCGGCGAGCGCACCGTCGGCGACGTTGTCCTCGCCATCACGCTGGCCGTGCAAACCAACGCGCAGGCCGCCGGAGCCGTCGCGCTCGCTCAGGCGCTGCAACGCAACGCCCGCGCCATCGGCTGGTTGAGCTGGATCCGCGACGCCACGCCGTCGGAACCCGGTCCGCCGGCTGACCAGGCGCCGCCCGCCGTCCTCGCCGACGGCATCGAGCTGCGTGACGTCGCGTTCCGCTACCCGGGCACCGATACCGACGTGCTGCAAGGCCTCAGCCTGCGCATCCCTTCCGGAACGATCGTCGCCATCGTCGGCGACAACGGCTCCGGCAAGTCCACCCTGGTCAAGCTGCTCTGCCAGTTCTACCGGCCCACCGCGGGTGAGATCACCATCGATGGTGCCGACCTGCGGCGGCTCGATCCGCTGGGATGGCGCCAGCGGATCTCCGCCAGCTTCCAGGACTACCTCCGGCTGGAACTGCGGGCCAGAAGCAGTATCGGCCTCGGTGACCTGCCGCGACTCGATGCACCGGGCGCGGTGGAGCGGGCAATCCGGCGTGCAGACGCTGAGGAGGTGATCGACCGGCTGCCGATCGGCCTGGAGACCTACCTTGGCAAGTCCTACGACAACGGCGCTGAACTGTCGGGCGGGCAGTGGCAGCGCATCGCGTTGAGCCGGTCGATGATGCGCGACGATCCGCTGCTGCTGTTGCTCGACGAGCCCGCCGCCGCCTTGGACCCGCTGACCGAGCACGCCTTGTTCGACCGGTACTCCGACGCGGCGCGTGACGTGGGGATCCGTACCGGCGGCGTCACCGTCTTCGTGTCACACCGGTTCTCGACCGTCCGGATGGCGGACTTGATCCTGGTCGTGTCGGACGGGCGGATCGCAGAGTCCGGCAGCCACGAAGAGCTTCTGGCGCTCAACGGGATGTACGCCGAGTTCTTCAGCCTGCAGGCGGCCGCGTATCGCTGATCACCAGGGCAATGAGCAAGGCCTGACCTGGTGGTCACCACCGGTCGGGCCTTTTCGCGTACGCGGGTTGGAACTTCCTCGCGGCAGGGCGTCGGATCCGGGCCGAGTCGTTCGTAGAACGGGCGAGAGGTGAAGACGTCAGCCCGACCCGTGATGCTTCGTTGAGCCAGCGGGCCAGAGGTCACATCCCGTGGGTCCTACGTGCGCCGGAAGGTAGAGGTACGGCAAAGCTGATCTACGTCAATCACGTGTCGCTTGACGGCTATATGGAGGATGAAAGTGGAGGTTTCGCTTGGTTTCCGCCCGACGACGAGGTGTTCGCGTTCATCACCGGCCTCGTGCGGTCGGTGGGATCCTTCCTATACGGGCGGCGTCTGCACGAGATGATGGCCGTCTGGGAAACCGACGCTGCTCTGCCCGCGCAGTCCGACCTCATGGCTGACTTCGCAACCGCCTGGCAAGCGGCGAACAAGGTCGTCTACTCCACGACTCTCACCGAAGTGTCAACGGCCGTCACCAGCTTGGAGCGCCGTTTCGACCCCGCGGCCGTACGCCAGTTGAAGGCCACGGCCGACCGCGACATCACCATTGGCGGCGCCAACCTGGCGGCGCAAGCCATCCGAGCCGGACTGGTTGACGAGCCAGTTGTTCGTCTGGCCCAAGGCCGTCGGCGGCGGCAAGTCGGGGCTGCCTACCGGCGGGCGCACCGACTTCGCGCTGCTTGGCGAACGCCGATTCCACAACGGCGTCGTTCACCTCCGTTACCGCCCACTCGGCCACTGAGGCGTGGTGGAGACGGGGTGGTGGCCGGTGCGGGTCGCGCCGTGGCGGTGATCGACAGCTGAAGAAGCCGCCGGTGAACGGGCCAGCGACCACGCGCGAACGTCATACCGGAGAGCTCGTGGCACCTGCAGAAAGAGCCGCCCGGGGGCGTGCCCGACGAACCCGCGACCACGGCCCCGGGACGATCTCGCGGCGGCCTGACCGCCGGGCGCGGGGGCGGTGGCCGCTCCAAGGGCTGCCTGACCCACGTCACCGGAGCCACCGGATGCGTTCTTCGACCCCGCGAAGCGCCCGCCGCCATACGGTGCTGGCCTGTGCTCCTGGCAGGGACGCCAGTTGGCGACGCGCGCTCCGCCCGGCGATCGGTCTGTCGACGACCCTCAGCAGATCGTCCAAGTGATCCAAGGGTGAACCTGCGGCCAGCAGTCTCAGCACGTCGTCAAGGCTGAACGCCTCCGCGATCTCGCCGATGACATCGCGGGTGGTGACGAAGAGTTGCGGGACCCACTGTGCCGGGGAGAACCGCAGGCTGTGCTGGATGAGGTCGAATCCGTAGCAGTGGTCCTCGTCCGGCCCGACCGCGCCGCCGGTGGTCCGATCCAGCAGGTCTTTCCAGCCCGGGACGTCAGCCAACTCGTGCCCTCCGGACCGGGCGAGGTACTGACGCATCGACGCCAGGGATCGAAACAGGAGCAGGTGGCCTTCGGCGCCGACGAAAGCCGCTTCGGTTCGTTGCTCGTCCACGTACGCGCGAAGGCTGTAACCCGTTTCGCCGGACCGAAGCGTGATCGCGATCGGATGAGCGGTCGGAGTCGTGGCCCACGACGTGCCCAGCGGATTACTGCCCGCCAATCTCGGGTGTGTCCACCGCGCTCTGGGGTGCTCGCGTTCGCGGGTCTCGCGCTCGCGTTCCTGGCGCTCTTTGCGCAGGCGTTCACGATCCGGAGGCTCCCGCTCCTGGCGTTTCCTGTCGTGACGTGCCTGATCCTGGTGCCCGTGGGCCTGCCGTGCCCGCTCGTGACGGGCCCGCTCCTGCCGCTCGCGGTCTTGTCCCGCACGGGCCGCACGCTCATGGGTATCCGTCAGGTGCTGGTACGCCGCGTTGATCCGCTGCATCTGGCGGTTGACCTCTTCGCGCACGCTTGCCGGGCTGGACTGATGCCTGTCCGGGTGCCAGATCTGCACGAGAACGAGGTAGCGCTGCCGAATCTCCGCAACCGACGATTCACGGGTCACGCCGAGAAGGGTGTACGGATCCTGTCCGTCGGAGGGCATGATCCTCACCGGGTCTCGTGAACAATCGGGTCGCGCGCCGCGGCGATGGTAACATCATCATCGATGCGTACCTCGGCACAGGCCGCGGGGGAACCACCCCCATGCCGGCCGTGCCGCCGGTCGTCGGACCGGCAGCCCGGTCGTCGGGGGGACGAGGGCGAACCGGTACGGCGCTTCCGTTACCGACGAGCGCCGCTAGCTCAACTGGCAGAGCAGCGGACTCTTAATCCGCGGGTTCGGGGTTCGAGTCCCTGGCGGCGCACCAACGATCAAGGCCCTGGCCTGGTGGTTAACACCGGGTCGGGGTCTTTTTCGGGTACGCGGGTGGTGGGTGGTCGCTCGATGGGTGCTCGGGAGCCGTTGGACCGGGCCGGCGTTGCGGGGGACGTCTGGTTGTTCCGTGGACGCCTGCGCTCATGGCCATCTCTGAGGTGGCCAGTCTGCATCGGGCCTTCGGGGTCATTGGGGCATCCGCCAGTCCGGGCGTCGACGCGCTTCCTTCGAGCATCCACGCGGGGGCGATCATTGGCGATTACGCTGGCGGCGTGGGGGGACAGCCTCGGGTTCGTGTGCAGGGGGATCTCTATCACCCGGTGGTGCCGCCGGGTGCCGTGTACGTGGGGCGGCAGGGGTTCGGGTTGCGGCGTTCTCCTTGGGCCAATCCATTCAGCCTGCGGAAGCATGATCGGGCGGAGGCGTTACGCCTCTATCGGCAGTGGCTTGTGGGGCAGCCGGCCCTTGTTGACCGGGCGCGTCGGGAACTCACGGGGAAGCAGTTGGCGTGCTGGTGTCGGGTCGAGGATGCGTGCCATGCCGACGTGCTGGCCGACATCATCGGTTGACGCGCGTCCGGTACCGGGCGGTGGGCCGTCTCGGTGCGTATACGCCGCCGATGCTGAAGGACTGCGGTCTTGCCGCTTGGTTGCCTACGTAGAAGGCGACGTCGCGGTCGGCGGCGCAGAGCTGGGTGAGGAACTTGTTTCTCAGCTGCTCCTCGGCCTCCGCGTCGGTGAGCTGGTCTAGACGACGTTGTAGGGCGACGAACTCCCAGTCCCAGAGTGTCTGTTGGTGACCGCGGCAATGACGGTCTGCGCAGCGATAGCGGTAGGCGCCGGTGAAGCGTGGTGCTTGAAGCGGGCTGCGTTTGGCCGGTTCCAGTAGGTCGAGCTGGTTGAGGTACCCAGCGATCTTCTTGCGATCCTCCGCCGACCAGCCGGGATGTCGCTTGACCTGCAGAGCCGAGATGTCGGCCACGCGAATCAGCGCGATCGATCGTGCGCTCGGGTCGTTTCGGGCCTGTTTGTTGAGCCGGCACATGGAGTCTTCGACGAGTGGGTCGAGGAGGTTTCGACGGGACTGCCGACTGGCGAGGTGCCGCTCGGTGGTGATGGTGTCCACGATCGGCTTCCAGCTCTCGCGTCGCTGGTCTTGCCTGGCTGGCAGTGCGTTGACGTGGATGATGTCGTACTTGTGGAACTTGCCGTCGTCGTCGAGGTCTCGATAGTGGACCGGGTAGAGGCGAATCCAGCCCGTCCAGGGTGGGTCCATGCCCAGTGCCCCGACGCAGACCGTCTCGCCGTACCGCGCGGAGGGGTTGGGTGCCGCCTTCACTGTGATCAAGAGACGCAGCTTTGCTGGTCGTGGCAGAAATGGCTTCGGTCTCGGATCTTCGTCGGTGCTCGGTCCCCACAACGGGAGCTGTTCCAACAGAACCACCCACATCGCTAAATGCAGCTGCCCAGGCACATTTAGTTACATAGGCAGTCTCACATCTGAGTGGAGCGATCGCTAGCTGGCAGGGGCGAGGGGCAGCCTCGCAGCCGAACACCGGCGCGCAGAACTCATCTGACTTATCACTTTCAGTAACCGCCGACTCGGCGAGTGGCGCGCCATCGCCGGGCCGGGAAGGCGCGTGTCTGGCATTTCTGGAGATCGGTGCCCGGTGCGGTGCTCTCCGTGAAGATCAACTATGGCTGCCCGGTTTGACTGCTTCGCTTCTTCTGTCCTCAGCTCTTTGGCTGATTCACTGAACAGTGATCTCCAAGATCGGCCCCAAACCCACGGTTTGGGTATGTGGGTGCTCGCAGGGCCTGCCG
Organism: Micromonospora sp. DT229; assembly: GCF_049844505.1. NCBI lineage: Bacteria > Bacillati > Actinomycetota > Actinomycetes > Micromonosporales > Micromonosporaceae > Micromonospora > Micromonospora sp. DT229. The sequence goes on along the minus strand of NZ_JBNCLD010000010.1, from coordinate 363 downwards.
ACGCCTCGCTCAATGGCCCACGGCGGGCGTTGTCTCCGCTCACGGCGGTCCCGGCTTCCGATCTTCCGGCCGGGGCATTGACCACTCTCTGTTACGGCTGTGGGAAACAGGATGTCGGACTGCCGGTGCGCGGAGGGATCATCGGGGGATGGTTAACCAGGGTGCCACGCGGCGGTTGTCTCCGCGGCGGTGGCGGATCCTGTCGTACCTGGCACAGCATGGTGCCGCGTCGACGCTGGACGCGGCGCTTGTCTGTGCGGTGTCGCGGTTGACCGCTCACCGGGACTGGGGTTGACCCGGCTTGACGGACAGGGTCGATAAGTTGATCTCACGCTACCTTGCTGGTTGACCTGCGGGAATAGG
>NZ_JBNCLD010000009.1:107244-252023 GCF_049844505.1 Micromonospora sp. DT229 | reverse complement strand
GCCCGACAATCCCACTACACACGCCGCCTCAACCTCGAACTCCAGCCATGATCCCGAACGGCGGCTGCCGTACTAGAACCCACTTCCCGGACCGGAAGAGGGGGAACTACCGGATAGCGGGGCCTTCGTTGGCGACCCCGGGCGTTGCCAAAGCAAGGCACTAATGGCGTAGCCGATCAGACGCTGCTGCGGCTTGGATGCTCGTGAAGCGATAGGCGGTGCTGCCGGGCTGCCTACTTTGAGACCTCGACTACGAGGTCACGGGCGACGGCAACTGCGGCATTCCGACGGCGCTGGTAATCGGCCGCCCTGTCCTGGTTATCCCTCAACACCTCAGCCGCGTGGCTTTGGTGCAGTTCGCCGGCTCGGTGCCGCAACCCAGATTCCTTGTTGCACACAGCGTCGGCGACGGCTACTGTCCGTTCGAGTTGGGCTGCTTTCGTCTGGTTTAAACTCCGTGCCAGTTCGGCGACGCGTTCCCGACTCGCCCCTGGATCGGCTGCCGAATGTTTCAGGCCAACCATGCACTGCCGCCATTTTCGCAGTGTCGTCTTATAGCCGGGGTCACGTACCACCGTCGCGTACACCTGGGAGTCGAGGCCGGTCACCCAGACGTCGAGCGGCGCCCATTCTTCGATGCCGCCGTAGAGCTGGGAACGGGCGTCGGCGAGACACCCTTCTGCTCCGACACTGAACCGACCCTCAGCCGTGTCGACGTTCACCACCGCTTCAGAAGGCCCGAAGTAGGCCACATCGAAGCGCCTGCGGTCTTCTTTCGACAGCGAGGCGAGGTAGGCGCGATTAGGATCAGGCGCTGCCTCGCCACCGGCATGGAACACCTGGTTGATTCCGTATCCGCGCTCGCGGGCCTCTTCGATGTCGGAGGTGCCGTACAACTCGTCCAGCGGATCTCGGCGTTTACTCGCGGAGGATTCGAACACACTTACCGCGAACGAGTAGCCCTTGCTCACCATGCAGCGCCCGGCGATCACGTTCTCCGCCCAGGCGAGCAGCGCCTCGGTGTCTGCTTCGCTTGAAGGAACCTTCAACACCTGCAGTTCATCGGGGGGACCGACGTTCGAGCTGTCACAGGCAGCCACCAGCGATCCAAATAGAACTGCCACCAATGCGAAAGAGCCTACAGTTATTCTCTTTCCCCCGTACATGCATCGAAGCATGTCACGACCATCCCTGGCCGTCAATATCTCGCGCAACGGCGTTCTTCGCCAGCGAGACTCCTACCGGTTGTCAACATGCCGGACCGCCAGGCAGGGCGGAAACAGCGCCGATCGGTCATGCCGAGTGAATGACGCGGACAGAAGGGGCGGTTGAGGCTATTCGCGTTTCATGCCCATCTTGTAGCCTTTTGTCCTTAGTGTGCCATCTTATCGTGAAATAGGCTGTGAAATCAATGCAGGGTCAGCAAGCCGATCCACCTCAGCATGGGCTATGCCGATCGAACACTCACCGCCGAAGACGTCCTTGCCGTCAGACCGGCGAGCAGCTCATCGACTGGAGGAAAAAGAACGTCCGTCGGCGAAGCGCCACTATCTAGAGGATGCGGGTGACCTGCTCGGCGGCGGCTACCGTGTCCCGGTCGGCGGGGTCCAGGTTGGCGCAGAGCAGCACCGAGGCTCCGGCCGACAGGGGCGCTAGCAGCCATTTCAGCGGCAGGTCGTGCTCGGCGACGTCGACCAGCAGGCGGTCACCTACCCGCAGGTCCCAACTGTCTGCCAACTCCCGCGCCAGCCCGCCCCACTGGTCGTAGGTGGTGCCGTCCGGGCTGACCGGGTCGGTGGCGTGCAGCAGGGGGCGGTCGGTCGGGGCGGCGCCGTGCCGCAGCACCTCGGTCGACCAGTCGAGCCAGCCGGTCGGCACCTCGGTCAGCGGCTCTGGGCCGGTGCCGACCAGGTAGCGGTGCAGCCCGTCGGGTACCTCCTCCAGCCAGTCGTCCAGCCGTTCCGGGCTGACCAGGACCGCGTCGTACGGTCGGTCGCCGCCGGGCTCAAGCACCGGCAACCCGGCGGTGGCGCGCGGCCGGAACGACACCTCCAGCCCGACCGCCCAGGCGCCCAACAAAACCGCAGCGGTACGCCAGTGCGGCGGCAGCAGCACGGCCACCCGACTGCCCGGCGCCAAGCCGCAGCCGTCCCGCAGCAGCCCGGCGGCCCGTGCCGACCACTCGCCCAACTCGGCGGCGGTGACCTGCTGGCGATGCCCGGTCCGGTGATCGAGATAGGTGATCAGCGGCTGGTCCCGCTCGGCGAGACCAACGGCGGACAGTACGGGCAGCGTGGCAGACATACCGCACTTCCTACTCTTACCGCCCCGACCTGTCCAGGCCACCCACCCCGCTCGCCCGGGTGCCTAACCGCGGTTTCGCCGGCAGCGGCGCGGATCCCGCCAGCGGCGGTTAACAAGGGGCCCTTCCTCTACCGGAGGCGTTAATAAGGTGCCCTTCCTTACCGCTCGGGCAGGGCGGGGCCGAGGTCGAGCAGGGGGGCCAGCAGGTCGCCGTGTTCCTCGATCCGCTTGAGCACATCACCGGCGGTGTACGGCCGGGACGAGGGGCGTTTGCCGCTCCCTCCGGCGGCCACCTCCTCCCAGGTCAGCGGGGTGGACACCGACGGCACCGGCTGGGCGCGCAGGGAGTAGGGCGCGACCGTGGTCTTGGCGGCGTTGTTCTGGCTCCAGTCGATGAAGATCTTGCCGGGGCGGAGGTTCTTCGCCATCTTCGACACGATCAGGTTCGGGTGTTCGCGTTCCAGCTCCTGGGCGATCCGCCGGGCGTAGGCCGACACTTCCTCGGCGGACTGGGTACCGGCGATCGGGCAGCTCAGTTGCATGCCCTTCTTGCCGGAGGTCTTCGGGTAGGCGTCCACCCCGTCGGCGGCCAGCCGGTCGCGCAGCAGCAGTGCCACCTGGCAGCACTGCTTGAGCGACGCCGGGGCACCCGGGTCCAGGTCGACCACCATCAGGTCGGGATGTTCGCCGATCCTCCACTGGGGGGTGTGCAGTTCCAGGGCGGCCAGGTTGGCCAGCCAGACCAGGGTGGGCAGGTCGTCGGCGACCACGTAGTCGATGGTCTCCCGGCCCTTGCTGGAGCCCGGGACGGGCAGGTTCTCGGTGCGTACCCAGGAGGGGGTAGCGGCCGGGGCGTTCTTCTCGAAGAACGAGTTGCCCTCGACCCCGTTCGGGTAGCGGATCCGGGTCAGCGCCCGGTCGGCCAGGTGCGGCAGCAGGATCGGGGCGACCCGGGTGTAGTAGTCGATCACCTCCCCCTTGGTGAAGCCGGCCCGGGGGTAGAGGACCTTGTCCAGGTTGGACAGTTCCAGGGTGCGGCCCTGCACCTCGACCCGGAACCGGTCAGTTGGCATCGTCGACCTCCTCGGCCGGCTTGTCCGGCCGCAGCCGCAGGATTCGGGGGAACCGCAGCCGTCCGTCCGGGGTGCGCTGACCGTACTTCACCTCCACGACCACCTGGGGGGTTACCCAGATGGCGCCCCGGGCATCCTCGCGGGGCACCCCGGCGGCGAACGGTGAGGCGGGGGTGCGCAGCGGCTCCAACTCGCGCAGGAGTTGCCGTTCGATCGCGGCGCCGATGCCGCCGCCGACCCGACCCCGGTAGGTGAGACGTCCACCGGCACCGGGCACCCCGACCAGCAGGCCGCCGATCTTCCGCGCCCCGGGCCGCCAGCCGCCGACCACGAAGTCGCCGGTCACCTCCAGTTTGACCTTCACCCAGTCCGCCGAGCGCACCCCGGGCCGGTAGGTCGAGTCGACCCGCTTGGCCATCACCCCCTCCAGGCCGTGCTCACCGGCGGCGGAGTAGGTGGCCGGGCCGTCGGAGAAGACCGGTGGGACCGCCCACCGCGCCGCACCCAACCCCAGGTCGTCGAGGGCCTCCCGGCGTCGGGCGTACGGCCAGCCGGTCAGGTCCTCTCCCCGGAACCGGAGCAGGTCGAAGATCATGTACGTGACCGGGACGGTGGCCGCCAACCGGGCCGCCTTGGCCGGATTCCGCACGTGCATCCTCTCCGCGAGTGCGGTGAATGAGGGGCGTCCCGCCGGGTCGAAGAGGACCACCTCACCGTCCAGCAGCGCGTCGTCGACCTGCTCGGCCAGGGTGATCAGTTCCGGGTAGGCGGTGGTGATCTCCACTCCGGAGCGGGCGTACAGGTGCTGCCGACCAGCGGTGATGTCCGCCAGGGCGCGCACGCCGTCCCACTTGAACTCGTACGCCCAGCCGGCACCGACCGGGAGTTGCCCGGTCATCGCGAGCATCGGCTTGAGCGGCGCGCCGGGCACGATCCGACTGTAGTACCCGGCCGAACACCTCGCGTCCCGTTCGCTTCAGTGCGAGCATGGTCGATACCGGCGAAGGGAGTACGGGATGCGGGCCATCTGGAAGGGCGCCGTGTCGTTCGGCCTGGTCTCGATCGGGGTGAAGCTGTACTCCGCGACGGAGGAGAAGGACATCCGGTTCCACCAGGTGCACCGGGAAGACGGCGGGCGGATCCGGTACAAGCGCACCTGTCAGGTCTGCGGCGAGGAGGTCAGCTACGACGACATCGCCAAGGGCTACGACATCGGTGGCGGGGAGATGGTCATCCTCACCGACGAGGATTTCGCCGATCTGCCGTTGAGCACCTCGCACGCGATCGACGTGCTGGAGTTCGTACCGGCCGAGCAGGTGGACCCGATCCTCTACAACAAGGCGTACTTCCTGGAGCCGGAGGGCACCGCCACCAAGCCGTACCTGCTGCTGCGCGACGCCCTGACCGACTCGGAGCGGGTGGCGATCGTCAAGGTGGCGCTGCGCCAGCGGGAGCAGTTGGCCACCCTGCGGGTCCGCGACGGCGTACTGCTGTTGAACACCATGCTCTGGCCGGACGAGATCCGGAAGCCGGACTTCGGCTTCCTGGACGAGGATCTGAAGATCCGTCCGCCGGAGTTGGCGATGGCCACCTCCCTGATCGATTCGATGGCCGGTGACTTCCACCCGGACGAGTTCGCCGACGACTACCGGGCGGCGTTGCAGGAGGTCATCGACGCCAAGGTGGAAGGCCGTGAGGTGGTGCAGCCGGAGGAGGTCGAGGAGGCTCCGGCCGCCGCGGTCGACCTGATGGCCGCGCTGAAGGCCTCGGTCGAGCGGGCCCGGGCGGCCCGGGGCGAGGCCCCGGCCGGTGGTGGTGCCGGCGAGCCGACCCCGATCACCTCGGCGCGTTCGGCCCAGCAGAAGGCGGCCAAGGCCCCGGCGAAGAAGGCCGCCACCAAGAAGGCCGCCCCGAAGAAGGCCGAGACCGCCAAGAAGTCCGAGGGTACGAAGAAGGCGGCCCCCAAGGCGGAGAAGAAGGCCGCCAAGAAGGCCGCTCCGAAGAAGGCCCCTCGCAAGACTGCCTGATCTCACTCCACCCGCTGCGGATCGGTGATCTGCGCGGCCCGACGGTCCCACAGCCGCCCCAAGGGCCCTCTGTCGTCCCACTGGTCACCATCGACGGTCGGAGCCGCGCCGGTCACCAGGTACCGTGTGTCGGCGACGGCGTCCGTGGCCGGACGCATCCACCTCTGCGCAGGGAGTCGAGGACGTGAGCGAGCACGCGGGCGAGAGCAAGGCACGGCGGCGGTTGGCCGAGCAGTTGGCCGAACAGAAGGCGGCCGAGGCCAAACGGCGCAGGCAGGCCTGGGCCGGTGCGTTCGCGGCGGTGGCCGTGGTCGCGGTGCTGATCACCGTGTTCGTGATGATCGGCCAGCGCGGCGACGACGCCCCCGATCAGGTGGCCGGTGAGCCGTCGGCCGCGCCGACACAGGGTGCGCCCCAGGACGCGCCGCCCACCCCGCAGTTGCCCGAGGGGGCCGACCCGGCGCTGGGCACCCAGCCGGAGGCCAAGGCCGGCGAGGGCAAGCTCGACAAGCTCACCGTCACCCCGCTGATCGAGGGCACCGGCCCGAAGGTCGAAGCGGGCCAGTCGATCACCGTCAACTACATCGGGGTGTTCTACGAGACCGGTGAGGAGTTCGACTCCTCCTGGAGCCGGGGTGAGCCGGCCACCTTCCCGATCGGTGTCGGTCAGGTCATCGAGGGCTGGGACCTGGGCCTGGTCGGCGTGACCGTGGGCAGCCGGGTTCAGCTCGACATCCCGGCCGAGCAGGCGTACGGCGACGGCGCCGGCGGCCGCCCGGGCGGCCCCCTCCGCTTCGTGGTCGACGTCCTCGCCGCCCAGTAACCACCCCACCCTCCACCCCCCACCCCCACCCCCACCCCCACCCCGCAGAGTTGATCAAGAGGTTTTGGTCGGCAGAACAGCTGATCCCGACCAAAACCTCTTGATCAACGGGGTTGAGGGGGGTCACCGTTCGGCGGGGTGGGTGGGGCAGGATGGGGGTGTGATGGTGGGTGCGGTGGTTTTCGACCTGGACGGCGTGATCGTTGATTCCGAGCCGGCCTGGGAGGAAGTGCGGCGGGGGTATGTCGCGGCGCACGGCGGGACCTGGCAGGCGGACACCCAGCGGCGGTTGATGGGGATGAGCACCGGGGAGTGGGCCCGGTACCTCAGCGGGGAACTGGGCGTACGGCGTACCGCCGAGCAGGTAGCCGCCGAGGTGGTCGAGGAGATGGCCCAGCGGTACGCCCAGCGCGTACCGGTGATCGACGGGGCCGACCAGGTGGTGCGCCGACTGGCCGCGCGGTGGCCGCTGGGGCTGGCGAGTTCCTCACCGACCCGGCTGATCGCGGCGGCGCTGGCCGCCACCGACCTGACGGACGAGTTCCGGGCCACCCTGTCGACCGAGCAGACCGAGCGCGGCAAACCGGCACCGGACGTCTACCTGGCCGTGGCCGGGCTACTCGGGGTGGATCCGGCGAACTGTGTGGCCGTGGAGGATTCCTCCAACGGGGTGCGGTCGGCCGCCGCGGCGGGAATGACAGTGGTGGCGGTGCCGCACGGGGCGTACCCGCTGGACCCGGACGTGCAGCAGTTGGCGGCCGTCGTGCTGGGTTCGATCGACGAGCTGACCCCGCAGGTCGTGGAGCGGCTGGCCTGAACCGCCTCCGCCCGGCCACCGGCGCGCCTACGGTCGGTCAGTGACTGAAGACGGCCGGTCGGCGGGCTGAACGGAAGGGGACGGCGATGAGGGCCATCGTGTACGAGCGCACCGGTGATCCCACGGTGCTGCAACTGGTCGACCGGCCGGTGCCCGAGCCCGGGGCGGGTGAGGTGCTGGTGCGGATCGCGGTCGCCGGGGTCAACCCGACGGACTGGAAGGCCCGCCGACAGTGGCCCCTGCCGGCCGGTTGGCAGATTCCCGGCCAGGACGGCGCCGGGGTGGTCGAGGCGGTCGGCGCGGGTGTCGACCAGGGTCTGGTCGGTGAACGGGTGTGGCTCTGGGAGGCCGCCTGGCAGCGGCCCTGGGGCACCGCCGCCGAGTACACCCTGATCCCGGCCCGCCAGGTGGTACCCCTCGGCGACGCCTCCTTCGAGCTGGGTGCCTGCCTGGGCATCCCGTTCCTGACCGCGCACCGCTGCCTGACCGCCGGGGAGTACCTGCCGGACAGCCTGCGCCCGGGTGCCCTCAGCGACCACGCGGTGCTGGTGCAGGGCGGGGCGGGCGCGGTGGGCAACGCGGCGATCCAGCTCGCGGCCTGGGCCGGTGCCGGTGTCATCGCCACGGTGAGCAGCCCGGAGAAGGCGCAGTTGGCGGCGGCGGCCGGCGCCTCGGTGGTGATCAACTACCGCGAGCAGGACGTGGTCACCGAGGTCCGCAAGGTCGCGCCCGACGGGGTGCACACGATCGTCGAGGTGTCTGCGGCGCGCAATGCCGCCACCGATGTCCAGGTGCTGCATCCCGGCGGGGTGGTCTGCGTGTACGCCGACGACGGTGGCGACGAGGTGACCCTGCCGATCAGGCCGTTGATGGTGCCGAACGCCCGCTGGCAGTTCGTGCTGGTCTACACCCTGCCGAAGGCGGCGAAGGCGCAGGCGGTGGTGGATGTCGCGGCGGCTGCCGCGCAGGGCGGCATCCGGGTGGGCGAGGAGGCGGGCCTGCCCCTGCACCGCTATCCGCTGGCGGCTACCGCCGAGGCCCATCAGGCGGTGGAGGACGCGACCGTGGGCAAGGTGCTGATCAGCACCACCGGGTAGCGGGGCCGTTTCCGGGCGGGTTTCTCCATCAGCAGGACAGATGCGAACAACTCTCGCAATACTGGCGTTGCGGGTAACCCCCGCAAAAACGGGCGGCCCCGGCGCGGTGCGAACGCCGGGGCCGCCCACCGGGAGAGTGGTCTACGCGAGCCCGCTATCCCTAACGGCGATGATGCGCCCAAATGTGTTACAGCGTTGCCGGTTCCGGCACATCACCCCTACGAGTGGCCAACCCGGCGGTGTCGCGGACACCGGAAGGAACCCTGCGTACATTCGTGCGGGTGAGCATTTCCTGGGCCGACTCGTACGTCGGGCAACTGCGCGCCCTGGCCGGCGACCGGACCCTGATGTTCGTCGGCGCCCGTGCCGTGGTGCGGGACAGTTCGGCGCGGATCCTGCTGATCCGCCGGTCGGACAACGGGCAGTGGGCGCTGCCGGCCGGGGCGATGGAACTGGGCGAGTCGATCGCCGACTGCGCCGTACGGGAAGTCCGTGAGGAGACCGGACTGCGCGCCCTGCGGGTCAGCGCCTTCGCCCTCTACACCGGCGCCGACCGCACCCACACCAACATGTACGGCCACACGTACCAGATCTTCACCACGGCCTTCCGGGTCGAGGAGTGGGACGGCCAACTGGCCCGGATGACCGACGAGACGACCGACGCCGGGTTCTTCCCTCGCGAGGCCTTGCCGCGACCCCTGTCCGCCAGTGTCCAGGAGACCCTGGCCGACCTGGACGTCTTCGAGCAGACCAACCGCCTGATCCTCAAGTAGGTACCGGGTCACGCAGAACTGACCTGCCGGTCAACGCCGATCTGGCGGTCGCTGCCGGCCTGGCGGTCAGCGTTCGCCCGGCGGTCAGTGCCGGCCTTCGGCGAACTCCTCGACGATCTTGGCGCAGAAGGCCGGCAGATCGTCGGGCTTACGGCTGCTGACCAGCCCGTTGTCGGTGACGACCTCCTCGTCGACCCAGTCCGCCCCGGCGTTCACCAGATCGGTACGCAGGCTGGGCCAACTGGTCAGCCGACGACCTCGCACCACGTCGGCCTCGACCAGGGTCCACGGACCGTGGCAGATCACCCCCACCGGCTTACCCGCCTCGAAGAACGACCGGACGAACCGCACCGCGTCCGGATCGGTACGCAGGAGGTCCGGGTTGGCCACCCCGCCGGGCAGCACCAGCGCGTCGTACCGGCCGGGGTCCGCTTCCGCGGCGCTCACATCGACCTCGTACGTCTGCGAGGGGTCCAGGTGTTGGAAGCTGGTGATCTTCCCGGGCTTGAGCGACACCAGTTCGGCGGTGGCACCGGCCTGCTCGACGGCCTGGCGCGGCTGGACGTACTCGACCTCCTCCACGCCGTCGGTGGCCAGGAAGGCGACTCGCTTGCCCTGCAATGTGACTGCCATATCGCTTCTCCTCTCCGGGGTTCACAGAATCCGTTCCCGACCCGGGCGCACCGAAACGCGCCGCCGAGGTGGTCCCTGCCGCACCCCCGCCCGGCCCACCCGACAGGTTTGACCCGGCCGGGCAGGGGGATCCGCCGGCATGGCACGAGCAGCAGCGGAACAGCTCCGGCTCGCCGAGGTGGTGCAGAGCTGGCTCGGGCGCCCGGTCCTGGTACTCGGGGACGCCATGCTCGACGAATGGCGGTTCGCCGACTCGGACCGGCTGTGCCGAGAGGCTCCGGCACCCGTCCTCACCCTGCGTCGCCGTATCTCCGCAGCAGGTGGGGCGGCCAACACCGCAGTCAACATCGCCGCCCTGGGCGGCCGGTCCGTGCTGGTGGCACCCGTCGGCGCCGATGTGGCCGGCGACGAACTGCACGACTGCCTGGACCGGGCCGGTGTCTGGGACCGTACGGTCAGCCAGCCCGGCCGGCACACCCCGGTCAAACGCCGGATGCTGGCCGGCGACCAGATCCTGCTGCGCGAAGACTCCGGTGATCCGGACGACCCCCTCAGCGACGATGGGGTGCACCAGTTGCTCACCGCCCTGGACTGCGCGACCCGGGAGTTGCAGGCCGCCGCCGATGGTGAGGCGCCCACCCTGGTGGTCTGCGACTACGGTCTGGGTGCCCTGCCCGCCCGGGTACGCACCTGGCTGGTAGCCCACCGGGACCGGTACGCCACGGTCGCCCTCGACGCGCACGACCTGGCCGACTGGCGTGGCCTGGCCCCGACCGTGGTGACCCCGAGCTTCGCGGAGGCCACCCGACTGCTCGCCCGCGCCGGCGGCGAGGCGGGCGCCCGTGGCGCCGGTGAGCTGCAACTGGAGCATCCGGAGGTGGACTCGAACGACGGTCCCTCCGAACTGACCGTAGGCACCTCGCCGGGCGGAACGGGCTCGCGGCGTACCGACGGGCCGACCGGTGAGCCCACCCCGGGGGAGGGCCGGGTGGCGATGACCCATGACGGGCTCAGCGTCACCGGCACCGGGGTGACCGTGAACGCCGACGTGGGAGCCGGGGTGGACCGGGCGGTACTGGCCGAGTCCCGGCTGGCCGAACTGCGGGCGCACACCGGCGCGGCCGTGGTCGCGGTGACCCTGGACACCGAGGGGGCGGTGGTCGGGGGTGCCGACGGGCAACCCAGCCGCAGCCACAGCACACCCGTACCGGCCAGCCACACGGTCGGGGCCGGGGACGCGTACCTGGCGGCCATGACCCTCGCGCTGGCCGCCGAGGCCCCGCTGTCCACCGCCGCCCAACTGGCCCAACTCGCCGCCACCAGCACGGTTTCGGGCACCGGCACCTGCGTGTGTCGCCGCGAGGATCTGCTGACCGTCCTCGGCCAACCGGCCCTCGACGGGACCGGGCGGCAGGTGCTGCTCGGCACCGAAGGACTGGACACCGTCGTCGCCGAGCACCGCCGCGCCGGCCGATCGGTCGTCTTCACCAACGGCTGCTTCGACGTGCTGCACCGGGGACATGTGCGCTACCTGGAACAGGCCAAGGCGCTCGGTGACCTGCTGGTCGTCGCGGTCAACTCCGACGGCAGCGTACGCCGACTCAAGGGGCCCGACCGTCCGGTGAACCCGGTGGAGGACCGCACCGCCCTGCTGGCCGCGCTGTCCTGTGTGGACCATGTGGTGGTCTTCGAGGAGGACTCCCCGACCGCACTGATCGAGGCCATCCGGCCGGACGTCTACGTCAAGGGCGGCGACTACCCGCCCGAGTTGGTCCCGGAGGCACCGCTGGTGCAGCGGCTGGGCGGACAGGTCCGCACCCTGGGCTACGTACCGGACCGGTCCACCTCCGCGATCATCGACCGGATCCGGGCGTACGGCCAGGAGGGGTCCTCCGAGGTGGCGGTCGGCGGCCTGCCGGCGGGGCCCGACCTCGACGCGGCTTCGGAGGAGGCCCTCGGGGCGGCGGCCCAGGAGAACCTGCCGGCTACCGGTGCGACCGCGCCGCCGATGACCGGTAAGGCACCGTGAACCGACCGCTGGACCTCGGCGCCCCGGCCGACTTCCGGGCCGATCGGCTGCTGGACGTGCTGATCCCGACGAAGGACCGGCCCACCGAGCTGGCCGTCACCCTCTCCGGGCTGGCCGCCCAGCAGGGGGTGCCGGGGTTCGGGGTGGTGGTCAGCGACCAGTCCGACGACCAGCCCGGGTACGCCCATCCGGCGGCGGCCACCATGGTCCGGGCCCTGCGGTACCGGGGTCATCCGGTGCTGCTGACCCGCCGACTGCCCCGCCGGGGCCTGGCCGAACACCGCGCCTTCCTGCTCGCCGCCTCCGCTGCCCGGTACGTGCTCTGCCTGGACGACGACGTCTGGTTGGAGCCGGGCGCCCTGCACCGGCTGGTCACCGCCATCGAGGAGTTGGGCTGCGGGTTCGTCGGCAACGGGGTGCACGGACTGTCCTACCTGCACGACGTACGGCCGCAGACCCACCGGCTCTATCAGGAGTGGAGCGACCGACCGGTGCCGGAACGCATCGGGCCGGACTCCCCGGAGTGGGACCGGGCGCAGATCCATTCGGCCGCGAACCTGCTGCATGTGACCGAGGCGTTGGCGCTGCCGCCGGGCAGTTGGCGGGCGTACCGGATCTCCTGGATCGGCGGCTGCGTGCTGTACGACCGGGCCAAGCTGGTCGACTCCGGCGGTTTCGACTTCTGGCGCCGGGTGCCCCCGCGTCACCAGGGCGAGGACGTCGCCGCCCAACTGGCCGTGCTGGCGCGCCACGGCGGCGCCGGGGTCCTGCCCAGCGGGGCCTACCACCTCGAATCCCCGACCACGGTCACCGACCGCGACGTGGAGGCCTGGGAGTTCGTCCTGGCCGAGGAGCCGGGGTGTTAAGCGGGGACCCCTGCTCTACCGCAGACGTTAAGAAGGGGCCCTTCCTTACCGGAAGAGCAGTTCCCGGGCGGCTTCCAGGACCTCGACCGTCGGCACGTCGGTGACGAAGGAGTCCCGGTGCGGGCACTCCCCATCGCCCGGGCGGTGGGGGTAGATGCCCGGGGTGCAGTCCACCCCGCAGACCGGGCAGTGCACCGTCCACGAGGTGATCGGCCGGTGCCGGGCACGCAGCGGGGTGGCCGTGGTGATCAGGTTGCCTACCCAGAAGATGCCGACCGTGGGGGTGCCCACGGCGGCGGCCAGGTGCAGCGGGCCGGTGTCGTTGGAGACCACCAGCTCGCAGTCGGCGTAGCAGCCGGCCAACCCGCCCAGGCTCAGGGTGCCGACCTGGGGGCGCAGGGGCACCCGGGCCGCCGCGACCACCTGGTCGACCACCTCCTGTTCGGCCGGGGTGCCGGTGACCAGCACCTCGTACCCGTCCTGGTGCAGGGTCCGGCCGATCTCGGCGAACCGCTCGGCGGGCCAGCGGCGGCGGGTGTCCGTGGCCCCCGGATGCAACACCACCCGGGGACGGTCCGCCTCCCCGAGCACCGACCGGGCCTCGGCCCGGTCGGCCTCGGTGACCGTCAGGGACGGGACGATGGTGGTCGCCGGGGCACCGACCAGCGCCACCGCCTCCAGGTAGCGGATCACCTCGGGCTGGTAGTAGTCGTAGCGCAGCCAGCGGTCCAGCGGTGGGGCGTCCTCGGCCCGCAGACCGGCGCTGACCCGGGCACCGAGGGCGGCCACCAGGGGGTTGGAGTTGGCACCACCGCCGTGCAGTTGCAGCGCCAGGTCGAAACGCTGGGTCCGGGCGGCGGCCAGGAAATCGACCATGCCGGCCTCGGCCTCGCCGGGGACCGCCGTCCGGATCCCCGGCGCGGGCGGCACCACCAGCACCCGATCCACCGGGCCGGGCCGGTCGCGCCAGAGCTGCGCGTGCCACGGCGCACCGAGCAGCACGATCTCCGCCTGCGGGTACGCCGACCGCAGGGCCGCCAACGCCGGCAGGACGAAGATGAAGTCACCCAGGGCGTTGGCCCGCAGCACGGCGATCCGGGCCACCTCGGGTACCCACCCGGTGGCCGGTGTGATCAGGGCCGGGGCCACCACGGTCCGGGCTACCGGTCGGCTTCGCCGCTGGCGACGTCCGGATGGTGCAGCTCCCGGTCGGCGGCCGGGTCGATGCCGCTGGACGGGCTGCTGGAACGCGGCCCGGTGCGGCCGACCGTGATCGTACGAGGGCTGGGGCGGCTGGGTCGGGGCAACCGCACCCGGAGCAGCCCGTGATCCATCACCGCGTCGATCGCGTCCGGGTCCACCCGGGCCGGCAACTGCACCCGATAGTCGAAGCCCCGGGTCTCGAAGCCACCGGAGATCCCGTGATCGGCGTTGACCTCGGCCTCGGTCCGGGCGCGTACGCACAGCTCCCGGTCGTCCACCTCCACGGCGACCTCCTCGGGAGCGACACCGGGCAGCCGGACGACCACCTCCCAGCCGTCCGGGGTCTCCCCCAACTCCACCTCCGGCGGCCCCGGTCGGCCCCCGACCAGCCGACTCAACTCCGTACGCAGGGACTGCAACTCGCCCAGGGGATCCCAGCCCTGCTGCCCACCCCGCCAACTCCGTCCCGGTCCGGTCATCGCGCCTCTCCCATCCGTTGACTGCTGGACGCCCGCAGCGAACTCGGCGCGTCGAGGTGGGCGTCCCGGTCCACCCCGACCCCTAGCCGGTCGACCAGTTCCCCACCGAGCCAGGCACTGATGCCGAGGATGCCGAGCGCCACCACCTCGATGGCGATCAGTGCGCCACCGGCGGCCCGCGAGTCGGCGTTGAGGCGTACCACCCAGACCGCGGCGAAGAGCAGGATCACCGCCACGTTGGCGGCGGCGTGGGTGAGGGCCACCCGCTTGGCCCGCGTACCGGTCGGGATGGCCAGCAGGTCGAACAGGCCCGCCGCCGCGGCCAGCAGGCCACCGATCAGACCGACCGTGATGTTCCAGTACGCCACCTCGCCGAGAAGATCCGGCCCGCCGACGGTGTCGACGATGTCGAACAGCACCGCCGTGACCAGCAGGGCGACCGGGAACATCACCAGCATGGGATGGACGGGGTGACCCAGAACCTTGAGTCGGCTTTCCATCTCCGGCCTCCACTGCGGTCTCTGACCGGCGTGCTGTCGCCGCGTTGGTGGGCGGTACCCCGGTCACTTGGGGACAAACATGACGACGGGCCCGCCGCACCTACTGCGGCGGTGCCGTCGTCATGGTCAACGCCTGCGACGGGTGGGCAGTGACGGTGGCGGGATTCTGGGCTCGGCCGGCAGGCGCTGCTCGCTCTCGGCCCATCTGCGTAACGGCGACACCTATACCCGGCTGCTGGCGTAACGCGACCTAATTGGCCAAGTGACGACTCTGACCCGGGCGTAGCGGCCGTGCTCGATCGCTCGCCGGCGATGACCGGCTTGCTGTGGATCAATGGGGAGAAAATTGCGGTTCCGGGTGTTAGTGTCCGGCTGCCATCGAGTTGATCGATGGGAACACGGGAGGATAAGCATGGGTAAGGCACGTCGAAACCTCGTCCTGATGGCCAAAGCAGGTACCGTCGCAATGCTGGCCTCGGCATCCGTCTTTACCGTCGCCGCGTCGGCTCAGGCTTCGTTCACCGGCAACACGGTCGAGGGCTGCTACGGCATCGGTTGGACTCGCGACTGGAACCAGGAGTGCGTGAGCGGTGGTGCCAAGAAGACGGGCAACTTCAGGACCGATGCGGACTGCAACAACTCCGGAGACAAAACGCTGACCAGGTACCGCCAGAAGGGCGATGGTCAGAGCGTGGATGGCGAGGACTGCTTCACGGGGTCCCTGCGCACCCTGACTACCTGGTTCCGGCCCTGACCTACGGACGTTGGCGGGGGTCGGTCTTCGGGTCCCGCCACTCGTCGTCCGCCAAGGCATCAAGTTGAAGGGCTATCGGATGACGCTGGAGTTGGTGGAGATTTCCCAGCGCTACGGCGATGTCGTCGCGTTGCGCGAGGTATCGGCCCGGTTGAAGCCCGGAATCACGGGGCTGCTTGGGCCGAATGGTGCGGGCAAGACCACTCTGCTGCGCACCATGGCGACAATCATGCCGCCGGACTCGGGCACCCTCCACGTCAATGGCGTCCAGGTCAACGACGAACGGTCCGCCAGATCAGCGCGACGCCACATCGGCTATCTTCCCCAGAGCTTCGGATACGACCCAGAAATGCGGGTGGGCGACTTCGTGCGTTATGCGGCGTGGCTTCGCGGCTTGCCGGCCGAGCAGTGGGATGCCGGGGCAAAGGAGGCATTGTCCGCCGTTGACCTGCTGGATCGGGCGAAAGTCAAGCTGAAGAAGCTTTCCGGCGGAATGCGTCAGCGCGCCGGGATTGCCTGGGCCGTCGTGGGGCGGCCAGCAGTGATTCTGCTGGACGAGCCGACCGCTGGACTCGACCCACGGCAGCGAATCCAGTTCCGCAGAATCCTGACGGATCTCAGCGACTCCGTCGTAGTGCTGAGCACGCACATCATCAGCGATATCGACTCCACCTGCGACCGAGTCCTGGTCATTTCCAACGGGCAGATCAGATTCGACGGCAGCACGGCGGAGCTTTCCAGATCAGGCCGGGACAACCTGCCCGGGCACACCAGTCTCGAGCGCGCCTACCTGCACCTGGTGCCAGAACAGGAACCATCGCGGTGAACGTCTTTTGGCTACACATTCGTACGTCACCGCTGCGTTGGGCCACCCCGCTCATGTGTCTGGGCGGTGCGGCGCTGCTGCTCTCCGTACCCGGAGACTGGACGGGCATCTGGCCGGAGGCGGGCATCGCCGCCCAGACCCCGGCGTTCTTCCTCAGCGTGGGGGCCGCTGGCGCGGCGGCCTGGACATCGGGTAGCGCCCGACGGCATCGGATGGAGGAACAGACCGCTGCGATGCGCGTCTCCGCGCGCTACCAGGAGGCCGTGCGGTTCCTGGTGACGCACCTTCTGCTCCTCGTTCCCTACCTGTCGACTGCGGCCGTGACGTACGTGATCAGCCTGGCCACCATCTCCGCGCCGGGCCAGCACCTCTGGCTGGGCTACATGCTGATGGGCGTCCTGGTGATGGTCCTCGCCACCACCTGGGGATGGTTGACCGGACGGCACCTGAGCCCGGTCTTCTCCGCCCTGGTCGCGCTGTTGACCTGGTTTCTCTTCCTCGCCTACGTGAGCGACCGCGCCGAGTTCATCGCCAGCAGCGGGCCGCCGTGGCGTACCCCGGATATGGTCGTCATGCTGTTGCGCGCCGCTGCGGTGGCCCTGCTCCTGGTCGTCGTCGTGGCTACGCCGAAAACCTTCGAGGTGTCGCCGACCAGGCCCAGGGTGCAACTGCTGCCCGGTGTCGCGCTTGCGCTGGTGGTCGTTTCCATCCTCGGGCAGAAGGGCATCGTCGACCGACCGCCGCCACAGCAGGCACTCTGTCTGCCAGATCGGATCGTCGTCTGCCTCTGGCCGGAACATGAGAAGTTCGCGCCCATGATCAAAGACATGGTGGCCCGTGCCGAAGGGCTGCCGGACGGATTCGTGCTTCCGGCCCGGCTGCACGAGTACGGCACCCAGGTCATCGACACGCCAGCCGGGCGGCAACAGATCGGTGATCTTGATATCTCTGAAGGTCGGGCATCCGCACTGGCGGTCGGCATGTCAACGGCGATCACCTCGACGACGTTCGAAGGGTGCGACTGGGATGCCATGAGCGAGAAGAACGAACACACGCCGGATGCACTGCGACGGTGGATGGAGCTCCACCTGACCGAGACGGCAGCACCGGACTACACCACCTTCGGTGCCCCGGAACAATTGCACGCGGCATGGGCGCTGGCCGCCCAGGTATACACGGAGCGATCCCCCCAGGAACAACAGACCTGGGTGACGACCGAGATCATCCGAATCCGGCACGCGTACTGTGGCTGATCTGCAGCGCTTCCGGCCCACAATCCGATTCGCCGCCGCCCGACATGGACTTGCCGCGCTCCTGCTCGCCGCCGCCCTCGGGCTCACGACCGCCTGGATCGGCGCCGACGAAATGTACGTTCCGTCATCGACACCCACCGGCGAGACGCTCATGCCGCTGTGGAAGCCGTTGTCGATGGGTGCGGCGGTCATACCGGTGCTCGGACTGTACAGCAGTCTGCGTGACCTGGAAGTCGTCACCACCGCCCGGCTACGCCGGATGGAGAATCTGTACCTGGCAGCAACTTCCGGTCTGGGCGCAATGGTGTTCGTCGGCCTGGCCGCCGTGGCGCTAACCGCCAGTCAACTCTTCCCGATGATCCGCTCGCTGCCTACGTGGTTCGGCCTGGCGCTGCTGTCGGGCCGGGTGGCCGGATGGCGACTGGCCTGGGTTCTGCCGTTGACCGCCGGGACGATGCTGATCTATCTCGCCCCAGGCGACCAGAACGAGTGGTGGGACATCACCGAGCCGACGGGGACCTGGGCCGCCTACGGGCTCTCCCTCGGATGCCTACTCGTGGGACTCGGCGCCTACTGGCTGACCGCCTGGCGCCGCAGATCCCTGCTCGCAGTCCTGCAGCGCGCCCGCCAACGAGGGGCAACCCTCGGGAAACGGCGAAGCCCAGGTCGTTGACCTGGGCTTCTTCACCGAGCCGCCTGACGGAATCGAACCGTCGACCTACGCATTACGAGTGCGTCGCTCTAGCCGACTGAGCTAAGGCGGCAACGATGGCCTAGTGTACGGCACGCGCCGACGACCGGCGGAGCGGGATTGGCCGAGTCGGCATACCGGACAGCCCGGCCCTTCCGGCACGGCAGGGCCGACACCTCGCCCGCTACGCTGCGATGGATGGCCGACGATCACACCCCTCGCGACGAGCCGGTCGACAGCCCTCCGGAGGGCACCCCAACACCCCCGGACGATCCGGCAGCCACCGGCCGGGCCGCTCCCCTAGGGCCGTACGCCGAGGAGGCGGCCGGTGGGCGGGCGGCGCGGCGGCCGCGTAGCACCGATCCGCTGGAGTTGGGTTTCACCCCGCGCAAGCCGGTGCCGTGGCTCGCGCCGCTGCTGCTGATCAGCACCGGTCTGCGTACCCTGCTGGCGATGTTGTTCGGGGCGTACCTGGACAAACGGGAGTTGCAGAAGGCCCTGGACTCGGAGATCGCCAAGCAGGTGGGGCCGGACGGCGGGCTCTGGCTGGATTATGTGGCCGACCTGGGTGACGGGTTCAACGCCACCTACTCGGTCGCCTACCTGCTCGCCCAGCCGGAGTTGACGGTGGACGGGCACCGGCTGCCCCGGGCGCAGACCCTGGTGATGGGCGGTGACCAGGTGTACCCCTCGGCCGCCTACGAGGCGTACGAGGATCGGTGCAAGGGGCCGTACCAGGCCGCGCTGCCGGCCACCCCGCCGGAGCAGCCGACGGTCTTCGCGGTGCCCGGCAACCATGACTGGTACGACGGACTGACCGCCTTTCTGCGGCTGTTCGTCCGCACCCGGGACCGGCATTTCGGCGGCTGGCGTACCGGGCAGTCCCGGTCCTATTTTGCCGCCGAACTGCCCGCGGACTGGTGGCTGCTCGGCCTGGACGACCAGTCCGGTTCGTATGTCGACGATCCGCAGCTGACCTACTTCGACGCGGTCGCCGCGAAGCTGGGCCCGCAGAGCAGGGTGATCCTGGCGGTGCCGGCTCCGGCCTGGGTCAAGGCGGTGGACAACCCGTCGGCGTACGACTCGATCGACTACTTCATCCGGACCATCATCGCGCCCACCGGGGCTCGGGTCCGGGTGTTGATCTCCGGTGACCTGCACCATTACGCCCGGTACACCGGCCCGGACGACCGTCAGCTGATCACCTGCGGCAGCGGGGGCGCGTACCTCTACCCCACCCACAAGCTGCCCGAGCAGATCGAGGTGCCGCCGCGCGACACCCTGGCCCGGCGGTCCAGCCCCTCCCGGTCGTACGCCCTGGCCGCCCGTTACCCCGACGCGGCCCGCTCCCGGCGCTACGGCTGGGGGATCTTCGGTCGGTTGCCCCGCCGCAACCCGGGCTTCGCCACCCTGCTCGGGGTCCTACAGACCCTGCTGATGCTCTCCATGGCCGGGGTGACCGACTTCCGGGTCCTGGCCTCCGAGCAGCGGCTGTTCAGCGTGCCCCTGGTGCTGATGGTGCTGGTGACCGTGCTGGCGGCGGCCCTGTTCGCCAAGCCACCCAGCACCACCGGCAAACGAAATCTGCGGCACTGGATCCTCGGTGTCGCGCACGGGCTGGCCCATGTCGGGCTGGGGGCGGCGGGTACCTGGGCCTGGTTGGCCCTGCCCTTCCACGACTGGTCCTGGCCGTTGCCGGCGGCTGCGGCGGCGGTGCTCTACCTGCCGGTGATCGGTCTGGTGGCCAGTCAACTGGTGGCCCTGTACCTGCTGATCGCCAGCGGGTTCGGGGTGAACGTCAACGAGTTGTTCGCCGGGCAGGGCATCGAGGATGCCAAGGGCTTCGTCCGGATGCGCATCGACCCGGACGGCGCCCTGACCCTCTACCCCGTCGTGGTCGACCGGGTGGCCCGCCGGTGGCGGGTCAACCCCGACCAGTCCACGGAGGCCTCCTGGTTGGCCCCCACCACCGACCTCAAACCCCGCCTGGCCGAACCGCCAGTCCACCTGACCTGACGGCCTCCACACTCACTCGCAGATCCGCCAGTTGCCCTCCTCCTTGATCAGGGGGTAGACCCGGCTGGTGGCGCCGCCCTCGGCCGGGGTGTATCGGACGGTCGCGCTGCCGGTGACCAGACCGTTCTGGTTGGAGACGCTCAGCCCGGTGATCTTGTGTCCGGTCAGGTCCGGCTCCGTGGCCTGCTGCTGCGTGAAGTCCGCCTCGCTGACCCGATCCCGGATTCGGATGCAGAGCTGCTGATAGGCGGTCGGATAGTCGCGTTCCACCAAGGCACCGGCGAACGTGTTCACTGTGGAACGAACCGGCCCGGTGGCGTCCATCGCCACCCGGTAGATCAGGAAGGCGCCGAGCGCCCCACCAGAGCAACAGAGTGCGAGCACCACACCCAACACGATGAACAGAACCCGCTTGGACTTCTTCGGCGGCGGCGCGGCCGGCTGATATGCCATGCGGGCAGGGTAGGAAACCCGAACAAGCCCAAGATCGCAGGGTACGGGCAGGCCGGGAATCCAGGGCGATAAATCACCCTAAAGCAGCTCGGAGAGCCTCCGGGCCGGTCACTCCCCCTGCGGCGACAGGCCCGGCTCTGCGGCGGAGGGCCTTTCGTCGTACGCGATGCGGGGGCGGCAGACCTCGGCCAGCGAGCAGCGTTTGACCGCCCCGTCACTGAGCTGCCGGACGGTGACGGTCTCGCTCGGCGGATGCCGGGACACGACCTTGCCCGGTCCGGAGGGGGTCTCGACGCGCTGCCCGCTCGCGGGGTACGTGCCGCTCGCGGCGTACAGCGGATGCTCGTACTTGAGGCAGCACATCAGACGCCCGCAGGCACCGGAGATGCGCAACGGGTTCAGTGGCAGGTCCTGGTCCTTGGCCATCCGGATGGTCACCGGCTCGAAGTCGTTGAGGAAGGTGGCGCAGCAGAGGTCCCGACCGCAGGAGCCGATGCCGCCCTGTACCCGGGCCGAGTCGCGGGCGGAGAGTTGGCGCAACTCCACCCGACAGTGCAGGGTCGCCCCGAGGTCGCGTACCAGGGAGCGGAAATCCACCCGGTGCGGGGCGGTGAAGTAGATGGTGCTGCGCTCTCCGCCATCGTCGCCCTTGCTGAAGACGTGGTCGATCGCCACCACCTTCATCGGCAGCCCGTGGGCGCGGATCAGCCGCTTGGCCGCCACCTTCGCCTCGGCCTTACGGCGCCGCAGGTCCTCGTCGCGCCGCAGGTCCTCCTCCTGCGCCAGCCCGGCGAGCTTGGGGAAGCCGTCAGTGTCCTCGGTGACCCACTGCGCGGCCCAGACACACTCCGCGACCTCGGGACCGTCGTCCGTGGGCACCAGCACCTTGTCACCGACCTGGGGGCGCAGGTCACCCGGATCGAGGTAGTAGAGGCGGCCGTAGCGCTGGAAGCTGACCGCACAGAGCATGCCCATGCTGTAACCCTACGACGTCACAGCGTGCTCCTGCTGCCTACGCGGGTCGGCACCAGCCGCAAGGGAGGCGACAGTCGAGGCGGTACCCGGCGGTCGGCACCACCAGCCGGTCGGCCTCCAGCCCGCCTCACCAGCCGATACGGGTCGATCGGGCGCCGGGGGCAGGGCCGTTGTCCGGGCGGAACCGGGCGCTCTCCGGCCGCCAGGGTGATTCGGCCAGGCTCGGCGCCCACTGCCGCAGCAGGGTCTCCGCACCGTCGTAGGCCACGCAGAGCACGGCCAGCACCCGGGCGGCGATCTCGGCGGCAGCGGCCTCCCCCGGGGACAAGGGTCCAGAGTGGGAGGGGACCCGCCCCGGTGAGGTGGCCGTCAGGACCGCCACCGCCTCGGCGGAACCGATCACCTCGGCCAGGGTGCGGGCGACCGCGAGACGGCTGCCCTCCACCCAGTCGGCCAGGGCGTCGGCGTAGCCGGCGGTCGCCTCCAACCGCCCGACCAGGCTCTCCGGACCCTCGTCGAGATGACGCAGCAGCATCGCCCGGGACTGACCGTACGCCGCAGCGGCCGACCCGGACCAGAGCGGCGGATCGGTGAGGGCGGCACAGGCATGGTCGTACCCGTGGATGTGTCGGCGCACCGCGTGACCGGCACCGGCCAGCGGGGCGGGTCGAAGGCCGAGGAAGCTGCGCAGGGCTTCACCCGGCAACACCTGCATCCGCCGCAGCAGCGGCCAGAGTCGGTGTCCCTCGGGGGCACCGGCGGCCAGCAGGGTGTCCACCCGGCGCAGCAGGTCCAGGCCGGGCTCGGCGAGCCGGTCCAGGGCGTCCATCACCCCTCCCGGACCACTCGGCGGGCGACCAGGGAGTCGGTCTCGGCGTAGCGGTTGGCGGCCTGACGCAGGGCGTCCGCCGTGTCGGCCAACTTCGCGGCGGCGGCCCGGGCCTCCCGGGCCCGGTCGCCGGTCGCGGCCGCCCACTGCCGGTGCAGGGCGCGCCCGATCTCACCCGGCCGACCGGGGGCGTCGGCGCCGAAGACCACCTGCGTGGGATCGGCGGCGGTGATCGACCGGGAGAGGGCGGTCAGGCTGGCACTCGCCTCGTCCAGCCGGGCGGCCAGGGCGCGGAGGTTGTCCATCTCAGGCCCCCGCGAGCGGCCGGTAGGCGGTGAAGGTCTCGTTGTGCAGTTTCTCCCGGGCCCACTGGGCGGCGTCGGCCGCGGCCGTGACCGCCGCCCGCACCGAAGCGGCCACATCCCGGGGGGCCCGGTGGTGCAGGGGGCCGAGGAAGCGTACGTCCGTGATCCGGCCGCTGGCGGTCACCACCACCTCGACCAGGCCGTCCGGTGACCGGACGGTGACCTCGACCGTCGCCACGGCCCGGTCGAACTCGGCCTGGAGGGACTCGATCCGGCGGTAGCGCCGCACCGCCTCCTCGATCCACGCCTCGTCGATCTCGCCCCGCGGCATCAGCGGACTCCTCCCCGACTGTCTCACTCTGGGTGCCGCCGCCGTCACCACGGCACACCGGACCGTACCGCACGTCAATTGGGCGTGTCGATGCCTGTGGATAACGGTCCGGCCGACAGGACCTGGCCGGGTGTCAGCCCTTCCAGAGGGAGAGCATCATGGCCTCGACGGCGATCCGGGGCTTGACGTTCGCCTCGATCGCGGTGCGGCACGCCAGTACGGCTTCCAGCCGGCGCAGCGCCCCTTCCGCCTGCCAGGTACGCGCGCCGGCATCAGCCAACTCGACCGTGTCGGTGTGCACCGGCGCCACCGGTGCCCCCAGCGCCATGGTCAGGGCGTCCCGGTAGAACGCGGCCAGGTCGACAAGCGCCCGGTCCAGCGCGTCCCGCTGGGCCCGGGTGGCCCGTGACTTCTGCCGCCGTTCCAGGTCCTTGAGCTGCCCGGCGGAACCCCGGGCCGCGCCGGCCGCACCCCGGCCGGTACCACCCGCCCCCAGGGCCGTCTCCAGCGCGGCCCGCTCCGTGGCGTCGACCTCCGCTACCGCCGCCTCGGCTTCGGCCTCGGCCGCCTCGATCAGCGCGGAGGCCGCGTCGAAGGCCGCACCCACGCTGGTCAGTCGGCGGGGTACCGCGAGCACCGCCTCCCGCCGAGCCCGGGCCTGAGGGTCACCGGCCAGTCGCCGGGCCCTACCGACATGCCCCTGGGTGGCCGCCGCCGCCCACCGGGCCACCTCGGGCGCGATCCCGTCCCGACGCACCAGCACCTCGGCCACCGCCTCCGCTGCCGGCTGCACCAGGGGTACGACCCGACAGCGGGACCGGATGGTCACCGAGATGTCGTCCGGGTGGGTGGAGGGGGTGCAGAGCAGGAAGACCGTCCGGGGCGGCGGTTCCTCCACCGCCTTGAGCAGTGCGTTGCCGGCCGCCTCGGTCAACCGGTCGGCATCCTCGATGATCACGACCTGCCACCGGCCACCGGAGGGGGTGCTGGAGGCGCGCAGCACCAGCGCCCGCATCTCGCCGACCCCGATGGAGAGCCCGTCGGGCACCACCAGTCGCACGTCGGCGTGGGTGCCGGCCAGGGTGGTGTGACACCCGGGGCAGTGCCCGCAGCCGGTGCCCTGCTCGCACTGCAGGGCGGCGGCGAAGGCCCGCGCCGCGACCGACCGACCGGAGCCGGGTGGGCCGGTGAAGATCCAGGCGTGGGTCATGCCGGCGCCGGGATCGGGCCCGCCGACCGCCGGCTCCTGATCGCCCCGGGGGGCGCGCAGCACCTCGGCTGCGGCGGCGGCAGCCCGGCGTAACGTGTCCACCGCCTCGTCCTGCCCGACCAGGTCGGCGAAGGCGTCCGGCATCAGGTCCGCTCCGTGGTCACCAGCTCCGTTGGGGATAACTCGGGCTGCACCGAGGTGTCCGGGCCGCTGGCCGGCCCCGGGTGGTCCAGGTCATCGGAGGCGAGCAGTTCCGCCACCCGATCGGCGACCCGCTCGGAGATCTGCTCGGCCGGGTGCCCGGCGTCGAGCACAAGGTAGCGCTTGGGGTCGGCGGCGGCCAGGTCCAGGAAGGCGTACCGGACCCGCTCGTGGAAGGCCAGCGACTCGGCCTCCAGCCGGTCGACCGTCTGGCTGCGCTCGGCCACCCGGGACAGCCCGGTGCGGGGGTCGATGTCCAGCAGCACCACCAGGTCGGGCTTGAGCCCACCGGTGGCCCAGGAGGAGAGCCAGGAGAGTTCGTCGACCGGCAGGGTACGCCCGGCACCCTGGTACGCCAGGGAGGAGTCGACATACCGGTCACTGATCACGACGGCGCCCCGGGACAGGGCCGGCCGGACCACGGTGGCCACGTGATGCGCCCGGTCGGCGGCGTAGAGCAGGGCCTCGGCGCGCGGCGAGGGTGCCTCGTCGTCGACGCCGTTGTCCAGCACCAGGGACCGGATCCGGGTGCCTACCGCGGTGGCGCCCGGTTCCCGGGTGACCACCACGTCCCGCCCCTCGGCCCGCAGCCGCTCGGCCAGCTGGGCCAACTGGGTCGACTTGCCGGCGCCCTCGCCGCCCTCGAAGACCACGAACAGCCCGGCCGAGACGAAGGGCTCCGCCGGCATCAGCGGACGGCCCCGGATCGATCCCCACAGGTCGGCCAGGACCGGGACGCCCTTCTTGTCGTCCATCTGGCCGAAGGCACTGATCCCGGCGAAGATCCCGGCCGCCCCGGCGGCCAGCAGCAGCAGGCGGGTGGCGGAGATCGAGATGCCCAGGTCGGCGATCACCAGCTGACGGGAGCCACCGACACCGGCGAGCAGGCTGCCCAGCGCGATCGCCAGGATCAGCACCAGCCGGGTGCCGATCTGCACCACGGCGAAGACCCGACCGCGTACCTCGTCGGCGACCTCGCCGCCGAGCAGGGTGGTGCCGGAGAGGAAGGCCATTCCGGCACCGGCGCCGACCAGGACCGCGCCGACCAGGGCCATGGACAGGTGGAAGGCGAAGGCCAGGGTCATCACCGAGGCGCTGGCCAGCACGATGCTCATGCCGAACCAGCGACGCCGGGACATGTCCCGCACGATCGTCGGGCCCAGCCCGATGCCGATCGCCAGGCCCAGGAAGATCGCTCCGAAGAGCAGGAAGAAGGCGGCGTCACCGGCACCGAGGGAGTTGGCGAAGAACCGGGCGGTGCCGATCACGATGCCGCCCCCGGCGAAGGCACCGAAGATGCCCAGCACCAGGCCACGGACCAGGGGGGTTTTCCCGATGTACCGCCAGCCCTCGTTGAACTGGCGCAGCATGCTCTGCTCGGACTGCTCCTGCCGCTGGCGCTGCCCCTGGCTGATCTCCTTGATGCCGTAGGCGACGACCACGGCGGTGGCCAGTCGGGAGAGGGAGTTGAACCAGAGCGCCAACTGGGCCGGCTCGGCCCAGGAGGGCATCTCGCCGCCGGTGGCACCCCGGACGATGGCGTCGAGGGAGGAGAGCACGATCGCGGCGAAGATCGGCGTCAGGCCGTACGTGGTGATCAGGGTCAGCTGGTTGGCGGTCTCCAGCCGGGCACGCGGGATGAGGTTGGGTACGGCCGCTTCCTTGGCCGGGATCCAGAGCAGGGTGACCGTCTCGATCAGGAAGGTGGCGATGGCCGCCCAGGTGACCACCCGAGCACCACTGGCGCCGGTCAGGGCGTACAGCGGGATGGAGGCGAACAGCACGAACCGCAGCAGGTCGCAGATGACCATGGTCCACCGCCGGTCGAACCGGTCGGCGAACACCCCGGCGATCGGGCCGAGCAGCAGCGCGGGCAGCAGTCGGATGGCGATCACGCCACCGAAGGCCGCGCCTTTGGCGGTGCTCCCCTCCACCTGGGCGGCGGCGAAGACGCTTGTGGCGAGCAGGCCGAGCCAGTCGCCGAAGGAGGCCGCGCCGAGCACGATCCAGAGCCGGCGGAAGGGCCGGATGCGCAGTACGGAGCGGATGGCGGGATAACCGGTCAGATCGGCCTGGCCGGTCGTACCGCCGGATCGGCTCTGACCGGCGGGTTGCTCCGCGGACGGCGACACGCCGGACGACTCGCCGTTGAATTGGCTTTCGATGGCCGTACCTCCACGTGCCGGCCCATCGCTGGGCACCCCCGGTGGAACACTCTAGACCTGCGGGGGGCCACCCCCGTCACGCCTCACCTTGCCTGCCGAGCCTAGGCCGCAGTTGCCGACCGGTGTTGAGCAGGCTGTACGCGAGGGTGTTTCGCATTCACCGTTTCACAGTTAGCGTGCACACGTGGCCACCGACAGCGAGAATCTGCGCCACCGACTGGACCGGGCGACCCGGCACCTCGATCCTCCGTACGCGGTGGTCGACCTGGCCGCCTTCGATACGAACTCCGCCGCCCTGATCGCCCGGGCCGGCGGCAAGCCGTTGCGGGTCGCCAGCAAGTCCCTGCGCAGCCGGGAACTGATCGCCCGGGCGCTGGGCCGGGCCGGCTGGCAGGGAGTGATGGCGTTCACCCTGCCCGAGGCGATCTGGCTGGTGCGTACCGGGATCACGGCCGACGCGCTGGTGGCGTACCCCACGGTCGACCGGGGGGCGCTCGCCGAACTCGCGGCCGATCCGGCCCTCGCCGCCGCCATCACCCTGATGGTCGACGACCCCGACCAGCTGGATTTCCACGACGCGGTGCGGCCCCCGGGGAGCCGGCCCGAGCTGCGGGTCTGCCTTGATCTGGACGCCTCGTGGCGGCTGCTGGGCGGCCGGGTGCACGTCGGGGTACGCCGCTCACCGGTGCACAGCGCCCAGGCCGCCGGCCGGTTGGCCGCCACGATCGCCGCCCGGCCCGGCTTCCGGCTGGTCGGCCTGATGTCGTACGAGGCACAGATCGCCGGGGTCGGCGACGCGCCACCCGGGCAGGCGGCGCTCGGCCCGGTGATCCGGCTGGCCCAGCGCGGGTCGTACCGCGAGCTGCTGGCGCGCCGGGCCGCGGCGGTGGCCGCCGTGCGCGACCACGCCGACCTGGAGTTCGTCAACGGCGGCGGCACCGGCAGTGTGGCCGCGACCAGCGCCGATCCCACGGTCACCGAGGTCACCGCGGGATCGGGGCTGTACGGGCCGACACTGTTCGACGGCTATCGGGCCTGGCGTCCCACCCCGGCGGCCTTCTTCGCCTGCGCGGTGGTCCGTCGGCCGGCACCCGGGCTGGCCACCGTGCTCGGCGGCGGCTGGATAGCCTCCGGCTCGGCCAGCCGCAGCCGACTACCCCGACCCTGGCTGCCCACCGGACTCACGCTGGTCGGCACCGAGGGGGCCGGTGAGGTGCAGACCCCGGTGGCCGGTGACACGGCCGACCGGCTGCGCCTCGGCGACCGGGTCTGGTTCCGCCATGCGAAGTCCGGTGAGCTGTGCGAGAGGGTGAACGAACTGCACCTGGTGGAGGGGGACCAGGTGGTGGCCACCGTGCCGACCTACCGGGGCGAGGGCCACGCCTTCCTGTGATCCGGCGGTGTCGGGCTCGGTCAGCCGGGCTGCCGGGGCCTGCGCGGGCCGTGCCGGGTGGCGAAGCTCAGACGGGCTGCGCCGTCGTCTCCGCGGAGTCGACGATCTGGTCGTCGGCCGGCTTCGCGGGCTGCACGACCGGCCGGTGCCCGGTGTCGCCCCGGGCGTCCACCTGACGGTGCAGGTAGTCGCGGATGAGCGCCTTGGCCTCGACCAGGACCCGATCGTCGCCGTCGGACCTGCGCCGGAAGGCGAGCTTGATCAGCGCGTCGGCCACTTCCACCGCGATTTCCAGATGGAAACGCAGCTCGGGCACGTCGGCGAGGCCGAAGCGCTCGGTGAGCACCCGGGCCAACTGGTCGGCGATCACCCCGTTGTTGTCCCGCTGCTCATCGAGCAGATGCAGGTCGACCACGTCGCCGAAGTGCAGGGTACGGAAGCCGGGGACGGTGCGGTGCATCGTGATGTACTCATCGATGCTCGCGTCGACCCCGTCCCACCAGTAGGTCAGATCGTCCGAGGCGAAGCGCTCGTCGAGCCGCTGGAGGTACGCCTCCATCGTGCGCAGGGTCAGCGCCTGCACGATCGCCCGCTTGTCCGGGAAGAACTGATAGACCGACCCGATCGCCACCTCTGCCCGCTCGGCGAGCAGGGTCGTGGTCAGCCCCTCGTACCCCACTTCGTCGACGAGTTCGGCGCAGGCGTCCAGCATCCGCTGGACCCGCGCGACACTACGACCCTGCACCGGAACCCGGCGCAGTGGCCCGGTCGTGGCGGCTGAAGTGGACACTCGCCACCCCCTCTCGACGGATGAACATATCTACACGTCACCAGTTCGTGACTACCGGTACAACGAGCGAATCTCGATTGCGGTGTTTACCAGGAACAACGTTCCTGATATGAACGCCATTCATATTCATCTGAAGGAGCGCCGATGCCCCGAAGCAGCGCCGCCGACGCCACCACCTGGTCAAACTGGGCGGGAAATCAGCACAGCGCGACAGCCGCCGTCCTGCGCCCCACCACTGTCGCCGAGGTTGTCGAGCAGGTCCGCTCCGCCGCCGAGGCCGGTGCCCGGATTCGCCCGGTCGGCAGCGGCCACTCCTTCACCCCCGTCGCGGTCGGCGACGGCAGCCGGATGGACCTGGCCGAACTCGCCATCGACGTACGTGTGGACATCGATCGGCGCCTCGTCACCGTACCGGCCGGGATGACCCTGCGGCAGCTCAACTCGCTACTCGCCGACCATCAGTTGGCGCTGCCCAATCTCGGGGACATCGACGCCCAGACGGTGGCCGGGGCGATCTCCACCGGCACCCACGGCACCGGTGCGGCATACGGCGGACTGGCCACCTTCGTGGCGGCCCTGACCCTGGTCACCGGCACCGGCGAGGTCCTGCACTGCTCCGCCGAGGAGCACCCCGAGGTGTTCGACGCGGCCCGGATCTCCCTCGGCGCCCTCGGGGTACTGGTCGAGGTGACCCTGCGCTGTGTGGACGCCTTCGTACTGCGGGCACACGAACGCCCGGCCGCCCTGGACACCGTGCTGACCGACCTGCCCGACCTGGTCGGCACCCACGACCACGTCGAGTTCTTCTGGTTCCCGTACAGCCGCCGGGTGCAACTCAAGGTCAACGACCGGGTACCCGCCGACGACCGGCCCCTGCCTCGCTGGCGCGGCTGGCTGGACGACGACTTCCTGGCCAACACGGTCTTCGCCGGGGCCTGCCGGCTGGGCCGCGCGGTACCGGCCCTGGCCCCGACGATCAGCGCCCTCTCCGCCCGGGCACTCAGCGAACGCGTCTACACCGGCCGCTCCGACGCGGTCTTCTGCAGCCCCCGCCGGGTCCGCTTCGTGGAGATGGAGTACGCGCTACCCCGCGACGCCCTGCCCGAGGCGCTGCACGCCCTCCGCCGGATCATCGACCGGCTGCCGTTCCGGGTGCTCTTCCCGGTCGAGGTGCGCTTCACCGCCGCCGACGACATCTGGCTGTCCCACTCGTACGGCCGGGAATCGGCGTACGTGGCCCTGCACCAGTACCTCGGTATGCCCTACGAGCCGTACTTCCGCGCCTTCGAGCAGGTGGCGACGGAGCTGGGCGGCCGCCCGCACTGGGGCAAACTCCACTGGCGCGAGGCCGACTCACTGGCCGAGGCCTACCCCCGCTGGCAGGACTTCCAGCGCATCCGCACCCACCTCGACCCCCACCACCTCTTCACCACCCCGTACCTGTCCACGCTCCTCGGCTGAAGCCAATGTGAATCTTGGTACGAAATCGCCCTCCGAGGGGCACCTTCGTACCAAGATCTCGTGGCTGTCCACAGGGGCGACGCGGCGAGGGTCTGGGTGGGCAGGGTGGGGGTGTGCGGAGACAGGGTGAGCAGTGGGGGTTGCCGGGGGATGGGGCGGATGAGCTGACGTGGTTGTTGTTTCATCAGGAGCAGGTACTCAGTCTCGATCAGGCTCGGCGGCATCTGTCGCCGAAGGCCATTCGGCACCGGGTCGCCTCGGGACGCTGGCAGCAGGTGCACCGGGCTGTCTATGTCACACACAACGGCCCGATCGCACCAGTGCAACTGCCCTGGATCGGCGTTCTGTCCGCCGGTCCGGCGGCGGTACTAGGCGGGTTGAGTGCGGCGCGGGCCTGGGGCCTGCGCAGGTACGACGACGGACTCGTGCACATCCTGCTGCCGGCGAGCCGACAGTCTCGGGCCCTGCCGCCCGGCATCCGCGTGCACCGCACCACCCTGCTGCCCGACGCCGACATCCTCGATGTGGGGCAGCCCCGCCGGACGATGCCGGCCCGATCGTTGGTGGACGCGGCACAGTGGGCACCGAGTGACCAGGAAGCTCGGGCGATCATCGCGGCCGGATTTCAGCAACGCCTGGTCGCTGGTGAGGACGTACGGCAGGTGCTGGATCGCCTGCCGCGAGCCCGGCGCCGCGACCTGATCGCGCAGACCGCCGCCGATGCGGCAGGTGGTGCGCATTCGCTGCCCGAGCTCGACTTCCTGCGACTGGTCAGGCGGGCCGGGCTGCCCGAGCCCACCAGGCAGGCTGTCCGCCGGGACGCCGCCGGCCGGCGCCGTTACCTGGACGCCTGGTTCGAGGAGTGGCGGGTCCATGTGGAGATCGACGGCAGCCAGCACCTCGATCCGGCCACCGCCTGGGCGGACATGCGCCGGCAGAACGATCTGTGGCGCAGCGGCGACCGAGTGCTCCGCTTCCCCGCCTGGGCAATCCGCCACCACCCCGCCGAGGTCATCGCCCAACTCCGCGCCGCCCTACTCGCCGCCGGCTGGCGCCCCTGACCCGAGATCTTGGTACGAAACCGCCCTCCGAGGGGCGCTTTCGTACCAAGATTTCTGGCGGGGTTACTCGGGGCGCGCGGAGGTCGCCTTTTTGGGGGCGGCTTTCTTGGGGGCGGCCTTGGTGGCCTTGGTAGCGGCAGCCTTGGTGGACTTGGTGGCGGTGGACTTGGTGGCGGTGGACTTGGCGGCCTTGGTGGTTTTCTTGGCTGCGGTGGTCTTGGTCGCCTTGGTGGTTTTCTTGGTGGCCTTTTTGGGGGCGGGGCCCTTTGCTCGCTTCTCGGCGAGCATCTCGGAGGCTTCCTCCAGGGTCAGCGCCTCCGGGGTCTGGCCGCGCCGCAGGGAGGCGTTGGTCTCCCCGTCGGTGACGTACGGGCCGAACCTGCCGTCTTTGATGACCAGCGGCTTCTCAGTCAGCGGATCGGCGCCCATCTCCCGCAGGGGTGGAGCGGCGGCCCGCCGCTGACGGGCCTTCGGGGTGTTGAGCAGAGTCAGCGCCTCGTCCAGGGTGACGGTGAACATCTGGTCTTCCGAGTCCAGCGAACGGAACTCGTCGCCCCGCTTGACGTACGGGCCGAAGCGGCCGTTGTTGGCGAACACCTCGGCGCCGTCGGGTCCCACCCCGACCAGGCGGGGCAGGCTGAGCAGCTTGAGGGCCTCGTCGAGGGTCAGCGAATCCGGCGACTGCGAACGCAGCAGGGAGGACTTGCGTTCCCCACTGGCCACGTACGGGCCGAAGCGGCCGGACTTGAGCAGGATCGGCTCCCCGGTCGCCGGGTCGTCGCCGAGCTTGCGCTCGCCACCACCGCCGAGGAACAGCTCGTGCACCTTCTCCGGGGTCAACTCGTCGGGGGCCAGTCCCTCGGGGATCGGCGCCCGGTCGCCCGGGGTGCCGCCCTCCTCGCCCTCCGCCTTCGGCGCGGGCTGCTCGCCGGGCAGCGCCCGTTGCAGGTACGGCCCGAACCGGCCGACCCGCACGACCACCTCGCGACCTTCCTCGTCGGTGAACAGCGGGATCGAGTTGACGCTACGCGCGTCGATGTCGCTGAGGTTCTCGGTGACCAACTTCTTCAGCCCGCCGGAACGGGCGATGTCCTGGTCACCGGCGCCGTTGGTGGTGCCGAAGTAGAACGCGGTGAGGAAGTCGACCGCCGCGTGGTCGCCACCGGCGATCTCGTCCAGCTCGTTCTCCATGCTGGCCGTGAAGTCGTAGTCGATCAGGCGCGGGTAGTGCCGCTCCATCAGCCCGATCACCGCGAAGGCCAGGAAGGACGGGATCATCGCCTGGCCGCGCTTGACGACGTATCCCCGGTCCTGGATGGTCTGCATGATCGATGCGTACGTGGAGGGACGACCGATGCCCAACTCCTCCAGGGCCTTCACCAGCGACGCCTCCGTGTAGCGGGAGGGCGGCTGGGTGTGGTGACCCTGGGCGGCCAACTCGTCGGCGGTCAGCGGCTGGTCCTTGACCAGGTTGGGCAGCCGACGCTCGGCGTCCTCGGCCTCGGCGTTCTCGTCGTCGCTGGACTCGACGTACGCCCGCAGGAAGCCCGGGTCGGTGATGGTCTTGCCGGTGGCGCCGAAGTCGGCCTCCTCACCGGCGGTGGTGGTCGCCCGGATCCGCACCGAGACGCTGGAGCCGACCGCGTCGGTCATCTGGGAGGCGATGGTGCGCCGCCAGATCAGCTCGTAGAGCTTGTACTCCTCGCCGGACAGTTCCTTGGCCACGTCACCGGGGGTGCGGAAGTTGTCCCCCGCCGGGCGGATCGCCTCGTGGGCCTCCTGGGCGTTCTTCACCTTGCCGGTGTAGCGGCGCGGCTCCGGCGGCACGCTGCGCTCACCGTACAGCTCGACGATCTGCCGGCGGGCCGCCGCGATGGCGGTCTCCGACAGGTTCACCGAGTCGGTACGCATGTAGGTGATGTAGCCGTTCTCGTAGAGCCGCTGCGCGGTGCGCATCGTCTGCTGCGACGAGAACCGCAGCTTGCGGGCCGCCTCCTGCTGGAGGGTGGAGGTGATGAACGGTGCGTACGGGCGGCGCCGGTAGGGCTTCTCCTCGACCCGGGTGACCGTGAAGGGGCGCCCGTCCAGGCGGGCGGCCAGCCCTCGGGCACCGCTGGAGTCCAGGTGCACGACTCCCGCTCCGGCGCGCACCTTGCCGGTGGTCGGCTCGAAGTCCTTACCGGTGGCGATCCGATCACCGTTGAGGGCCACCAGGGTGGCGTTGAAGGTACGCGGGCCCTCGCCGGCCTTCCCCACCGCCAGGGTGGCCAGGATGTCCCAGTACTCCGCGGTGCGGAAGGCCATCCGCTGCCGCTCACGTTCGACCACGATCCGGGTCGCCACGGACTGCACCCGGCCCGCCGACAGCTTCGGCATGACCTTCTTCCACAGCACCGGGGAGACCTCGTAGCCGTAGAGCCGGTCGAGGATGCGGCGGGCCTCCTGGGCGTCGACCAGACTGCGGTCGATCTCCCGCGGGTTGGCCACCGCGGCCTGGATGGCCGGCTTGGTGATCTCGTGGAAGACCATCCGCCGGACCGGCACCTTCGGCTTGAGGGTCTCCACCAGATGCCAGGCGATCGCCTCGCCCTCACGGTCCTCATCCGTGGCCAGGAAGATCTCGTCGACCTCCTTGGCCAACTTGATCAGCTTGCTGATCTGCTGCTTGCGGTCGGCGGAGACGACATAGAGGGCATGGAAGCCGTTGTCCACGTCGACACCGAGCCGGGCCCACGGCTCGCCCTTGTACTTCGCAGGCACGTCGGCGGCGTTGCGCGGCAGGTCGCGGACGTGCCCAAAGCTGGCCTCCACGACGTACCCCGGGCCCAGGTAGCCCGAGATCGTCTTGGCCTTCGCCGGCGACTCGACGATGACCAGACGGGTGGTTCCAGCATTGCTCGGCACTTCGGTTTCGACCTCATTCCCACTCGTGGCCGCGCCTGTCCGGATCGGGGCACGCCCGACCCCGATACCCGGCGGTCCGGATGTCCAACGTAACGCGCCGTCCGTCGTTCGGGTTTCGCGGGCGGCAATCCGCTCGGGACGATCCGTGGTCACGCCGAACGGCGTCACCGTACACCCTGGGTAGGGTCAAAGGCGTGCCACTGTGACCATGGCAGCCCCTCGGTGGAGGTGAAACCCGGCCGTTTCTCCGGACGTGCGCTGGCCCCCGGGCTGTCCCGGATCGGACATCCGTCACCCGCCCGACAGCGGCGATCAGTCGCGGACCGGCCAGGCTCCGGGCGGCGCTGCGGGTGGGGGTTCGCCGACCAGTTCCGCCAGCCGCAGCACCCGCCGCCGTCCGGTGATCCGGTACGCGGGGCCGCCGGCCGCCGGCTCGACCAGTTCGCCGACCAGCCCCGCGGCGACCAGGGCCGCACCGACCACCGCCCAGCGACCCGGGTCCAGGCCCCCGAGGTGCAACACCACGGTGTCCGGCGAGTCGATCACCCCGGCCGTGGCCAGCCAGAGCCGCAGCCGCCGGCCGTCCAGTTGAAAACCGGCCGGTGGCTGCTGCGTCCCACCGCGCAGCCAGGCCGCTGCCAGCGGCACGATCGCCCGGGTGTACGCGGTCCGCACGGCGTACCGCCGATCCTCGGTCGGGGTCCAGGCGGCCCGGACCCCCCGCTGGGCCAGTTCGGTGACGAGCACATGGACCCGCCAGGCCGCCCCCACCACGACCGACAGCCGGGCCGTGCCGCCCATCCGGTGCACCTCGCCCGGCCCGGCCAGCAGACCGGCCAGGTCGGCGACCGAGGGTTCGGCGGTCTCCGCACCGAAGAAGACCAGTTGCCGGTCCCCGGCCGGGGTGCCCTGGTCGGGCTCGGCCGCCGGTACCCGGGCCCGTCGGGGTGTCGGTGGCGCCGCAGCAGG
The DNA here is from genome assembly GCF_049844505.1 of Micromonospora sp. DT229. Lineage (NCBI taxonomy): Bacteria > Bacillati > Actinomycetota > Actinomycetes > Micromonosporales > Micromonosporaceae > Micromonospora > Micromonospora sp. DT229. The sequence continues at coordinate 216,812 of NZ_JBNCLD010000009.1, read as the reverse complement.
CACCGGGAAGGACACCGGCAGCGGTTGCGCCGCCGATGTCTCACCGGGACCGCTCAATGGCATTCGGGTACCTCGTCGAAGGCGCGCTTCAACTCCTCCGAGTTCAGTCGGCTGGTGTCGAGGGCGCTGGCATCGTAGTCCTGTTGCAGCCGCTCCACCGCCGCCTGCACGCCGTCGTAGAAGGTGGTGGCCTCACCCGTGCCCAGCCCGTCGATCGTGCTCCGGGCCCGGCCGTAGGCGTCCCGCATCGACGCCAGGGACGCCCGGAACCCTTCGGAGATCTCCGCACCGTCCTCGACCGCCGGCACCCCGGCCTGCTCCACCTTGCGACGAGCGTCCTCGCTGGCCTGTTCGGCGCCACCGAAGAGTCGGACCAGGTTCTCCTTGGCCTGCGCGGGGGTGGTCTGTGCGGTCATCTGCTGGTCGGTGCTGCTGGTCAGCTTGCTGATCTCGGCTCGCCAGGGGGTCAACGCCGAGCACACCGAGGCGGCCCACGCCCGAGGGCTGGGACCGTCGGATCCGCAGCCGGTCAGCAGGACCACCGTGGCCAGGACCACCGTCACCGCTCTGGCGGCGTCCGCCCGGCACGTACGCATGCGTTGCAGGGTACGGCCTCCTGTTGCCCTCGGCACCGCCTCACCGGTGCCGGTCCCGCTGCGCCGACCGGTCCCCGGGCGTGGTGCCGCTGCCCGGGGACCGGTGACGCTCAACGCAGGGTCAGGCCTTGATCTCCTCCGGACGCGGGTCCGCGGTGCCCGGCCCGCTGGGGGAGTCCTCCTCCAGGGCGATGCTCTTGCGCTTGCTGAACACCACCGCCGCGACCACGATCAGCGTCGCCACCACCGCGATGGTGATCCGCAGGCCGACGTTGCGGTCGTCGCCGATGCTCCAGGCCACCACGGCCGGCGCGATCAGCAGCGAGACCAGGTTCATCACCTTCAGCAGCGGGTTGATGGCCGGACCGGCGGTGTCCTTGAAGGGGTCACCGACGGTGTCGCCGATGACCGTGGCGGCATGCGCGTCGGAGCCCTTGCCGCCGTACGCGCCGTCCTCGACCATCTTCTTGGCGTTGTCCCAGGCGCCACCGGAGTTGGCCAGGAAGACCGCCATCAGCGTGCCCGCCCCGATCGCACCGGCCAGGTACGACGCCAGCGCGCCGGGTCCGAGGCCGAAGCCGACCGCGATCGGCGCCAGGATGGCCAGCAGGCCGGGGGTCAGCAGTTCGCGCTGCGCGTCCCGGGTGCAGATGTCGACGACCTTGCCGTACTCCGGGCGCTGGGTGCCGTCCATGATCCCGGGCAGCTCACGGAACTGCCGGCGGACCTCCATCACCACGGCACCGGCCGAGCGGGAGACCGCGTTGATGGCCAGGCCGGAGAAGAGGAACACCACCGCCGCACCGATGATCAGGCCGACCAGGTTCTGCGGGTTGGACACGTTCAGCGCGTTCAGGATCTCGGCACCGACGTCGGTCACCCCGGCGTCGGCGTACGCGATGCGCAGGGTGTCGGTGTACGAGCCGAACAGCGCGGTCGCGGCCAGCACGGCCGTGGCGATCGCGATGCCCTTGGTGATCGCCTTGGTGGTGTTGCCCACCGCGTCCAGCTCGGTGAGGGTACGGGCGCCGTGCTCGTCGATGTCGCCGGACATCTCGGCCACGCCCTGGGCGTTGTCGGAGATCGGGCCGAAGGTGTCCATCGCCACGATCACGCCGACGGTGGTGAGCAGACCGGTACCGGCCAGCGCCACGGCGAACAGCGACAGGGTGATCGAGCCGCCACCCAGCAGGAAGGCGCCGAAGACACCGGCGGCGATGAGCAGCGCCGAGTAGACCGCCGACTCCAGGCCGACGCTGATGCCGGCGAGGATGACGGTGGCCGGGCCGGTCTGCGAGCTCTTGCCGATGTCCTGCACCGGACGGCGGCTGGTCTCGGTGAAGTAGCCGGTCAGCGCCTGGATGGCGGCGGCCAGCACGATGCCGATGACGACCGCGCCGATGACCACACCACGCGGGCCGAACGGCGGGTCGCCGCCGTCCACGCCGAGCGCGGTCCGCCAGTCGTCGCCGAGCTGCGCGGCCCAGGAGGGCTGGAGGTAGACGAAGGTGGCCACCGCGACCAGTACCGCCGAGATCAGCGCGGACAGGTAGAAGGCCCGGTTGATGGCGGTCAGCCCGTTGCGGTCGGAGGCACGCAGCTTGGTGATGAAGACGCCGATGATGGCGACCAGCACACCGATGGTGGAGATGATCAGCGGCAGCACCAGGCCGTCGGTGCCGAAGGCGGCGCGACCCAGGATCAGCGCGGCGACCAGGGTGACCGCGTACGACTCGAACAGGTCGGCGGCCATGCCGGCGCAGTCACCGACGTTGTCGCCGACGTTGTCGGCGATGGTGGCCGCGTTGCGCGGGTCGTCCTCGGGGATGCCCTTCTCGACCTTGCCGACCAGGTCGGCGCCGACGTCGGCGGCCTTGGTGAAGATGCCGCCGCCGACCCGCATGAACATGGCCAGCAGGGCGGCGCCGAAGCCGAAGCCCTCCAGCACCGTCGGCGCGTCACCCCGGAAGATCAGCACCACCAGCGCGGCACCGAAGAGGCCCAGCCCGACGGTGAGGAACCCGACCACCCCACCGGTCCGGAAGGCGATCTTCATGGCCACTTCCCGGCCGCCCTCCCGCTCCCGGGCGGCGGCGGCGACCCGCAGGTTGGCCCGGGTGGCCAGCCACATGCCTGCACCGCCGATGAAGGCGCTGAACAGGGCACCGACCACGAAGAAGAGCGAACGGCCGATCTTCACCGCGGTCTCGTTGCCGTCGGTCTGGTGCACCGGCAGCAGGAAGAGCAGTACTACGGCGATCACCACGAAGATCGCCAGGGTCCGGAACTGCCGGAACAGGTAGGCCGAGGCGCCCTCCTGCACGGCCCCGGAGATTTCCTGCATTTTCTCGGTGCCCTTGCCGGCGGCCAGCACGGTCTTCGTCAACGCGGCGGCGAAGGCGAGCGCGACCAGCGCGATCACCGCGGCCATGACGACGTACGTGACGTTGGCTCCGGTCAGGGAGATCGCGCCGCCGCCCTCGGCGGCCAAGCTGTCGGACATCTGTGTCCTCCTGTGCCGAACAACGCGCCGGCCGGTGGAGACGCACCGACCTGCGCCTGGATGCGAATTCGCAAGTGCGCGCTGAGCAGCCCTCGGCGAGCCAGCGCCTCCACGCCCAGCTGCGCTGGCTGCCCGATGGATCACTTGCTGACAACCCGCGTACTCTAGCCCTCCGCAGTGTTCGAGGTCACAGCGAGGTGCCCGGCAATGTCGATGATCTTCGTCGCTGTGTTATGAGATTAAATCTGATATAGGGGTCCATCCATGACAAAGCCGCCGCATTCCCTGCTCAGGGAAGGCGGCGGCCAGCGGGTCGATTCGACTAGCGGGTCAGTGGCCAGACCATCCGGACCTCGGTGCCGATGCCGTCATCGACCGGGCGCACCTGGAGATCCTCGACGAACCCGGCGAGCAGGGCGAAGCCCACTCCGGTGGTGAGGTCGTCCTCGTTGAGGGACTCGTTGGCCAACTGGTCGGCGTTCAGGGCGGCCAGGCCGATCCCCGCCTCTATCGGCGCCCGGTCGACCACCCGCACCGCGTACGCCCCGGAGTCGGACATCTCCACCAGCACCGGCTCGGTCAGCCCGTACTGGCGGTGCAGGGCCACCGCCCGGGTGCACGCCTCACCGATGGCCAGGCGCACCTCGTCGAGCAGCTCCTCGCGGATCCCCGCCCGGCGGGCGACCGCCACCCCGACCAGACGGGCGGTACGCACATGCACCGGCGCCGGGGAGAAGGAAAGCCGTACCGTCGCCATCACGCGCCAGCGCCGGTCGCCGCTTCGACCGTGGGATGCAGTGGGAACACCTGGTCCAGGGCGGTGATCCGGAAGATCTTGAGCAGCGGCTCCTTGTCGCAGACCAGGGCGAAGGTGCCGTCGGCCGTACGCAGTCGCTTGAGCGCGCCGACCAGCACACCCAGCCCGGTGGAGTCGAGGAAGTCGACCCGCCCCAGGTCGACCACCACATGCCGGGCACCGGAGTCGATCAGCTCGAGCAGCCGCTCGCGGAGCCGGGGGGCGGTGTAGACATCCACCTCACCACCGACCTCGAGCACCGTGTGCTCCCCCACGGTACGGGTCGCCAGCGACAGCTCCATCGATCCTCCCTCGACGCGGCCGTAAGCTTCATGGGCATCTAACCACTACCCCTGAGACCACCCGACGACTCACCGGGATCGGTTTTCACCGTAGTGGCACGCCAATTTCCCATTTCCGAACACCAGTGCGAGAGTGCAGGACGTGACCTCGGCAGCCAGCGTATCCGCCGGCCGGGGCCCTGAGTCGGGCCCCGTCCCGGTTCCGGTCACCGCGCCCGGGGACCTGCTACGCCGGTTGCGGCAACGGCACCCGGTCGATCCGGTCACCCATGTCCAACGGGTGTCATCCCGGGCCGGGACCCCGGCCCCCTGGCCGCAGTGGGTTGGGGAGGAACTGCGCACCGCGTACGCGCGGCGGGGGGTGACCGCGCCCTGGCGGCACCAGGCCGAGGCGGCCGAACTCGCCCACGACCGACGGCATGTTGTGGTGGCCACCGGCACCGCCTCCGGCAAGTCCCTGGCGTACCAGTTGCCCGCGCTGGCCACCCTGCTCGCCGACCCCCGCGCCACCGTGCTCTACCTGGCACCCACCAAGGCCCTCGCCGCCGACCAGTTGCGCGCCGTCGCCGAGCTGGAGATCGAGGGCGTACGCCCGGCCTGCTACGACGGTGACACCCCACGGGCCGAACGGGAGTGGATCCGCCGGCACTCCCGGTTCGTGCTGACCAACCCGGACATGCTGCACCACGGCGTCCTGCCCGGCCACGCCCAGTGGTCGGGATTCCTGCGCCGGCTGCGGTACGTGGTGATCGACGAGTGCCACGTCTACCGGGGGGTGTTCGGCTCCCATGTCGCCCACGTGCTGCGTCGGCTGCGCCGGCAGTGTGTCCGGTACGGCAACTCCGCCGGCCCCACCTTCGTGTTGGCCTCGGCGACCTCGGGCGACCCGGCGGTCACCGCCGGACGGCTGATCGGCCTGCCGGTGACCGCGGTCACCGAGGACACCTCGCCCCGGGCCGGGGTGACCTTCGCGCTCTGGGAACCTCCGCTGCTGCCCGCCGAGGCCGCCGCGTCGTCACCCACCGCCGCCGCGCCCGCGCCGCGCCGCGCTCCGGATACCCCCCGACCCGCCGATCCCGAGATCCTCGACCTCACCCAGGTCCGTCGGTCGGCACTGCGGGAGACCGCCGACCTGCTGGCGGACAGTGTCGCCGCCGGGGTGCGTACGTTGGCCTTCGTCCGGTCCCGGCGGGGCGCCGAGGTGGTGGCGACCAACGCCCGGCGCAGCCTCGACGAGGCGGTGCCCGGGCTCGGCGCGCGGGTGGCCGCCTACCGTGGCGGCTACCTGCACGAGGAACGGCGTGCCCTGGAGCGGGCTCTGCTCCAAGGCGACCTGCTCGGCCTGGCCTCGACGAACGCCCTGGAGTTGGGGGTCGACCTGGTCGGGTTAGACGCCGTGTTGATCTGCGGGTACCCGGGCACCCGGGCCTCGCTGTGGCAGCAGGCCGGACGGGCCGGACGCTCCGGGCAGGAGGCCCTGGCGGTGCTGGTGGCCCGCGACGATCCACTGGACACCTACCTGGTGCACCATCCGGAGGCGATCTTCGGCGCACCGGTGGAGGCCACCGTGCTCGACCCGGCCAACCCGTACGTGCTCGGGCCCCAGTTGGCCTGCGCGGCGGCCGAGGCTCCGCTGACCGTGGCCGATCTGGAACTCTTCGGCGCCAGCGCCAAGGAGACCGTCGAGGCCCTGGTGGAGGCGGGGGCCCTGCGGCAGCGGCCGACCGGCTGGTACTGGCGGCACCGGGAACGGCCCGAGGTGGACCTGCGCGGCCAGGGGGGTGCCCCGATCTGCGTGGTGGAGGCGGCGACCGGTCGGCTGCTCGGCACCGTGGACGGCGGCTCGTCACACTTCCTGCTGCACCCCGGCGCGGTCTACCTGCACCAGGGGGTGTCCTACGTGGTCGACACCCTCGACCTGGCGGACGGCTGCGCACTGGTCCATCCCGAGGAGCCGGACTGGTCCACCCACGCGCGGGACGTCACCTCCCTGTCGGTGGTGTCGGTGCGCTCGTACGTCGACGCCGGGCCGGTCGGGCTGTTCCTCGGCGAGGTGGACGTGACCAGCCAGGTGGTGTCGTACCAGCGGCGACGCCTCTCCACCGGTGAGGTGATCGACACCCGGCCGCTGGACCTGCCGACCCGGGAACTGCGTACCGTCGCGGTCTGGTTCACCCTCTCGCCGGAGTCGCTGGCCGCCGCCGGGGTGGAACCGGCCGAGGTGCCGGGGGCCCTGCACGCCGCCGAGCACGCCGGAATCGGGCTGCTGCCGCTGTTGGCCACCTGCGACCGGTGGGACATCGGCGGGCTGTCCACCGCGATGCATCCGGACACCGAGGCCCCGACGGTCTTCGTCTACGACGGTCACCCTGGCGGGGCGGGTTTCGCGGAGCGGGCGTACGGCACGGCCGCCGCCTGGTTGACGGCCACCCGGGACGCCATCAACGAGTGCGGCTGCGAGACCGGCTGCCCCTCCTGCGTGCAGTCGCCCAAGTGCGGCAACGGCAACAACCCGCTGTCCAAGCCGGGTGCCGTCCGGGTGCTCGACGTGGTGCTGGCCAACCTGCCGCACTGACACCAGGCATAAAACGCCAGGTGTACGGGCAAGAACTGTGGGAGCGCTTCCATCGATGCCTGTTGTGAGCTGCGCTCGCCGCTCGCTGTTTTGCCCGCGTACGTGAGGAGGGGCCGTGGCCGACACCATCGCCGAGACCGTCGACCTGCTCTACACCATCGACCAGGAGAAGCTCAGTGTCGATCAGCAGATCGCCCTGAGCACGGCGCTCGCCACCCTGGCGCAGGCCGAACGGCTGGATCAGATCAACGAGCGGCTGCGTACCATCCAGCAGTTGCTCACCAACATGACCCACCGATCGGCCGTCGACGGGGTCCGCTGACCCGCTCCTCGACGCCGTCCGCATCGTGCCCGCTCAACGGCACCGTTGCCGGGCTGTGCGACACTCCGGCGCATCAGAGTTGAGGAGAATTCATGCAGCTCGACAGCCTGCAGTCGCAGCACCAGTTCCACGTCCGCCAACGCATCCGCCTCATGGTCAACCAGTACGAGGTCCACAGCGTGGCCCCGGACGGCACCGAGGGCGGTCTGCTGGCGTTCGCCCAGCAGAAGCGGCTCGCCTTCAAGGAGCAGGTGACGATCTACACCGACGACTCGAAGCAGCACCCACTGCTCGGGTTCAAGGCCCGCCAGCGCCTCGACCTGGCCGCCACGTACGACGTCACCGACCACACCGGCAACCCGATCGGCCTGTTCCGCAAGGACTTCGCGCAGTCGTTGCTCCGGTCCACCTGGCATGTCGAGCAGGCCGGCCTGCCCGCCGTCACCGGCCAGGAACGCAGCATGCCGGTGGCCCTGCTGCGCCGCTTCGTCGACTCGCTGTCCTGGCTGCCCTACCACTTCGACTTCGTCGCCGGTGGCCAGCCGATCTTCTCGGTGATCAAGAAGTGGGGTCTGCGCGACCGTTACGTGGTCCAGATCCAGCACCCGCAGATCGACCGTCGCCTGGTGATCGCCATGGCGATCGCGCTGGACGCCCTCCAGAGTCGCTGACCGTTCCCGGGGCGGCTCCTTCGTCGCTGCCGCTTGATCCTCACCTTGGTTGAGCCCTGAGGATCGTCGGATCAGCCAGTCGGCGATCAACAGGAGCGGCTATGGACCTCGACAATCCGGTGCTCAAGCTGTGCCAGGAGGGGATGCGGGCGGAGGCGGAGGGCCGACCGGCCGACGCGCGGGGGTTGTTCGAGCAGGCCTGGTCCAGGCGTACCGACAGCTATGACGCCTGCGTCGCGGCGCACTACCTGGCCCGGCAACAGGACGACCCGCGGGAGGTCCTGCGCTGGAACCAGGAGGCACTGCGGCAGGCCGACGCGGTCGGCGACACCAGAGTCAGCGCCCTGTACCCATCGCTGCACGTGAGCCTGGCGATGGCGCACGAACGGTTGGGCGAGCCCGCCGCCGCACGCGCCGCCTTCGAGCGAGCGGCCGAGCACGTCACCGCGTTGCCGGCGGACGCGTACGGCAACCAACTTCGTACGGCGATCACCGACGGTCTGAGCCGGTTGAGCTGACCCCTGCCTCCGGTCGGGACCGAGGTATCCGCGGTGCCGGCCGGGGCAGCGGTGATCAGCCGCGCAGCGGCCCGGCTCGGGAGGTCACCGTGGCCACCCGGCGTAGTCCGGGCAGCGGCTCCATGGTCAGCTCGGCGGTGACCAGGAGGTCGAGCCCGTCGAGGTGACACCGCACCAACCGGGCACCGTTCACGGCGACGATCTCGGCAGCCCGGGCGCACGCCGTCGGCTCGTCCTGAAGGGCCCGGGCGGCCCCGGCCAGGGCACCGAAGTCGGCGGCTACCCGGGCCTGCTGGCGAGCCATCCGGGCGGCGCCGACCCCGGCACCGAACAGGCCGGCCAGGACGAACACCAGCCCCGCCGCCAACAGGCAGATGGTGGCCCCGCCACGATCCCTGTCCCTCATGGTTGCGGCTCCGGTACGCCCGGCTCGGCGACCGCCACCACTCCGCCCACCACGGTGATCACCGGGAGGTCGCCGCCGAGAACCCGTACCGGGGCGCGGACAGTCGCTCGGACCAGGTCGCCCTCCACCACCACGGTCACCGTCGCACCCGGTGGTGCGTATCGACTGCCGGCATGTGTGCCGTCCCCGCCCCGGGAGGCCGCCAGGGCCGCCTCCCGGGCCGCATCCAGACAGGCCGATCTGGTACTGACCGCGTTGACGGCGGTCAGGCCGGTGAGCAGGAACAGCAGCAGCGCCGGCAGGCCGGCCGCCATCTCGGCGGTGAAGGAGCCTCGGTCACGACCGGCCAGCCGGCGCCCGGTCACTTCAGCGCCCGGTCGATGACGGCCGCCAACGCCGACTGCACGCTGTCGGAGGTCAGCACCTTGAGCAGGATGCCGCCGAAGGCCACCGCCGCTAGCGTTCCGACGGCGTACTCCGCGGTGTTCATACCGGCGTCCCCGCGCAGGCGGGCGAGCATTGTGCGCACTTGGTCGTCCCTTCTCGATGGATTCACAGCACGTCGCCGAGCACGGCGACGATCACCGGCACCAGGCCGGCGAGAATGAAGGCGGGCAGGAAACACAGGCCCAGGGGCAGCACGATCAGCACCCCCGAGCGGCGGGCAGCCGCCTCGATCGTGGTGACGCGGTCGGCACGCAGGTCATCCGCTAGCCGGGTCAGGGCCCCGGCCAGGGCAGCCCCGCTGCTGGCCGAGCGAACGGCGGCGGTGGCCACCCGCTGCCCACCCGGCACCGCGGCCAGATGCGACCAGGCCTCCTGCGGCAGCCCGCCGAGTTGCAGCGTCCGGCCGACCCGTCGCAGGTGGTCGGCCAACGGGCCGCCAAGGGCGTCGGCCACCGCGATGACGCACCGTTCCACCGGAGCGCCGGCCCGCAGGGCCGCCGCCATCAGATCGGCGGCCAGCGGCAGATCCGCAGCGGCCCGCAGCCGCCGGTTCCGGACGGCAGGAGGCTCGATCCGCCGGAGCAGTCGATCCAGCAGCACCGTGACGAGCAACCCGACCAGCAGGCCGAGCCAGCCTTCGACCAGTACCGCCACGGCCACCCCGGCCAGGGCTGCGGCAAGGCGAATGCGGTCCAGTCGGCGGCTGAGGCCGCTGCGAGGGCTGGTGGACGTACCGGTGCCATCGCCGCCGGATTCTCGGGCGGCATGGCCGACCGAGCCCCGGCCAGCGCCGTCGCCGGTACCCCGACCGGGTGCCCGGCCCCGACGGAAGCGGGCCCGGCCGACGACGGGGTCGGCCGTCGGGGAGTCGGTCAACCGGCGTAGTCGTCGGCGGGGACGTCGCCGGCCGACGGCCACCACGGCGAGCAGCACAGCCCCGGCCAGGCAACCCACTGCCAGGGTGATGGCGGACATCAGCTTGCCCCGTCCGCGACCGTGCCTAGGCGGTCCGCCCAGAGCAGCCCGATCACCTGCAAGGCGATGGCGGCAGCCGCGCACCCGGCACCGATCGGGGTGTGCAGCAGCACCTGGAGCGGGTCCACCCCGATGCCGTAGCCCAGGCCGATGCCACCCAGCGGCAGGGCAGCCAGCAGCCAGGCAGTCGCGCGGGCACCTGCCGCCTGCGCGGCGGCAGCGGCCACTCCCCGGTCGGCGGAGCGGGCATCGGCTTCGATCCGCTCGATCAGATCGGCCAGCGGCGCCCCCGTACGCTCGGCGAGCCGCACCGCCGCCTGGGCCAACTGCCCCGGCCGGTCCGGCACGGCAACGCGGCTCGCCGCCCGGGAGAGACCGTCCGAAGACCGGCCCCCGGGCACGGCGGACTCACCCGGGTCGCCGGTCCGCCACCCTCGCTGACTTCCGGCCGTCGACCCGGCTGCGGGCGCGCTGGCCGCCAGGACCCGAGGGGTGGTCGGCACCGGGGCGAGGCCCAAGGCCTCGGCGGCGACCGGCACCGGCAGTCCGGCCCTGAGGTCGGCCGCCAGGGCGCACAACTGGTCCAACCGCTCATGCCGCGTCCGGACCCGGAGAGCCTCCGCACCGTGTCGGTGCCACGCCCGCACGCCCAGCGCGCCGTACCCGCCACAGGCCACCGCCGCCACCGGCCCGGCGAGCAACCCGGACACCCCCGCGCCGAGCAACAGAAGAACAAGCAGGTAGCGCCGTGGTAACCCGGACCAGCGGGAGGTCTCCGTGGCGACGGTCCGAACCAGTGGGCTGGACACCGGCCGGGCCTCGTCGGTCGCCGGGTCGGTAAGGCCCACCTCGGAACCGCCAGGCACGAAGGGGGTACGGCTTGAGGTCGGCGGGCGTCGGCTTCCCCGCCATTGCGGCGGGCGGGTCGGGGCCGGGGCTCCGGCGGGCGCCGCGCGGAGGGCGGCCGGCTGACGGACGGCACATTCGCGCCCGACCGGTCGAGTCGTGGAAGGCTGGGTCAGTGGCCCTTCCCCCGCCTCTCGCAGGGTGACGATCCAGTCGACCAGCGCCTCGCCCTCCGTCCGGCTGGACCTGGCGGCTCGGGTGATCAGCCTGCGAACCGGCAGCGCCGCAACGACGAACAGGCCCAGCAGCGCCAGCAACCACCAGTACCTGTCGCTCATGCCGCTGCTCCGGGCTTCGTCGCCTCCTGCGGCGTCACCGCACTCGGCCCGAGGCGCTCCCCCAGGGACCTGGACGGAGGTTCCTCCAGGATCGGCGGCACCGGCACCTCCCGGTCGCGGAGCAGAGCAGCCAGCGCTGGTCCCGCCGGGCCGACACCCTGGCCGCGAACCCAGGCCGGCACCGCCCTGACCAGCCGCTCGGGCCCCTCGGGCAGCAGCAGGCAGACCGACTCCAACGCCCGCCCCCGCGTCGTACGCCGGATCTGGACGACCACCTGAAGGGCCGCGGCCAGTTGGGCGTGCAACGCCGGACGGGGTAGCCCGCCGAGCAGGCCCAGGGCCTCCAACCGGGCCGGCACGTCCGACGGGGCGTTGGCGTGCAGGGTGCCGGCGCCACCGTCGTGGCCCGTGTTCAGTGCGGCAAGAAGATCAACGACTTCTGCGCCTCGACACTCGCCCACCACCAGACGATCCGGTCGCATCCGCAACGCCTGCCGGACCAGTTCACTCAGGCCGACACTGCCACGGCCCTCCACGTTCGCCGTACGCGCCTGCAACCCGACGACATGTGGATGCAACGGCCGTAGTTCCGCGGCGTCCTCGACCAGCACGATCCGTTCGGTGGCCGGCACCAGTCCGAGGAGGGTGTTCAGCAGGGTCGTCTTGCCGGACCCGGTCCCACCGATCACCAGGTAGGCCAGCCGGGCCGCCACCACGGCGGCGAGCAGCGACGCGGCCGGGCGGGGCACGGCGCCCTGCGCCACCAACTCGTCCAGGGTGAAGGGCCGCTGCCGGAAGGTCCGCAGCGACAGGTACGGGCCGTCGGTCGCCACCGGCGGCAGTACGGCGTGCAACCGGGTGCCGTCGGCCAGCCGCGCGTCCGCGCAGGGTGAGCCGTCATCGAGACGGCGACCGGCACCGGCGGTCAGCCGCTGCGCGAGCCGACGGACATCGTCCACAGTGCCTATCGGCACCGGGACCTGGTACAGCCCCTGCCCCCGGTCGACCCACACCCGGGTGCCGTTGACCAGTACATCGGTCACCTCCGGGTCCGCCAGCAGCGGGGCGAGCGGGCCCGCCCCGACCAGGTCGTCGCGCACCTGGTCGGCCATCCGCAGCAGGGCGTTGTCGCCGAGGACGGCAGGGTCGGCCTCGGCACGTACCGCCGAGACGATCGTGGCCGGGGTGACCGGCGTGGTGGCGGCGGCGATCCGTTGCCGGACCCGGGCCACCAGCGGCTGACCGGTCATGCCGCACCCGTGACGGTACGGCCGGTCAGGTCGGCGACGATCCGCTGGCAGAGTTCCGCCAGTGGGCCGCGCCCACCGGCCGCCGGGGCCTCGCCCCGCTCAAGCCCGCGACACAGGCCCGGCTCGGGGCGCAGAGTCCCGGCCAGTCGCAGCCCCAGGGCCCGAGCCACCTCCGCTGCGCGCAGTCGCCCGGGGGCCGGCCCACGGACGATGACCGACAGGTCCTGGCAGTGCGGTGCGGCCACCGACACCACCCGGGCGGCGGCGGCCGTGGCCCGGAGTTCGGCGGGCACCACCACGAAGACCCGATCGGCCGCCTGCAAGGCGGTGACGGCCGCGTCGTCGAAATGCCGGGGCAGGTCGACGACGACGAAGTCCCGGCCTCGTCGGGCCGCATCCAGGGTGGAGGCCATGGCCTCGGCCGGCACGGCCACCGGATCGCCCCGGTCCCAGGAGAGCACCACCAGGTCGCCTCGGCTGGGCAGGGCCCGCACCAGGGCCGGTGGGTCCACCCGACCGTCGGCCCCGGACAGCGCCGGCCACCGCAGCCCCTCCAACTGCTCCCAGCCGAGAACCAGGTCCAGACCCCCGCCAAGGGGGTCGGCGTCGAGCAGCAGGGTCCGCAACCGACCTCGGGCGGCGGTGACCGCCAGCCCGCCCGCCAGGATGCTCGCCCCACCGCCGCCGCGCCCACCCACCACGGCGACCACCCGGGCCTGCGCATCACCATCGGTGCCGCATTCGGCGAACCGGTCGACCAGCCACGGCTCGGCCGCCGGCAGCACGGCCACATGTTCCGCGCCGAGCAGGTCCGCGACCTGCCACCCGGGATCGAGGTCCTCGGCCCGACCGACGAGCACCAGCCGGGACCGTCGGGGCAGCCGCGCCCGCAGGCAGGGTTGGGCCTGGTCGGTACCGACCAGCACCAGCGGAGCCGGTTGCCATCGGGTACGCGCGGCGGCCGGATCAGCGGCGACCTCCACCTCGACGGCGCCTGCAGCGGCGAGTCGAAGCAGGTCATCGAGCAGGTCACCGTCGGCGGTGACCACCAACGGCGGTCTCCGGGGCGGCGGAACGGAGGTACGGGACGGCATCGCGGCCTCCAACGGTCAGCGCGGGTTCGCTGTGCCGAACCATGCCTGCCGTGACGCCCCCGAAACCGCCCCGAACGCCCGCCCTGTGGATAACCAACCCTTCTGTGGACAACGCCCACCAGACCTGTTGATCTGCTATGTGTTGTCGAGCGCTCACCGAGTGTCTACATCGGTCACTCCATCATGGTCAGGAGTGACATGAACCACGCATAATCGGTCTCCGCTGCCGTCGGCGGGACGGCAATCCTCGCCGGATCGGGGTCATGACACAGTCACCAGATCACGACCACGTACGCAGACAACCTCGGCTTCGGATCGGTCCCTGGCTGCCCGATCCCGACTCGGACACCATGCCGCCGGCACTTCCCGTCACCCCGGTCAGGACCACCCTGTCGGCCAGCCCGGACTTCGCCGACGACCGGCCACCACCACTCGTACCCGAGCCGGTCGTCCTGGCAGCCGATCCGACACCGCAACCCACCGGCCGCCGCTCCCACCGGCTGATGCTGGCGGGTGTGGGTACCGCCGTGCTCGGCCTCCTGCTGACCGCACTCTGGCCGACCACCCCGCCGTCACCGACCGCCGAACCGCCCACTCCGCCCGGCCGGCTCGGCTGGCCTCATGCCCCCGACCTGCCCTGGTCACCCCCCGGCACCCTGACCCCCTCCGCCCCGCAGGCTTCGTCCTCCGTAGCCGGGGTCTCCTCCACCCGCCCGACCCCGCCCAGTCAGGCGTCCTCACCCACCCGCCCGCCGTCGCCCTCGCCGTCGGCGACCAGGACCAGCCTGGCTGCCCCCAGCGCCAGACCGGCCTCTCCCAGCGCCAGACCGAGCACCTCGCCGAGCCGGACGGTACGACCGACGTCGAGCCCTCGTCCGGCCGAGCCGCGAGAACTCACCCCATTGCCACCCTCGCGGGAGCGGGGTCTGCGGTCCGTCAGCGGTGGCTCGGAAACCAGCATCGAGTTCGTCAACCACAGGTCGCATCCGGTGACCATCCACTGGCTGGACTACCAGGGCCACCGACGCCACTACGCAGTCCTCCAACCGTCGGCCTCGTACCGGCAGCACACCTATGTCGGGCATCCGTGGGTGGTGACCGGTGGCCGAGGTAGGGCATTGGTCTGCTTCGAGCCCACCGCCACCCCCGCCCGCGCCGTGGTCCGCTAGGGCCTGCATCGCAGTCGGTCACCACTGCCCCGGTCGAAAATGAGGTACTTGACGATCCCGGAGGCTGCCAGGCTGCGTGGCATGGACGTTCGTCTCGAACCTTGGTCGGAATCCGCACTCGACCTCCTGCGCCGGATCAACACCCCGCAGATGCGTCGACATGTCGGCGGTATCGAGCGGGAGGAGCAGCTACTCGCCCGGCACCGCCGATACCTCGCGATGCCGGTAACCGGCCGCGGCCGCATGTTCGCCGTACTGCTTGGCGACGACATGGTCGGCAGCATCGCCTACCACCAGCGTGACTGGCAGGGCGAGCAGATCTACGAGACCGGCTGGAACGTCCTACCGCCCTACCAGGGTCGAGGCATCGCCACCGCAGCCGGCACCGCCCTGATCACCATCGTCCGCGAGATCGCCCGCCACTGCGACGCACCCCACAGCCTGCACGCATTCCCCTCGGTCGAGAACGCCCCCTCCAACACGCTCTGCCACCGCCTCGGCTTCACCCTCCTCGGCCCCTGCGACTTCGAGTACCCGCCGGGCAGCGGCCACCTGATGCGCAGCAACAACTGGCGCATCGACCTCGCCAACTCCAGCCGACCTACTGTCCCACCGCAGCAGGACCGCCGGTAACGCCATCGGCCACGAGCAGTCAGTCGTGTGGGTCCGGCAAATTGAGTACGACGACGAGGGCGCACGCCACCGTCGACAGCCAGCCCACCATCACGTACATCGGCAGGGTCTGTTGCCGCCGCGAGCCGGGTCCGAGCCGATCCACCAGCACAGGAAGATCGGAGCCACCGATCTCAGGCCCACCATGACGCAGATCGTGCCTCACTTAGGTGGGTCCATGCTGTCCCCGTGGGCCTGCTGGCGACTCGGCCGGCCGAGGGGGTGGCTTACCGTGTCGCCGGCTTTCCGCGCGCCCGAGTGGCGGTGGTGCCGGTGCTGACCGTGCGACAATTAGTGACGGTATGTGGTCGAGGAGGTTGGTCGTGATGTCGAGCAACGCCGAGCGGACACCCGAGTGGCCGACCGCTGAGCACGTGCCGGCGGAGGAGTTGGCCCGCCGTCAGGGCGTGCGGCCGGTCGCCTCCGTTGACGACCTTGCCCGGCCGGACCTGTTCGAGTCCGACGAGGAGTTGGACGACTTCCTCGCCGACCTTTACGCCTCTCGGCGGGCCAGCGCCGCGTGAGCCTGGTCGTCCTGGACACCGACGTCGCGTCGGCGATCCTGAGGGTCGGCTACATGACCGACTGGCCGGTAACACCCTGTGCATCACGTTCGTCACGCTCGGGGAGCTGACCAAGTGGACCGTGCTGCGGAGCTGGGGGCCACGCAAGTTGGCTGACCTCGCGCAGTGGCGATCCCACGTGGTGCTGCTGCCCTTCGACGAGGCGGTGGCGACGACCTGGGGTCAGCTCCAGGCACGGGCCCACCACCGAGGGCGTCCACGTCCGACGAACGACTCCTGGATCGCGGCCTGCTGCCTGGTCGACCGGCTACCGCTTGCGACCTTCAACGGCAAGGACTACGCCGACTTCGCCGAGTACGAAGGCCTACGCCTCTTCGACGTCTCGTAGCTTCGGCCCGTGACCAAACGCGGGTGGCTGGTCCTGGTGGCCGGCAGCCAGCCGAAGCCACACAGCCGGTGGCAAGCCGCGCAGCGGCGCGGCAGTGCTGCCGCCGAACGGGGCGAGGACGCGGTAGTCCATCAGGGCGGCGATGGTCTGGGTGCCGCTGTCGATGGTCCAGTCGAGCAGCGTGGGTTCGCCGAGGGAGATGTCGAGGGCTTCGGCGAGGGCCTTGACGACGGACAGGCGGTCCAGGTCGATCCGGTTGTTCTCGACTTTGCCGAGCCAGTCGGCGGTACGGCCGATGAGTCCGGCGAGGACTTCTTGCGACGAGGGGCGCTGACGGGAGCGGAGACGAGCTATGACCTGCGGGGTAGCGCTTACCCACCAAAGGGACGACCCCCGTCGCGGGGAAAGTGACCTGACGTAGCAACGAGTGTGATCGAGTGCCGTGCCGCATGGTCAGACGCTGTGGTCGTGCCGTCGAACATGATCGAGTCGGGCTGCGCGGTACGGCGTTCGCTGACTTTCAGATGACGCGCTGCGGGTGCCCGAGGACGGCCGCAGGGCAGTCCGCAGCGCGTCGCACACACCCTGCGGCGTTGCCTTGCAAAGATCAAGCTGCCGGTCAGCGTCTGTGACCGCCGCTCGCCTGCTCGCCGTGTCGCCTACCGCCGGCCCTGGACTGTGTCCGCCGCTGGGCTTGGCTGTACAGCGATCCTCTTCCTCTCCGTAGCTCGGGCGACGCGAACTCACAAGGCGGCCCCCGACTTCGGACAGCACCTGGTCTCCGCCCCATAACCTCCGTCCCGCGCTAGGAGCAGGGAGCTGCACGCTCGGCGAGTGCAGCTTCACCCCCATTTCCGTAAGATCTTGACGTACAGTGTCCTCAGAATGCAGCACAGGCGTAAGGAGACGAGAGCATGCTCCTGCGATTCGAGGTCTCCAACCACCGGTCCATCTACGAGCCGGTGGAACTGTCCATGATCGCCGTTGATGAGGATCGGCCAGCAGCGCGACCCTTCGAACTGCTCACCGAGCAGGTGCTGACGGTTGCCGGCATATATGGGCCAAACGCTTCCGGAAAGTCTAATGTCCTAGACGCCCTGGCGTGGCTTTCGGACGCTGTTAGCACTTCACTGAAGGGCTGGGACGAGTTCATCCCCCGCGAGCCCTTTAAGTTTGGCGATGGACCGGCTCAGGATTCATCTTTCGAAGTAGAGATGATGGTTCACGGAGTCCGGTACACCTATAGGGCGATGGTCTCTGACTCAGAGGTGATATTTGAGGGCCTCTACAGCTTTCCGGAGCGACGGCGACGGTCTCTCTTCGAACGCGACGGCATGGATGTTCACTTCAGGCGAGGGCTGGGTGTTCTTTCAGGAACACGTGAACTACTGACACCGACCACCTTGGCACTTTCGGCCGCAATGCGATTCGATGATCCAGACGTTCGGTCGTTCGGCCGGACTCTCGCGAACATCGGCGTGTTGGGCATTCGACGCCGGCCGTTCGGACGCATCCGTCGGTACCTGGCACCCCCCCACGCTCGGCGCTACTCCACCGAGAGAATGTTCTTCGACAACGACTCAAACCAATTGCCACTATTCGACGAACTTGAAGGCGACCGCCTTGGTAGCAGAGAGTCGGCACTAGCACTTCTACGGTTTGCCGACCTAGGAATCGATGACGTCCAGATCGTCGAGGAGGCTATCACCGAGACCACAGGCATGGGAGAACCGAGGCGCCACCTACGACTCATTCATAAAGTTGCAGGCCAACATCTGCCTTTCGATCTTTTTGAAGAGTCCGAGGGTACCCAAACTTGGTTCCGGCTAATTGGACCTACGGTGCGAGCACTGCAAACAGGCCAGACCCTATTGTTCGATGAGATTGACGCCAGCCTGCACCCCAAGCTCTCCGCAAGGCTCCTCGAGCTCTTCCAAGATCCTGAGACTAACCCCCGTGGTGCTCAGTTGATCTTTACGACACACGACACGAGCCTGTTGAACCACCTAAATAGGGATGAAGTTTGGCTGACCGAGAAGGACTCGGGTGGATCCACATCACTCACGGCACTAGCCGAATACGGCGGCGACAAGGTGCGGAGATCACTCAACCTTGAGAAGGCGTACCTTCAAGGCCGCTTCGGCGCAGTCCCCGAGTTCGATCAACACATCTTGCGGCGCGCGTTGGGCCTTCTCCCAGAGGCGCACTGATGGGACGCGGCGGCCAATACAGACCAGCATCCCTGAAGCGCAAGGTCGGCGTTCGCAGGCCGCGCAAGACAATTGCGGTATTCTGCGAGGGCGAACGAACCGAGCCAGAATACCTTGAAGCCTTGAAGCGGGATCCTGCGGTTCGAGAGACAGCAGCTGTGGATCTGAGAATCGAGACTCACGGATACGGATCAGTTCCTCTAACACTCGTCCGAATGGCCATCAGTGCTAAGGAAAAGGCAGCCCGGGAAGAGGGAGAGATCGATGAGTTCTGGTGCGTCTTTGATGTAGAGTGGCCGAGAAACCACCCAGGCTTGCGCGAGGCTATGGATCTCGCCAACAGGAATGGCATCAACTTGGCGGTATCGAACCCATGCTTTGAGCTGTGGCTAGTGCTGCATTTCCGGAACCACACGGCATGGCTCGATAACGAGGTCGCTCGCCGGCTTCGACGATCCCACGATGGCCAGCTAGATAAAGGACTCAAGGGGGCAGACTATATGGCAAGCCGACAGCTAGCGGCGCGTCGTGCTGTTGCTCTAGATCGACGGCACGCTAATGATGGCACCGCCTTCCCTCACAACAATCCATCATCAGGAATGCACCGACTCATCTTGACCGTGACGACGCCAGGCTCATCTTGAATCTCCGGACTATCTTCGTCGAGCGAAAGCTCGCAGGGTTCTGTAAATCCGTCGCGAAAGCTACAGCGGTTTCGAATCCTCTACCCGCCACCAGGTGCACCAACAGCCCCTGACCAGCAGAAATGCTGATCGGGGGCCGTTGCCGTCCCCTCAGCCGGACCTTGGCGCCGTCGACCACGCGAAGCATCTCGGCATGCTCTCCATGGTCATGCAGACAGCGTCCGGGCGCGGGTCATCCGGTGAACCCGTGCGAAGGGGTGCGGGTGCCTCGCAACCGGGCGGTCGAGGTTCGTTCGACCATGATCAGCCGGGAGGCGTTCTTCCGCCGGCTGTTGCCCGCTGTCCCGGCAAAGCATCGAGCGATCGTGTTTGCTGCCGCCGGGGCGGGGTGCGCTGGGGTGAGTGCGCCGGCCTGCCGTGGGAGCGGTCGACCTCGACCGAGGACTGCTGCATGTCGCCCAAGTGGCGGTGGAGACGCACAGCGGGATCGTGCTGCGGGCTTACCCGAAGAGTCGGGCCGGCTTGCGGACGGTGCCAATGCCGCCCTTCCTCGTCGACGAGTTGCGGCGGCGTGGCAAGGCGGCGCCGGACGGGCGGGCGCTGGTCTTCGCCGACCGGGACGGCGGGCCGCAACGGCGGTCGGACTTCCGGCGGCGAGTGTGGCTGCCGTCGCTGGTGCGGGCCGGGCTACTCGGTCGCGTGTCCGAAATGGCGCCGGGCCGTTGGGGCGCCTCGTGGCCGGAACGCAACGGCCGGGAGCAGCGGGCGGAGTTAACGACGGAGGCGGCGGCCGTGGCTCAGGTTGCGGCGTCGGCGGTCGGCGGGCTGCGCTTCCACGATTTGCGGCACTCGTACATGACATGGCTGGTGACGGACGGGGTGCCGGTCAACGTGGTGGGGCACGAAAAGGCGTCCACGACGCTGGACCGGTACACGCACACACCCGAGGACTACGCCGACCGGGTCCGGCTGACGTTCGCTGACGATTCGCTGACTTTCCACCCGTCGCCCGACCTGACCGACTCAGGAGACTCGCTGTCACCTGGGACTGCAATGGAAGGGGAAAGGGACGACCCCCGTCGGGGGGAGACGGGGGTCGTCGAGGTTCGGCTCCGGGGGGGTCGAGCCGAACCTGCTCAGCGGTCACGGGGGGTGCAACCGCCGAGAGTCTGCGGGTCGTACGCGATATGAATACTCGTTCTGTGGACAAGTCTGCCTGAGTGAGCCTGTGTACGTCGAGTGGTGTAGCCTCCACTCCCTGCGAAATCCTGTTCGCAGAGTGTGACCGCGGTCACCGTTCGCAAGCATGGTGAGGGCTGCCCCGCAGGTCCGAGGAGGTTCGACCCCCGGGCACCCGCCGACCATAGACCATCGGGCTAGACTTTCGCGCCGTGGGCCGAAGTGCCGCTTTCTTCGATCTCGACAAGACCGTCATCGCCAAGTCGAGCGCCTTGGCGTTCGGGAGGCCGTTCTACCGGGACGGCCTGATCACTCGACGCGATGTGGTCAAGTCGGCGTACGCGCAGTTGATGTTCCGGCTGGGCGGCACCGACGAGCAGACCATGGCCCGTACCCGGGACTACCTTGCGGCGCTCTGCAAGGGCTGGCAGGTGGAACAGGTCCGGCAGATCGTCGCCGAGACCCTGCACGAGCTGATCAACCCTTATGTGTACGCCGAGGCTGCCGCCCTCATCGAGGAGCACCAGGCCGCCGGTCGGGACGTGGTGCTGGTCTCCGCCTCGGGTGAGGAGATGGTACGTCCGATCGGGGCGCTGCTCGGTGTCACCGATGTGATCGCCACCCGGATGGCGGTGGTGGACGGCCGGTACAGCGGTGAGGTCGAGTTCTACGCCGCCGGGCCCAGCAAGGTGGAGGCGGTCAACGAGCTGGCCGCGGAGCGCGGGTACGACCTGGCCGACTCGTACGCCTACTCCGACTCGTATAGCGATCGGCCCCTGCTGGAGTGTGTGGGGCACCCCAGCGTGGTCAACCCGGACCGGCAGTTGCGTCGGCTGGCCGTCGAGAATGCCTGGCCGGTACTGGAGTTCCGGCATCCGATTCCGTTGGGCCGTCGGCTGCGGGAGCGGCCGGGGGTGCCGGTAGCCGCTGCCGCGCTCGGGGTGGGTGTCGGGGTGGCGATCGGCATCGCCTGGTACGGCCGGCACCGGCGTACCCGCGCCTCCACCACCTCGGCCTGACCCACCACCTCAGCCTGACCCACCACCTCAGCCTGACCCACCCGGCAGCCCGCCTGAGCCACCACCCGGCCTCAGCCCACCCCCGGCCACCCGGCAGCCGGGTTCAGCTCGCGGCCAGGACCTCGTCGCCGATCTCGGTCAGCTGGTCGGCGCCCACCTCGACGGCCGCCATGTAGTGGCGCAGCCAGGACCGGAGCCCGTCCGGGGTGCCGGTGGCGAAGGCCCCGGCGGCGCCGACGTACTCCGGTTCGCGCTCGCGGTGGCCGACATCGATCGCCAGCAGTCCCCGCGGGTCGAATCCGCTGGAGAGCAGCACCAGGCGGGCAGCGCCCCGGGCCACCACCCCGGAGGGGCCGGCGAACGGGCGCAGGTTGAGCAGTTCTCCGTGTACGACGGCGGCCAGCACGAGCGGCGGGACCTTGGTGCCTCCGGCGACCAGGCCGACGAGGGCGTCCAGGCGGGCGGCGACCACCGGATCCTCGACCGGGCGACCCAGTTCGGCGGTCTCGACCACCTCCCGGCTGGCCAGTACGTGCAGTTTCGCCAGCACCTGCCGGGGGGCCTTGGTCCAGCGGTCACTGAGCCCGGGCAGCGCTCCGGCCACCCGCAGCGCCCCCTGGAGCACCGGGTCGGTCACCGTACCGGCCCGGACCGCTTCCCGCTCGTGGACCCGGCCCTCCAAGGCGGCACTGGCGACCGCGGAACGCAGGCTCACTTCGGCGGCGACCTGGCCACCGTGGCGGCGCAGCGCCCGGTGACCCAGGGCGGTGTCGAAGCGGGTCCGGGCCTGTTCGACGGCCTCGGTGATGTCGGCGAGCGCGAGCAGCGGTGCCAGCGGGTCGGTCGTCACCCCGTCACGCTATCGAGCCCGCCGGTCGGCCCGCGCCGCAGTCACCGGCAACGCGACGGACACCACCCGTACGCCGTGGGGTTCCTCCGACCAGGAGGGGCCGGCGGCGTTCATCGAGACCGTTTTGCACCTCGGCGCGCGAGAGGGTCCGTTGGGCGACGGAGGCGGGTGGCTTGCGTCGCCATGGTCGTCGGCCCCGGCTAACCTGCCCCGGAGAGGCGCAGGTCACCCGACGACGAGGAGCACCGCATGAGCGAGGGCCAGCGAGCGAATCATCAATGCAGCGCCCAAGTGCCTCATGGCATCACGCAGCGAAGCGGAGGGCTGGCATGAGCGAGGCGTTGGCCAATCTGCTGAACGAGACCCGCCAGTTCCCGCCGCCGGCGGCACTGGCCGCCGAGGCCAATGTGACCGCCGAGGCGTACGCCGAGGCCGAGGCCGACCGGCTGGCCTTCTGGGAGCGCCAGGCGGGGCGGCTGGCCTGGGCGCGGCCGTGGGACCAGGTGCTGGACTGGTCGAATCCGCCGTTCGCCAAGTGGTTTGTCGGCGGGCAGTTGAATGTGGCGTACAACTGTCTCGACCGGCATGTCGAGGCCGGCCGGGGCGACAAGGTGGCCATCCACTGGGAGGGCGAGCCGGGCGACACCCGCACCATCACCTACGCCGACCTGCACCGGATGACCTGCCAGGCGGCGAACGCGCTGACCGACCTGGGGGTGGTCGCCGGTGACCGGGTGGCGATCTACCTGCCGATGGTCCCGGAGGCGGCGGTCGCGATGCTGGCCTGTGCCCGGATCGGCGCCACCCACAGTGTGGTGTTCGGCGGGTTCTCGGCGGAGTCGCTGACCAACCGGATCCAGGACGCCTCCGCCAAGGTGGTGATCACCGCCGACGGCGGCTACCGGCGGGGCAAGCCGTCCGCGCTCAAGCCGACCGTCGACGAGGCGGTGGCCAACTGCCCCTCGGTGGAGCATGTGCTGGTGGTCCGCCGTACCGGTGAGCAGGTCGACTGGTCGTCGCGGGACCACTGGTGGCACGAGACCGTGGAGCAGGCCTCGACCGAGCACACCGCCGAGGCCTTCGACGCGGAGCATCCGCTGTTCATCCTCTACACCAGCGGCACGACGGCCCGCCCGAAGGGCATCCTGCACACCACCGGCGGCTACCTGACCCAGACGTCGTACACCTCGCATGCGATCTTCGACCTGAAGCCGGAGACGGACGTCTACTGGTGTACGGCGGACATCGGCTGGGTGACCGGTCACTCCTACATCGTGTACGGCCCGCTCTCCAACGGCGCCACCCAGGTGATGTACGAGGGCACCCCGGACACCCCGCACAAGGGGCGGTTCTGGGAGATCGTCGACCGGTACGGGGTGACCATCCTCTACACCGCGCCGACGTTGATCCGCACCATGATGAAGTGGGGCGAGGACATTCCCGCCGGGTACGACCTGTCCACCCTCCGGCTGCTCGGCAGCGTCGGTGAGCCGATCAACCCCGAGGCGTGGATGTGGTACCGGCAGCATGTCGGGCGGGGTGAGCTGCCCATCGTGGACACCTGGTGGCAGACCGAGACCGGCAGCATCATGATCTCGCCGCTGCCGGGGGTCACCGCCGCCAAGCCGGGTTCGGCGATGACTCCGCTGCCCGGCATCAGTGCCGACGTGGTCGACGACCAGGGCCAGTCGGTGCCCGACGGGGGTGGCGGTTATCTGGTGCTGCGGGAGCCGTGGCCCTCGATGCTGCGCACCATCTGGGGCGACGACAACCGGTTCATCGAGACCTACTGGTCCCGGTTCGGCGCGGGTGCCGGCGGCACCGGCGGTGACGAGTGGATCTACTTCGCCGGTGACGGGGCGAAGAAGGACGACGACGGGCACATCTGGCTGCTCGGCCGGGTCGACGACGTGATGCTGGTGTCGGGGCACAACATCTCCACCACGGAGGTGGAGTCGGCGCTGGTCTCGCACCCCTCGGTGGCCGAGGCGGCGGTGGTGGGTGCCACCGATCCGACCACCGGCCAGGCGATCGTCGCCTTCGCCATCCCGCGCGGCAGCACCGACATCGCCGGTGAGGCGGGTGAGCAGCTCATCGCCGACCTGCGCAACCACGTGGCGAAGACGCTGGGCCCGATCGCCAAGCCCCGGCAGATCATGTTGGTGCCGGAGCTGCCGAAGACCCGATCGGGCAAGATCATGCGGCGGCTGTTGCGGGACGTGGCGGAGAACCGTTCGCTCGGTGACGTGACCACGTTGCAGGACTCCTCGGTGATGGAGTTGATCGCCTCCGGCATGGGCGGGAGCAAGTCCGACGAGGACTGACCTGTCGTACCCCTCGACGGGTGGTGGTCCGGTGCGGACCGCCACCCGTCGATGTCTGTCCGGACCTGCACGGACGGCGGGTGGGCCCAGGCGGGGTTGTGACAGTGAGCAGACCTGTCGGCAATTCACTGCCATAAAATCGATGGTTACCCCTTCCCAGCCGCCCCACTAGTGCCTAAGTTCACCAGTGGCCCCATCCGTAGGGGCCGATCTCACCGGCTTGCACCCCCCGATGGCCGGTTCCCTATATCCGGAGGTACCGCGTGCGGAAATTCGCAGTGGGTCTGCTCGGGCTTTCGATGACGGCGACAGGGCTGACGGTCGGATCATCGGCCTCCGCCGCGCCGATCGCGGAGCCGCCGACGGCCGCGCCGTCGATCGCCGAGCCCGCCCACGCCGAACACGACCTGCCGAACCCGCTGGAAGAGAAGCGTCGCGCACTGCGTCAGGAGGGCCTGAGCGAGGTGCTCTCGGGCCGTGTGAAAACCGAACGGATCAACGGCAGCACGGTGGCCAAGGTCGGTGACCGGGCCGTCCGTGGTGGCAAGGCCGGCCGCAACGCCAAGACCCCCAAGGGTGGCAAGGGGCCCACCGAGAAGCAGTACGTCGAGCTTTCCCGGGAGAAGACCGACCAGATCTTCGTCATCCTGGCCGAGTTCGGCGACGAGCGGCACCCGAACTACCCGGACCAGGACACCGACCCCAGTGTTCCGGGGCCTGCCCGGTTCGACGGGCCGCTGCACAACCAGATCCCCCAGCCGGACCGGCGGGTCGACAACTCCACCGTGTGGCAGCCGAACTACGACGCCGATCACTTCCGCACGCTCTACTTCGGCACCGCTCCGGGCGACGAGTCCGTGAAGCAGTACTACGAGGCGCAGTCCTCGGGTCGCTACAGCGTCGACGGTGTGGTCAGCAACTGGGTCAAGGTCAACTACAACCAGGCCCGGTACGGCCGCTCCAACGGCTACCCCTGCGACTCGATCGTCTGCTCCAACGTGTGGGCCCTGGTGCGCGACGCCGCCAACCAGTGGGTGGCCGACCAGAAGGCCGCCGGGCGCACGGACGCCCAGATCGCCGCCGACGTACGGGCCATGGACCAGTGGGACCGCTACGACCACGACGGTGACGGCGACTTCAACGAGCCGGACGGCTACATCGACCACTTCCAGATCGTGCACGCCGGTGGCGACATGGCCGACGGTGACCCGATCTACGGCGAGGACGCCATCTGGAGCCACCGCTGGTACGCGTACGCCTCCGACCAGGGTCGTACCGGTCCGCCGAACTTCCTGGGCGGGGGTACCCAGATCGGCGACACCGGCATCTGGATCGGCGACTACACCATCCAGCCGGAGAACGGCGGTCGCAGCGTCTTCTACCACGAGTACGCCCACGACCTGGGTCTGCCGGACGACTACAACGTCATCAGCGGCGGCGACAACAACAACGAGCACTGGACGTTGATGGCCCAGAGCCGCCTGGGTGCCAAGAACGACGGCGGCATCGGCGAGCGCGGCGGTGACCTGGGTGCCTGGAACAAGCTCCAGCTCGGCTGGCTCGACTACGAAGTGATCGTCGCCGGTCAGAAGCGGACCCTGGTGCTCGGCCCGCAGGAGTACAACACCAAGGAGGCCCAGGCCGCCGTGGTGGTGCTGCCCGAGCGGGAGTACACCTTCGAGAACGGTGCACCCTTCGAGGGCACCAAGCAGTTCTTCTCCGGCAACGCGGACGACCTGAACAGCACGATGACCCGGACCTTCGACCTGACCGGGAAGTCGTCGGCGACCCTGTCCATGAAGGGCCGCTACAGCATCGAGGCGGAGTACGACTACCTGTTCTTCGAGACCTCGATCGACGGTGGACAGACCTGGACTCCCCAGCCCGGCACCGCCGACGGCCAGCCGCTCAAGGAGATCTCCCCCGGTCGCTTCGCCCTGGACGGCAGCTCCGACGACGAGTGGGTGGACGTCACCATTCCGCTGGACGGGGTGGTCGGCAACCAGGTCGGTTTCCGGCTGCGGTACCAGACCGACGGTGCGGTCTCCGAGGGCGGCTTCTTCGGTGACGCCGTCACCCTGACCGCCGACGGCGTGACGGTCTTCACCGACGGGGCCGAGGACGGCGGAGCCGGCTGGACCCTGGCCGGTGGTTTCGAGGTGGTCGAGGAGAGCTACGCCCGTAAGTTCGCGAACTACTACATCGCGGGCACCCGGCAGTACATCTCGTACGACAAGTACCTCAAGACCGGCCCGTACTTCTTCGGGTACGCCAACACCAAGCCGGACTACGTGGACCACTACGCGTACCAGGAGGGTCTGCTGATCTCGTACTGGAACACCCGGTGGGCGGACAACGACACGTTCGCGCACCCGGGTGAGGGCCGGAACCTGATCATCGACTCCCGGCCCCGGCCGATCTACAACCTGACCGGCCAGCCCTGGCGGGCCCGGATCCAGGTCTACGACGCGCCGTTCAGCCTCAAGAAGGCGGACTCGTTCACGCTGCACCTCAACAGCCAGCCGCAGTACATCCGCGGCCAGGCGGCGCAGCCGCTGTTCGACGACACCAAGCAGTACTGGTTCCCGGAGCTGCCGAACCACGGCGTGAAGCTGCCGGCCACCGGCACCAAGATCAAGGTGCTGGAGCAGAAGGGCCTGAACACCAAGGTCCGATTCTCCTGAGTAACCGCACGACCACGATGCCCCGGGCAGCTCACCTGCCCGGGGCATCGCCCTTCGCCCGGCAAGGGTCGCGCCGGACACCACACACGCCGCCGGACCGGCCTACCGGCGTCGGGGTCCTAGGCTGTCGGTCATGACCGAGCAGCGTGGCGGAGCCGTCGACGAGTCCTGCGTCCTCACCGAGGGGCCGTGGACGCACCGGTTCGTCGGCGCGAACGGCAGCCGGTTCCATGTCGTGGAGGCGGGCACCGGTCCGATGGTG
The DNA here is from genome assembly GCF_049844505.1 of Micromonospora sp. DT229. Taxonomy (NCBI): domain Bacteria; kingdom Bacillati; phylum Actinomycetota; class Actinomycetes; order Micromonosporales; family Micromonosporaceae; genus Micromonospora; species Micromonospora sp. DT229. The sequence goes on along the minus strand of NZ_JBNCLD010000009.1, from coordinate 189,248 downwards.
CTCTTCCTGCACGGCTTCCCCGAGCACTGGTGGGCCTGGCACCGGATGCTCCCCATGGTCGCCGACGCCGGCTTCCGCGCGGTCGCCGTCGACCTGCGCGGCTACGGCGCCAGCGACAAACCACCCCGGGGGTACGACGGATACACCCTCGCCGCCGACGTCGCCGGGATGATCAGGGCTCTGGGGGAACGCTCGGCGACCGTGGTCGGCACCGGAGCCGGGGGCATGGTGGCCTGGACGGTGGCGTCCTTCCATCCCACCCTGGTACGCCGGCTGGTGGTGCTCGGTGCCCCGCATCCGCTGCGGTTACGGGCGGCCATCTTCGCCGATCCGCGTGGACAGTTCGCCGCCGCCACACCCACCCTGAAGTTCCAGCTGCCCCGCTACGAACACGTCCTCACCCGAGACGACGGGCGGGCGGTGGAGGAGATCCTGCGCCGCTGGGGTGGCCCCCGCTGGGTCGCCGGCCCGGACTTCGCCGAGTACGCCCGGCAGTACCGGCAGGCCATGCAGATCCCGCAGGCGGCGTTCTGCGCCCTGGAGGGCTACCGCTGGGCGTTCCGGTCGGTGCTGCGGCTGCACGGCTACCGGTTCGTCAAGTTGATGCAACGGCCGCTTGTCGCACCCACCCTGCAACTGCACGGCGCACAGGATGTGGCCTCCCTACCCCGTACCGCCCAGGGGTCGAGTCGCTACGTCAGCGGGCCGTACGAGTGGCGGCTGCTGGACGAGGTCGGCCACTTCCCGCACCTGGAGGCCTCGGAGCTGGTGCTGGGCGAGATCCTGCGCTGGGCCAAGTCGTGATCAGACCCGCTGCTCGCGCAGGTCGGTGACCTCCCCGACCGGCGCCCATCCCTGGTAGACGCCGAAGTCGAAGGCCTCCAGCCGCAGCGCCTGCGCCACCGGCCAGCGGCCACCGGTGTACTCGACCCGCAGCCAACCCTCGTGCTCACCGAGCACGATGAACGGCTGTCCCTTCCAGGTGCAGGTCGTCCGCACGTACGCCAGTTCCTCGACCTCGGCCACCGGCACCACCCGGAGGTACCGGCCGGGTCGTACCTCGACGAAGCCCTCGGCCGGCTCCGTCTGGTACAGCCGCACGTCACCACCGTCCGGGCTGGCCTGGTACTCCCGGCCCCGCCAGCGGGCCACGTAGCCGTCGCGGGTCACTGGGCACCCGCCTCACACCAGGTGACCGTGTCGGCGTCGAAGACGGCGATCAGCCGCTCGGTGCCGTCCGCACCCAGGCGCAGCAGTTGCGCGCCGTGCGGCAGCCGGACACTGTCCACCTTGAATTCGGCGAGCACCTCACTGCTCTCCCCGGGGGCGAAGCCGTTGCCGCGGAACGGCGGACGTTCGATGACCCAGCCCTCCATGGCCCGCATCGCGGCCTCGTTCTGCCCGCCGTAGGGGATGCGGTAGAGACTCGGCCGGTACGCCGGCCACCGCAACACGTAGATCTCCTCGGCGTCTGCCGCGAACGGTGACTCCGGATGCTGTAGACCGAGCGCGCGGTAGAGCTGGTCGGGGGTGGTGAGGTGGGCCAGTTCGGTGGCCCGGTGCACGAAACCGGAGACCCGGTCGTAGCCACGTTCCAGGTAGAAGCCCAGTTGACTGGGCGCGATCGCCTTCTGCATCACGATCGGTCGAGTCGGGTCGGCTGCGGTGGCCACCTTCGGTGGGCTGCTGGTCGCCGCCGTCTTGTCGACGCCCGGTTCCGGCTCGTTGTCGTCACCGAGCCCGAGTTCGGCCGCCCAGTTGGCCAGCCCGACGATCTGCTCGCCGGGCAGCTTCGCACCGACCGGGGTACCCGGGTTGACCGCGAAGGACCATGACAACTGGGGCCAGGAGCGAATCAGCTGTACGAAGCGGACCGTCATCGTCTCGGCCGCCTGGTCGCCATGGTCGGCGAGACGCTGCGGCGAGGTGTAGGCCACCACGAAGGTCTGATCGTCCAGTTCCACCGTCGGCCAGACGTACCCGGGGTCACCGGGGCGGCTGCCCGGGGCGGAGTCCGGGGCGATCGGCAGGAGGACCCGGGCCAGCAGCAGTGTCGACAGGAAGGTGTCGGTCTTCGCGGCCCCCGCAGCGGCGAGCAGATCCTCCTCCACCTCGTTGGCCGGCTCGAACCCTGCCGGCGACACCCCCGATGCCGGGGCGGGCTCCTCCGGTGGCGACGCGGTGGCCGGCTCCGGGGTGGCCAATGGCAGGGTGGGCGTCGCGACGGTGTCCTCGGGCTCAGGTCCGGCGGCGGCCTTGTGCGACGGCGACGGGTCGAACAGTGAGGGCTCGGTTGCCGGCACCGGCGCGGTCACCTCATCCGCCACCGCCGGAACCACCACCGTGGGCTCCGCCGCCGACGAGGACATCGCCACCGTCGACTCCGCCTGCGCCGGGATGAGCATCGTCGGATCCACCTGCGTTGGCTCCGCCTGCGCCGGGGACATCGCCACCGTCTGCTCCGCCTGCGCCGGGAAGAGCGTCGTCGTCGGGTCCACCTGCGACGTAGACATGGACACCGTCGACTCCGCCTGCGCGGGGAACAAGGTCGTCGTCGGGTCCGCCTCCACCGGCTCCGCCTGCGACGGGGACAACGACACGGTCGACTCTGCCTGCGACGGGAAGAAGGTCGTGGTCGGGTCCGCCTCCACCGGCTCCGCCTGCGACGGGGACAACGACACGGTCTGCTCCGCCTGCGACGGGAAGAGCGTCGTCGGGTCTGCCTGCGACGGGGACATCGCCACCGTCTGCTCCGCCTGCGCGGGGAACAACGTGGTCGTCGGATCCGCCTGCTCCGGCTCCCCCTGCGAGGGGGACAACGACACCGTCCGCTCCGCCTGGGACGGAAAGAAGGTCGTCGTCGGTTCCGCCTGCCTCGGGGTGATCGGTGCCGTCGGTTCCGCCTCAGTGGGCCAGGTCTGCGGTGCCTCGGAGGTCGGGGGCAGGGTCGGGCCTGCTTCGGGGGCCTGGCGTTGGGTCGTACCGGGCTCCGGGTGCTGCTGCGCGGGCGGCCCCGAAGTCAGGTCCCGGGCCTCGATGATGGTGCCCTCTATGACGATCGGGGTGAACCCGCGCCTCGGCTCGGGCGGGGCGGAGACCGGCTCCGCCGCCGACGGGAGGGTCTGCTCGCCACCCTCGGTCGACTGGCGGCGGGGCAGCGCCTGGGTCTCTGCGGTCGGGTCGCCTGGCACCGAGCCGGTCAGATCGGTCGGCGCGGTCGACCACAGACGCTGGGTCGGTTCCGGCGACGGGTCGGCCGGGGGCCGCAGCGGCTGGGTCGCCTCGCCGTTCGCGTCGGGCCGGGTCAGGCCGCCGGTCTGGGCGTCCTGGCTGAAGTCGAAGGCTCGGGTGGTGCCGTCGGCGGTCGACTCGGGGGCCTGGCCACGGCGGGGGAACGGCTGCCCGCTGCGGGAGAACCGGGAGGGCGCGGTGGCCCGCTCGCTTCGGGAGGCCGTCCGACCGGAGGCCGGTTCGAAGAAGGACCGCCGGGGCGGGTGGTCGGCGGCCTGACCGTTGGCTGGGGCTCCGTCCTGCTCGGCGGTGACCGGTCGACCGAGTGTCTCCCCGGGCGGGGGCATGGGCTGGCGCGGCGGCAGGTGCCCCTGGCGGTCCCCCCAGAGGCCATCGGCGGTCTCGGGACGCGCGCCACCGGCGAGGTCCGGGCGCTGGCCGCTGAGGCCGGGTCGGGGTTCGGGGGCGCTCGGCCTGAGGTGACCGGCGCCCGGATAGCCCGTTGGCTGACCGGCGGGCGGTTGACCGGGCACTCGGGTGCCTGCGCCCGGTGCGGTCACCGCGACGTCGGAGAGTTGAAAGGCGGCCGGGATCACCGGCGGAGGCATCTCCGGTCGACTCGGGCGGAGTTGTGCCGGGGGGTTCGCGGCCGGGCCGGATTCGCGCAGCCGACTCATCGCCTCGACCCGCTCCAGCCTGGCTCGGGCACCGACGGTGCGGCCGGGCAGCCGGACGTCACCCCGGGAGAGCTGAGCGACGTACCAGGCGGGCAGGTAGCCCTCGATGGGCAAGCCGGGGTTGACCGCCAACCACCACTCGTGGTTCGGCCAACCGGTGGCCAGTTCGGCGTAGCCGGTGCGGCGGGCGGACGCGCCGTACTCACCCAGGCAGGCCCGCATCGCCTCGACGGAGGTGAAGGCCAGGACGTGCGTACGCCCACCGGTGGTCCAGGTGCCCCAACCCGCAGGTGCCGATCCGGGGACCGTCGGCGCGGAGATCGGCAGGAGCAGTTCGATGCTGGACAGGATGCGGAAGTAGAGCTGTTGGTCATTGCTGCGTAGTGCGTCCCGCAGCGCCGCTTCCGCCTCGGTGGCCGGCTCCCAGTCGGTCACGGCCACCCCCTCCTCCCGGGCCCAGGCCATAGGTGTCGGTTACAACCTACAAGGTCATATCAAGATCACAATGACAAGGCTGGCTGGGATCCACCGCCGTTTCGTCCCAGGCGATAACATCCCGTTCCGGTGTCGACACGATACGGAGGCGGTCGATGTCCCGGTACGCTCGGCATCCCCTTTTCGCGGGTCTGACCGCCGTCCTGCTGTTCGTGGCGGATGCGGTCGGGGCCGGGACGGCTGTCGCCTCGGTCACGACCGGCCGGACGCCGGGTTGCGAGGCACCACCAGCACCTGCCCGGCCGGTGTCCGCGGTCCCCTGGCCACAGCAACGGTACGCGCCCGAGCGGCTGCACTCCTTGGCTACCGGATCGGGAGTGACCGTGGCGGTGGTCGATTCCGGGGTGGATCGACGCCACCCACAGCTGACCGGCCGGGTACTCACCGGCACCGACCTGCTCGATCCCGGCGGGGACGGCACCCGCGACTGCGTCGGCCACGGAACCGGGGTGGCGAGCATCATCGCCGCCGCCCCCAGGGACGGAACCGGCCTGCGCGGGCTGGCACCGAAGGCCCGCATTCTGCCGGTACGGGTCAGCGAACAGCAGATCGTGGACGGTCAGGGAGCAGGTCGTACGGTCGCCCCGGCCGACTTCGCCCGCGCGATCCGCTGGGCGGTGGACAACCGCGCCGATGTGGTCAACCTGTCCGTGGTCCTGTACGCCGACCATCCGGCGGTACGCGAGGCGATCGGCTACGCCCTGGCCCGGGATGTGGTCGTGGTGGCCGCCGTCGGCAACCTGCACGGCAGCGGTGATCCGCGCCCGTACCCGGCGGCGTACGAGGGGGTACTCGGCGTCGGTGCGGTCGGGGCGGACGGTGTCCGGGCCGACTTCTCCCAGGTCGGATCCTATGTGGATCTGATGGCACCCGGCTCGGAGGTGCTGATGGCCGCTCCCGGGCAGGGTCATCATCGGGCTGAGGGGACCAGCTATGCCGCGCCGTTCGTGGCCGCCACGGCGGCCCTGTTGCGCGAGTACCGTCCCGAGCTGAGCGCCCCGGAGGTGGCCGACCGGCTCATGGCCACCGCCGACCCGGCCCCCGGCAACGGTTACGGCGCCGGGGTGCTGAACCCGTATCGGGCGGTCACCGAGTCCGCCACCGGCAGGGTCACCCGGCCCGCCCCGGTCATCGCCCTGCCCGACGAGGGGCCCGACCCCGCACTGGTAGCCCAGCAGAACCGCCGGGCCGCCGCCCGGCAGCGGGCCGTCCTGCTGGCCACCACGGGCGCTGTGCTGGTGGTCGGCATCGTGCTGACGGCCCTGATCGTGCCCCGGGGTGCCCGACGCCGCTGGCGTCCCGCCGACCCCGCTTGACGAACCACCCACCCCGAGGCCTGACGCGCGGCGACGCCGCTCAACCGAACGGGCGGCGTCGCCGCTGGTGGTCACCGGAACAGGCCGACGTTCTTCTTCTCGGTGTCCAGGTAGTCGGCAGCTGACTCGTCCACCGCCAGCTTGATGTCACGCAGCATCGCCTGGAGGTCCTGGGAGGCGTTGCGCCACCGGGCCTGCCGCTGCTCGTACGCCTGCTGGGCCTCACCGGACCAGGTGGCCACCAACGGGGCGGCATCCCGTTCCAGCTGGCCCAACTGCGAGTCGAGCGTGTTCAACGCCCGCTGGATGTCCGCGCTGGCCTGCTGCAGCGCGGCGAAGTTGACGACAAGCACACCGTGCTCCATCGAATCCCCCTGGATCGTGGTCTAGAGCGGCAACTGAATGCCGCCGCGGTTGGTGGCGGACACCCGGCTGGCCGCCTCGGCGTCCGACGCGTCGTAGTGCGTACCGGCCGTGCGGATCGCCCCTGCGGTCTCGCGCAGCGCCCGCTGCAAACTGGCCTGGTCCTGCGCCCACTGCTGTTTCACCTGCTCGAACGACCGGCCACCGGCCCCGCGCCAGGCCTGCTGGAGAACCTCCAGCTGGGTCAGCAGTCCACTGAGCATCGACTGCAACGACTGGTCCGTCTGCTCGAACTTCGCCGCGGTCTGCTGCATCACCGCGGCCTGTGCCTGGGTCTGGGACACCCCGACATCTCCTTGTCTGCTGGGTCGTGGCTGGCCCTGCGAACATCACGCACCCGCCGGCACCGGAAGGGGCTTGCGGGCCGTGGGATCGGACCAATGACGTCTCGTCGCTGACGGTAGCGGCACCGTCGCTGTTGTGCTACCCCGTCCCGTTCCCCTGTGGACAACGCTGATCCCGTTCGCTCACTACGATGGGCGGCAGTCGGGTTGCGGCGGGTGACCGGCCGAGGAGGTGCGGTGGCGATGACAAGCCTCCCGACCACGGTTGCGCCTGCCCCGACCGAAGGGTCGCCCGAGCAGCGCATCCCACCTGCCGCCGCCACGGCCGGGCGCGGTGAGTACTGGCGAGAGCATCGACCTCGGGCAGGGCAGGTCGTGACCACGCAGGTGGCGGTGGCCGTGGTCGTCGCCGCCTCGGGCCGGGGCGTGGTCACGCTGTCGGCCGCCGCCGTGCTGGCCGTAGCCCTGTTGCTGCTCGCCTGGGGCCGGGTTCGTCAGCGGTGGCTGTACGAGTGGTCGGGCACCGGTCTGGGCTATCTCACCCGGCAACGCGCACTCACCGCGCCGGGCGGACCGGCGGCCCTGCTCGATCTGGTCGCCCCGGACACCGTGCGTCACCCGGCCGATCTGGCGGGCTCCTCGGCGGTGCTGTTCGACGACCCCGGTGGGGTGGTGGCACTGCTGGAAATCGGCGACCGGGCCGATCTGCTCGGCGACGGCGGGCAGCACCTGCCCTCGCCCGCCGCCCTGCTACCGGCCGACCCCGACCAGGCTCCGCCGGTACGCATTCAGCTGGTGCTGTCCGCCTCGGCGGCTCCGGCGCTCCGTGCCGGTGGCGGCCTGTCGGCCACCTCGTACCGCCAGTTGACCCAGGGTCGGCTGGCCGGCTGGGAACGGGGGGTACTGGCCGTACGGGTCATCCGGACGGAGGGCTGGTCGGAGGAGGCGTTACGGCGAACCCTGGCCAGCACCGTCCGCCGGATCATCCGCCGCTCCGGTTCGTTGTCGATCCGACCGCTGGGCGAGCAGGCGGCGCTGCGGGTGTTCGCCGAACTCGCCCACCATGACGGGCGACCCGTTCGGGAGTCCTGGCAGGCCGTGCGCTGCGGCGGGTTGTTGCAGACCACTTTCCGACTGCGCCGATGGCCCACCTCGGAGGGCGGACGTCAGCTGGTGCCGCGGCTGTTGACGCTGCCGGCTACCGCGGTCACGGTGTCCCTGCACGCCGAGCCGGGTCCGACCGAGGGTCTGACCGTACGGATCAGCGCCTCGACTCCCGCCGAGCTCTCCGCCGCCGCGCGGGCGCTGCGCGGGCTGGTGACGACGGCCGGTGGGGTGGTGCAGCGACTCGACGGGGCCCACCTCTGCGGCTTGGCGGACACCCTGCCACTGGCCCCGCCCGTCCCGGCCACCCTCGGGGTCGGGTCCGAGTTGGACCTGCCGTACGGCTCAGCCGGCCTGGTGGTGGGAGCCAACCGGCACGGCGATCCGGTCACCGTCCGGCTGTTCCGGCCGGAGAGCACCCGGGTGATGATCGTCGGCGGGGTGCGGGCGGCCCAGTTGCTGACCATGCGGGCGATGGCCCTGGGCTGCCGAGTCGTCGTCCAGACCAGCCGACCTCAGGCCTGGCAACCGTTCGTACGCGGGGTCGGCACGCCGGGCGAGACGATCCCGCTGGTTCCGCCCGGCAGGCCGGTGGAGACCGAGCCGGGCACCCCGCTGTCACCGCTGCTGGTGGTCCTGGACGCGCCGCCGCCCACCGGCGGTCCCCGGCCGGGTGCGGCCTGGCAGACCACCCTGCTGGTACGCGACGAGTTGACCCCGGCGGACGCGGATGCCCTGGGCCGGTCCGACCTGGCCCTGCTACAACCGTTGAGTCCTGCGGAGGCCTCGATCGCCGGGACCGCCCTGGGGCTCGGCGACGCGGCCGACTGGCTGACCCGGATCCGGCCCGACATGGTGGCCGTGGTGAACCGGCGGGCTCTGCGCTGGGTGCTGCTCGCCGGCACCCCGTTGGAGGCCCAACTGGTCGGTCGTCCGTCGCGCGCCTGAGACCGGCACAGGCGATCTCGCGGGTACCGTCTCTGGCCTGGTCGTGACACCATGCCGGCCATGGATTTCCTGAAAGGTCTACTGATCCGGGTCGGCGCCACGGCGGTGGCCTTCTGGCTGGCTACCCTGATCATCCCCGGCATCTCTCTCGACACGGAGTCGGTCAGCGAAACGGTGCTGACCCTGGTCCTCGTGGCGGTCATCTTCGGCGTGGTGAACGGGGTCCTCCAGCCGATCATCAAGACCGTGGGCTGCGGCTTCTACCTGCTGACCCTCGGTCTGATCGCCCTGGTGGTCAACGGTCTGCTCTTCCTGCTGACCGGTTGGATCGCGGACCAGGTCGGGCTGCCCTTCGAGGTGGACGGCTTCTGGCCGGCCGCCGTCCTGGGTGCCCTCTTCGTCGGCATCGTCACCTGGGTCCTCGGCGCCGTCCTCGACCGCGACTGACCCCACCACCCACCGGCCGGCAGCGCCGAGCCGGGCCGAGCCGGACAGGTACCGCTCAACGAGCGGTACCTGTCCGCTGTGCAGGCCAGATTGCGGGATCCGGCTACCGGACCCGACCGGGGTACGGACTACCGTCGCAGGGGTGTTCACGCTGACCCGCGACGACGGCTACACGATCAGCACCGATCCGGCCCGGCTGGACCTGGACCGGGTGCACCACTGGCTCAGCACGGACGCCTACTGGGCGCTCGGACGAGACCACGAGACGGTGACCCGGGCCTTCGCCGGCTCGATCGGGTTCGGTGTCTACCGGCCGGTCGACGGCCGCCAGGTCGCCGTGGCGAGGGTGATCACCGATCAGGTCACCTTCGGCTACCTGTGTGACGTGTACGTCGACCGGACCGAGCGAGGTCGCGGCCTGGGCACCTGGCTGGCGGGCGCGGTCCGCGACCATCTGGCCACCCTGGGCGTACGCCGGCTGCTGCTGGCCACCCAGGATGCGCACGGGCTCTACCAGAAGCTCGGCTTCACTGCGGTGCAGGCCGAGCGCTGGATGGAACTGGACCGCCGTAACCAGCAGTGAGCCCGCTCACCGGCAAGGAGCAGGCGGGGAGATCGGCCCTTACCGTGTAGCCGTGACACCCCTGCGCCTCGGATATCTCTACGGGCTCGCCGCGTACCTGATGTGGGGATTCTTTCCCCTCTACTTCAAGCTGCTCCGTCCGGCCAGCCCCTTGGAGATCCTCGCCCACCGGGTGATCTGGTCTGTGGCCTTCGTCGCCCTCCTGCTCGGCGCGATGCGCAACATCGGATTCCTGCGGGCCCTGTTGCGCCGACCGCGAGCCTTGGCGGGCATCGGGGTGGCCGCCACCCTGATCGGGCTCAACTGGTTCACCTACATCTACGGGGTCAACTCCGACCGGGTGGTGGAAACCGCCCTCGGGTACTTCATCAATCCCCTGGTGGTGGTCCTGCTAGGGGTGGTGGTGCTGCGGGAACGTCTGCGTCCGGGGCAGTGGCTGGCCCTGGGCATCGGCGGGCTGGCGGTGGCCGTACTCACGGTCGACTACGGTCGACTGCCGTACCTGGCCTTGATCCTGGCACTGACCTTCGGCGGGTACAGCCTGGTCAAGAAGCAGCTCGGGCTGCCCGCCGCGGAGGGCCTGTTCGTCGAGTCGGCCGTGCTGGCGTTGCCCGCCCTCGGCTACCTGGGCTGGCTGGCGGCCACCGGGGAGGCGACCTTCGGGCAGGTCTCGACGGGGCACACCCTGCTGCTGGTCCTGGCCGGTGCGCTGACCGCCATCCCTCTCCTGCTGTTCGCCGGGGCCGCCAACCGGCTCCCGCTGACCGCCCTGGGCATGCTTCAGTACGTGGCCCCGATCCTCCAGCTGGGCTGCGGGGTGCTGATCTTCCACGAGCCGATGCCGCCGGCCCGCCTGGCCGGATTCGCTCTGGTCTGGCTGGCCCTGATCGTCTTCACCGTGGACGGGTTGCGCCAGGCCCGGCGTACCCGCCGCGAGCGCCCCGGCCCGGCCGCCGCCCGCTGACCCCGCTTCAGGGCACGTCGTACGCCAGCACCACGGTGCCGTCGGCCCGGAGCAGTTCCAACCGGACCAGTTCGGCATTGGTGAACCGGGTGGCTCCGCTGATCCGCAGGTCGTCCCCGGGTGCGGCCAGCCAGGAGCCGATCTGCTCCTGTGACCCGTCGGCGGCGTGGGCCACCAGCCGGAAGGCGTTCGCCTTGCCATAACCGGAGCGCTCGTCGTACCCACAGGTCATGGTGACCTCGGTGCCCCAGTTGGTGCCGGTGAGCCCGATCTCGGCGTGCAGAGGCACCGCACCCGCGACCGGACGCATCTGCACCATCCGCACCTGGGCCACCGGCCCGGTCGGCGCCGGTTCGGGCAGCATCGTGGCCGTGCCGAAGCCGACGACCAGGGCGAAGGCGGCAGCCGCCAGGCCGATGACGGCGTACCGCAGTCGGTTGGCCTGCCGCTCCCGGCGCCGACGCTCCCGCGCGGCGCTGAGCAACTCCGGCACCCGGGGGTTCTCCGGCAGTGGCAGGAACTGCTCCAGGCTGGTCGGATCCAACCGGCCGAGCAGACCGGGCAGCACGGCGATCTCCGAGACGGACTGCTGGCAGGCCGGGCAGTCGACCAGATGGCGTTCGTAGGCCGCGCGGTCCGCGGGAGACAGGGCACCCAGCACGTACGCGCCATCGTCGTAGGCGAAGTCGCAGCGGCTCATCCGGTCACCCCCATCTCGGCAAGCACCAACCGTAGTGACCGCAGGGCGTAGTGGGTTCGAGACTTCACCGTCCCGGGCGGAACACCCAGCCGGGAGGCCGTCTCCGCGACCGAGCGGCCCTGATAGAAGCACTCGACCAGCACGTCCCGGTGGGAGGGGCTGAGCCGGTTGAGCGCCTCGGCGACCGTCCACGCCTCGACGGCACGTTCCGTCTCGTCGACGACCTCCGGCGGTTCGGGCAGTTCGTCGGTGTAGATCTCGCCGACCCGGGTGGAGCGGCGTCGCCAGGCGTCGATGGCCAGGTTGCGTGCGGTCGTGAACAGCCAGGCCCGTACCGAGCCGCGACGCGGGTCGAGCGACTCCGGGTGGCGCCAGGCCCGCAGCAACGTCTCCTGCACCAGGTCCTCGGCACGCTGCCGGTCGCCGTTGACCAGCCGCAACGCGTGCGCGTAGAGCGCGTCGGCATGTTCGTCATGCAGGGCACGCAGCAGATGGGCGTCGTGGTCGCTGATGATCCTCTCCTCGCTCTCGACGGGAGCGGGCGCGGCGTTACGACCTCTGGTACGTGCGGTCACCCGGAAGAGTTCAGTCGCAGCTCAAACCTGGGGGTTGGGCGCGAGGGGGGCGGCTCAGACTTCCGTGGCCAGGCTGTCGGCGATCGCCCGGGCGGCGGTGAGCAGCTTCGTCCGCACCACCCGGGCAGAGGTCATCATCTCGCTGGCCGGCAGCGCACAGGCCAGTACGGTCCGCCGCTCGATGTCCTTGTCCGGGCTGATCAGCACGGCGGCACAGGCCACCCCCTGCCGGAACTGGCCCAGCTCCAGTTGCATCCCACGACGTTCCCCGGCCGCCAGATCGGCCTCGAAGGCCTCCGGAGTGCACAGGGTGGCGCTGGTGAACGGGCGCATACCGTACTCACGGAGGTAGCGGTGGCGTTGCTCGACCGTGAGGGTGGCCAGCAGGGCCTTGCCGAGGGCGGTCGCGTGGGCTCCCTCGTCGAATCCCGGCACGAGATCCTCCAGATAGGGCGAACGGGCGCCCTCCGCGACAGCGGTGATCGCCACCTGCCCCCCGACGAACCGGCCGAGGTAGTGGCTCCAGCCGGTCTCGACGGCCACCCGGCGCAGGGTCTCCCCGACCGCCGGCGACCCCCGGAAGGCGGCGACCAACTCGCGATAGCGGTCGGCCACCTCCAGGCCCACGATGTACGTGCCGTCCTCCCGACGGATCACATATCCCTCGTACGCCAGGGTCCGCACCAGGTGGTATGTGGTGGCCACGGTCAGCTCGCAGCGTCGGGCGATCTGTTTCACCGTCAGCCCGCGCGGGGCACGGCCGACCGCTTCGAGCACTCGAAGTGCGCGGGACACGCTCCGGATCAGATCCGAAGGCTCCGCCAGGGGGTCGCGCACAACCACCTCCGCCACCAGGGACTTACACCATATGAAAAAGCGGCCCCAGGCGAAATCCCTGATCGGATGGATGACGCAGGCGGATGACGTACATGAAGTGATCTCGGTTGCACTTCGTGTCGCCACCCCCGTACTCGCATAGGTTGATCTGACCATGACCGACACCGCCTCGCTTCCCGATCCGACCGCCGGCACCAGGCCGGTCCGTGCCAGCGCGGTGGCCGTCGTCGTGACCATCGCCTGCGTCCTGCCGGTCTTCCTGGTCGGTGGTCTGGCCGTACAGATGCGGGAGGAACTGGCCTTCTCCCCCGCCGGACTGGGATTGGCGGTAGCGGTCTACTTCGGGGTCAGCGCACTGACCTCCGTGCCCACCGGGGCCCTGGTGGAGCGGTGGGGTGGCGCCGTGGTGGCCCGGGTCGGAATCCTGATCTCCGCCGGCTGCCTGTTGGCCACGGCGGTGCTGGCCCGGTCGTACCCGGTGCTGGTCGGCCTGCTCGCGGTGGCCGGCACCGCCAACGCCCTGGGTCAGCTGTCCAGCAACGCACTGCTGGCCCGGCACGTACCGACTCGGCGGCAGGGTCTGTCCTTCGGCATCAAACAGGCCGCCATCCCGGTCTCCACCCTGCTGGCCGGGGCGGCCGTGCCCACCCTCGCCCTCACGGTCGGCTGGCGCTGGGCCTTCGTGGCAGCCGCCGCTGCCGCGCTGGCCACCCTGCCGGCCGTACCCGCACAGAGTCCGCAACCTGCCCGCCGGCCGGTCGGTGGTGCCGGGCGCGGGACCTTCCCGCTGGTGGTGGTCGGCATAGCCGCGGCGCTCGCCGCCGGGGCGGCGAACGCGCTGGGCACCTTCGTGGTGGACGCCTCCGTCGACCGGGGACTGGCACCGGCACTGGCCGGGTTGACCCTGACCCTCGGCAGCGCGGCCTGCATCGTGACCCGGGTCGGTTTCGGCTGGCTGGCCGACCGCCGTTCCGGCGGGCACGTCACCGTGATCGCCGGCATGCTCGTCGTCGGGGCGGTCGGGCTGGCCCTGCTCACGATGGCCGGCCCGGTACCGCTGACGGTCGGCGTACTGCTCGGCTTCGGCCTGGGCTGGTCGTGGCCGGGGCTGATGAACTTCGCGGTGGTCCAACTGCATCCCCAGGCGCCGGCCGCCGCCACCTCGATCACCCAGACCGGGGTGTACGCCGGTGGTGCCATCGGCCCGCTGACCCTGGGTCCCCTAGCCGCCGCAGCCGGCTACCCGACGATGTGGCTGACCGCGGCCATCGCCATGCTGGTCGCCGCCGCGCTCATGCTGACCGCCACCCGCCTGCTGTCCGCCCAGCGTCAGCCGGTCACCCCACGCCCGGCGTGAGGCGGGCCTTCATCATGGTTGACGCCTGATCGGCGGCGGGTCAGCTGGTGCGGTCGGCGATGTGGTCGCAGAGGGATTCCAGGGCCCGCCGGGCAGGGATCTGCGGCAGCGGGGCGAGCTGCGCCCGGGCGTCCTCGGCGTAGCTGCGGACGGTCTCCCGGGCCCGCTTGAGCGCTGCGGACTCCCGCAGCAGACCGAGGGCCTCGGCGTGCAGGGCATCGTCGGTCAGCGGCCCGGTGGCCAGGATCTCCCGCAGGCGCACCGAGGCGGCGTCGGTGTCGTCCGCAGCCAGGGCGTACAGCACCGGCAGGGTCGGCACCCCCTCCCGCAGGTCGGTGCCGGGGGTCTTGCCTGACTCGGTGGACTCGCTGGCGATGTCCAGCAGGTCGTCGGAGAGCTGGAAGGCCACCCCGATGGTCTCGCCGTAGCCGGCCAGTGCGGTGACATGCTCGGGCGCGGCACCGCCGAACAGGCCGCCGAAGTGCGCGCTGGTGGCGATCAACGACCCGGTCTTCTCCGCGATCACCCGCAGGTAGTGGGAGACCGGATCGTCGCCGACCCGTGGCCCGACGGTCTCGGCGATCTGACCGTGCACCAGCCGGGCGAAGGTGCGGGCCTGTAGGCGTACCGCCTCGGGACCCAACTCGGCCGCGACGTCCGCGGCCCGCGCGAAGAGGTAGTCGCCGACCAGGATGGCGACCGAGTTGGTCCAGCGCGAGTTGGCGCTCGGGGCGCCCCGACGCACCGGGGCCTCGTCCATCACGTCGTCGTGGTACAGCGTGGCCAGGTGGGTGAGCTCCACCACCACGGCGGCCGACACGATCTCCGGCCGGCTCGGGTCACCGAACTGCGCGCCCAGGGCCACCAGCAGGGGCCGGAACCGCTTCCCACCGGCATCCGCCAGGTGTCGGGCGGCCTCGGTCACGAACGGGTCGGCACTGGCGACGGTGTCGCGCAGTTCCGCCTCGACCACCTCCAGCAGACCCAGCACGGACTCCTCCGTGCGAGAGTCGGCGAGATGAAGGCCGAGCGCGCCGAACTGACCTGCGCCAAGTCGGTTCCGGCGGCCACCGCAGCCGGTGCCATCCGAACGCTCGCCACCGCTAATCCCCACGACTCCACCATGCCACACGGGCTCTACCTGCACCGGACCGGGGATACACGGCGAGGGCCGGCCCACAGTCGTGGGCCGGCCCTCGTCAGCAGGGTCTACCGCTAGCGCACGAACTCGGCCGCGTTGGAGGCCAGGTCCAGCAGTGGTCCGGGCGCCACCCCGAGCACCAGGGTGGCGAGCACACCGATCACCAGGGCCGCCGAGGTCAGCCCACCGGGCACGGTGACCGTGGGGGTCGACTCACCCGGCTCGGACAGCCACATCATCACCACGACCCGCAGGTACGGGAAGGCCAGCACCATGCTGGTCAGCACACCGGCGATCACCAACCAGACCTGCCCGCCCTCCAGGGCCGGCCCGAAGACCGCGAACTTGCTGGTGAAACCGCTGGTCAGCGGGATACCGGCGAAGGCCAGCAGGATGAAGGTGAACACGGCCGCGTACAGCGGGGAACGCCGGCCCAGCCCGGCCCAGCGGGACAGGTGGGTGGCCTCGCCGTCGGCGTCCCGCACCAGGGTCACCACCGCGAAGGCCGCCAGCACCGCGAAGCCGTACGCGACGAGGTAGAACATGGTGCCGGAGAGCCCGTTCGCGCCCGGGGCCAGCACCCCGACCAGCAGGTACCCGGCGTTGGCGATGGAGGAGTACGCCAGCAGCCGCTTGATGTCGGTCTGGGTCACCGCGAACACCGCGCCGACCAGCATGGTGAGCACCGCCACCACACCAAGCACCGGGGTGAAGTCCCAGCGGGCACCCTCGAAGGCGACATGGAAGACCCGCAGCAGGGCACCGAAGGCGGCCACCTTCGTGCAGGCGGCCATGAAACCGGTCACCGGGGTCGGCGCACCCTGGTACACGTCCGGGGTCCAGACGTGGAACGGTGCCGCGGCGGCCTTGAACAGCAGACCGATCGCCACCAGGGCCATGCCGGCGAAGAGCAGCACCGGGCTCTGCGTCGAGTTGGCCACCGCCGCGTGCAGGGTGGCGAAGTCGACCCCGGCCGGGCGGTCGCCCAGCCCGGCGGTGAACCCGTAGAGCAGGGCCAGGCCGAACAGGAAGAAGGCCGAGGCGTACGCGCCGAGCAGGAAGTACTTCATCGCGGCTTCCTGGCTCAGGATCCGCCGACGACGGGCCAGCGCACAGAGCAGGTAGAGCGGCAGCGAGAAGACCTCGAGGGCGATGAACATGGTCAGCAGATCGTTCGCCGAGACGAAGACCAGCATGCCACCGACCGCGAAGGTGACCAGCGGGTAGACCTCACCGGCACCACCGGAGCGCGCCATCTGCCGCCGGTCGTCCGGGGAGTCGGCGGTGATGGCGGCCTGGGCGACGAATGCGCCACCCCGCTCGATCGCCCGCTCACCGATCAGCAGCAACGCCACCGCCGACAGGACCAGGATCGAGCCCTGGAGGAACAGGGTGGGCCCGTCGATGGCGATCACCCCGATGGTGATCAGCCGCTTGTCGGCGTTGAACACCACCATGGTCAGCGCGGCGAGCACCGCCAGCAGCGCCAGCGGCAGCTGGATGGGGTGCCGCAGGCGGCGAGGCACGAAGGCCTCGACCAGCACCCCGACCACCGCCGCGCCCATCATGATCAGGATCGGCGCGAGTGCCGCGTAGTCGATCGGCGGCAGTTCAAACTCGTTCACCAGACCAGCCTTTCGTTCGCGACTGCGGTACTCCGCTGCGCTGCGTTCCCCGCGCTCACCGGACCAGCAAGCTCACTCCTCGCGCTCACCGGCCGGCCTCCTGCACGGTCACTGCCGTCGGAGCCGGGTCGGTCCGGCCGACATCCTCCATGGTCGCCTGGATGGCGGGGTTGATCACGTCCGTGACCGGCTTGGGGTAGAACCCCAGCAGCACGATCAGGGCGATCAGCGGCGCGACCACGAACTTCTCGCGAAGGTTCAGGTCCCGCTTCATCCCGTCGATCTTGGTGAGCTCCGGGTTGAGGGTGCCCTGCGTGGTGCGCTGCACCATCCAGAGCACGTACGCGGCGGCCAGGATGATGCCCAGGGTGGCGATCACCGCGACCGGCTTGTTCACCGTGAAGGTGCCGATCAGCACCAGGAACTCGGAGACGAACGGCGCGGTACCGGGCAGGGCCAGCGAGGCCAGACCGGCGAAGAAGAGCACCCCGGCCAGCACCGGCACCAACTTGCCGGCACCACCGAAGTCGCTGATCAGCGCCGAGCCCCGGCGGGTGACCAGCATGCCGACCACCAGGAACAGCAGCCCGGTGGCAAGCCCGTGGTTGACCATGTAGAGCACCGCACCCGTACCGGCCTGGGTGGTGAAGGCGAAGATGCCGACCCCGATGAACCCGAAGTGGGCGATCGAGGTGTACGCCACCAACCGCTTCAGGTCGTTCTGCCCCACCGCCAGCAGGGCGGCGTAGATGATGCCGATCACCGCGATGGCCAGCGCCCAGGGCGCGAACCACTGCGCCGCGTCCGGGAACAGCGGCAGGCAGTAGCGCAGGATGCCGAAGGTGCCCACCTTGTCCAGCACCCCGACGAGCAGGGCGGCGGCTCCGGCCGGCGCCGCACCACCGGCGTCCGGCAGCCAGGTGTGGAAGGGGAAGAAGGGTGCCTTGATCGCGAAGGCGATGAAGAACCCGAGGAACAGCCAACGCTCCGCGCCGGTGGAGATGTCCACCTCGGACAGCGCCACCCAGTCGAAGGTCTTGCCGCCGACCACCCACAGGCCGATCACCGCGGCCAGCATGAACAGACCGCCGACCAGGGAGTAGAGGAAGAACTTGACCGCCGCGTACTGCCGCTGGTGGCCGCCGTAGCTGCCGATCAGGAAGTACATCGGCACCAGCATGACCTCGAAGAACACGTAGAACAGGAAGATGTCGGCGGCGGCGAAGACACCGAGCATCGTGCATTCGAGGACCAGCAGCAGCGCGAAGTAGGCCGGCACCGAGCGCTTCGAGGACTCCGCGTCGTGCCAGGAGGCCAGGATCACCAGGGGCACCAGCACCGCGATCAGCATCAGCATGACAAGCGCGATGCCGTCGGCGGCGAAGGTGAAGTTGACCCCCCAGTTGGGGATCCACGGGTACGACTCGTGGAACTGGAAGCGCTCGCCGTCGACCTGCCAGGTCACCCACATGACCACGGACAGGGCGAGTACCAGCAGAGACCAGCCGAGCGCGACCTGCTTGGCCAGCGTCGGCCGACTGCGCGGCAGGAGGGCGACCACCACTGCGCCGACCAGCGGCGCCACGGTGAGCACCGAGAGGAACGGGAAGTCGGACATTATGCGGCCTTACCTCCGTCGTCGAAGCGCGGTCCGCCGGTGACGGCCGCCTGGGAGAGTGTCGGGAAAGCCGCGCGGTTCCCCGACCCCGGAAGGTGGATCACGCGAACCACCCCGCCTGCACGGCCAGGAAGGCGGCCACCACCAGCAGCGCGCCGGTCAGGATCGAGGTGGCGTACGACCGGACGAAGCCGGTCTGCATCCGCCGCAGGCGGCTGGAGCCACCGCCGACACCGGCGGCGAGCCCGTTGACCAGCCCGTCGATGCCCCGGTTGTCCAGGTAGACCAGCGCCCGGGTGAGGAAGATGCCCGGCTTCTCGAAGACCGCCTCGTTGACCGTGTCGGTGTAGAGGTTCTTGCGAGCGGCGGTGACCAGCACCCCGGCCGGCTGCGGCTCGATCGCCGTACCGCCACGGAACATGAACCAGGCCAGCAGCACACCGAGCACGGTGACACCCAGCGACAGCGCCACGATCGCCCAGTGCGGCAGCACTGCGTCGTGGTGCGCCTCGGTCGCACCCAGACCGGCCGTGGCGGTCAGCCAGTCCGGCACCGAGGTGGCCAGCAGCCAACCGGCGCCGAGGGAGCCGATGCCGAGCAGGATCAGCGGGATGGTCATCAGCGGCGGGGACTCGTGCGGGTGCTCGATGTCCGTGGTCCACCGCTTCGGCCCGTGGAAGGTCAGGATGAACAGTCGGGTCATGTAGAAGGCGGTCAGCGCGGCACCGAGCACCGCGGCCCCACCGAACAGCCAGGCCGTCCAGTCGTCCCGCTCGAAGGCGGCGGCGATGATCGGCTCCTTGGAGAAGTACCCGGAGAACGGGATCATGCCGATGATGGCCAGCCAGCCCGCACCGAAGGTCAACCAGGTGATCTTCATGTACTTGGAGAGGCCACCGAAGCGGCGGATGTCCACCTGGTCGGACATGCCGTGCATCACCGAGCCGGCACCGAGGAACATGTTGGCCTTGAAGAAGCCGTGCGCCAGCAGGTGCACGATGGCCAGCCCGTACGCCGCGCCGCCCAGGCCGACACCCAGGAACATGTAGCCGATCTGGCTGACCGTCGACCAGGCCAGCACCCGCTTGATGTCGTCCTTGGCGCAGCCGATGATCGCGCCCATCACCAGGGTCAGCGCGCCGACGCTCACCACCACCAGTTGCAGGGTGGTGTTGGCCGAGAAGATGATGTTGGACCGGGCGATCAGGTAGACACCCGCGGTGACCATCGTCGCGGCGTGGATGAGCGCCGACACCGGGGTCGGGCCCTCCATGGCGTCCGGCAACCACGCCTGGAGCGGGAACTGACCGGACTTACCGGCGGCCCCGAGCAGCAGCAGCAGACCGAGCACCAGTACGGTGCCGCCGGCCAGCGCACCGACGCCGTTGAAGACCTCGTCGTACTGGGTGGTGCCCAGGGTGGCGAACATGATGAAGATCGCGATGGCCAGACCGGCGTCGCCGACCCGGTTCATCAGGAAGGCCTTCTTACCGGCGGTGGCCGCAGCCGGCTTGGTGTTCCAGAAGCTGATCAGCAGGTACGACGCCAGACCGACGCCCTCCCAGCCGAAGTACAGCATCACGTAGTTGTTGCCGAGGACCAGCAGCAGCATGGCCGCGACGAACAGGTTGAAGTAGGCGAAGAACCGCCGACGACCCGCATCGTGCGCCATGTACTCGACCGCGTACAGGTGGATCAGGAAACCCACCCCGGTGATCAGCAGGACGAAGACCCCGGCCAGTGGGTCGAACAGCAGGCCGAAGTCGACGTGCAGGCCACCGACCGCGATGAAGTCCCACAGGCTCAGTTGAACCGACTTGTTCTCCAGGCCCCGCAGGCCGAGGAAGTAGGTCAACCCGAGCACGAACGCCGCGCCGACGGAGGCGACGCCGAGCCAGTGCCCCCAACGGTCGGCCCGCCGTCCGAGCAGCAGCAGCACCGCCGCGCTGATCAGCGGAATCGCCACCAGCAGCCAGACGCTGCTCAGCAGGCCGTCGGCCGTCGCGTACGAGACCGTCTCGGCCGGAGCAGCCTGGGCGTACGTCAGAATTTCGTCCACCGGTGGGCCCCTCTAGTACTTCAGCAGGTTGGCGTCGTCGACGCTGGCGGAGCGCCGGGTGCGGAAGATCGCCATGATGATGGCCAACCCGACCACGACCTCGGCCGCCGCCACCACCATCACGAAGAACGCCATGATCTGGCCGTTGAGGTCACCGTTCATCCGGCTGAAGGTGACCAACGCCAGGTTGGCCGCGTTGAGCATCAGCTCGACACACATGAACAGCACGATCGCGTTGCGCCGGACCAGCACCCCGGCCGCGCCGATGGTGAACAGCACCGCGGCGAGGACGAGGTAGTAGTTCGGCTCGACCGAGAAGAAGTCACTCATTTCTCAGTGCCCTTCAGGGTGGTCTCCTCGGCGGTCAACTCGCGCACCGGGAGGATGTCCGGCGTGCTCCGGTCACTCAACCGGCCGTCCGGCAGGCGGGCCGGGGTGGCGACCGAGGAGGAGGTGGCGAAGACACCCGGGCCGGGCTTCGGACCGGGGTAGTTGCCGGGCACGAAGCGGGCCTTCATGGTGGCCACCTGGTCGCGCCGGTCCTCCTTGCGCCGCTCGACGTGCGCCAGGATCATGCCGCCGATGGTGGCGGTGATCAGCAGCGCCGCGGTCAGCTCGAACGCGAAGACGTAGTCGGTGAAGAGCAACCGGGCGATGCCCTCGACGTTGCCGCCCGCGTTGGCCTGCTCCAGGCCGACCGAGACGGTGTCCTGGGTGGCCCGGTAGACGCCGCTGCCGAGCAGGCCGGCGAAGCCCACCCCGAGCCCGATCGCGGCGATCCGCTGCCCGCGTAGCACCTCGATCAGCGAGTCGGAGGCGTCCCGGCCGACGAGCATCAGGACGAACAGGAAGAGCATCATGATCGCGCCGGTGTAGACGATGATCTGCACCATGCCGATGAAGGGTCCCGCCTGGAGCACGTAGAACACGCCCAGGCTGAGCATGGTCAGCACCAGCCAGAGCGCCGAGTGCACCGCGTTACGCGCCGCGATCATGCCGATCGCGCCGGCCAGCGCCAGCGGGGCGAGGATCCAGAAGGTCACCGCCTCCCCGCCGGAGACCGCCCCCGCGGCGGCGAGCACCGTCGACGTGGTCATGCCGTCTCTCCCTTTTCCGCCGCAGCCCGCTGGGCGGCCTGCTCGGCACCGGGGAAGGTGACCCCCGGGTGCTCGTCCACCTGGTAGCGGCCCGGCCCCATCGGCGAGCGCTCGGCCCCGGCCGAGGTGCCCGGGTTGGTCAGGCTGCCGACGTAGTAGTCCTTCTCGCTGTCACCGAGACGCATCGGGTGCGGCGGCTGCTCCATCCCTTCCAACAGGGGCGCGAGCAGCTGCTCCTTGGTGAAGATCAGATCCTGCCGGTTGTCCCGGGCCAGCTCGTACTCGTTGCTCATGGTCAACGAGCGGGTCGGGCAGGCCTCGATGCACAGTCCGCAGAAGATGCACCGCGCGTAGTTGATCTGGTAGACGCTGGCGTACCGCTCGCCCGGTGAGAACCGCTGCTCGTCGGTGTTGTCGCCACCCTCGACGTAGATCGCGTCCGCCGGGCAGGCCCAGGCGCACAGCTCACAGCCGATGCACTTCTCCAGACCGTCCGGGTGACGGTTGAGAATGTGCCGCCCGTGGTAGCGGGGGGCCGGGGTCGGCGGGGTGAACGGGTAGTCGGTGGTGACGACCTTCTTGAACATGTGCGAGAAGGTGACCCCGAAGCCCTTGAACGTTCCGGTGATCGCGCCCACGTCACACCTCCTCAGAGTCCTGGCCGGCGGGGGCGTTGGCCGGCTCCCGCTCGGCGACCATGCGCCGGGTGCGCGGGCTCGGTGGTACCTGAAGGTCCAGCGGGGGCAGCGGGAAGCTGCCCTGCGGCCGGTTCTCGATCTGCTCTGCCAGGCTCGGCTTCTGCTCCGGCTTGCGGCTCGGCCAGAACAGCGCGGCGATCAGTCCGAGACCACCGAGGACGCCGAACACCACAAGCCGGTCGTTGCGCTCCCAGTCCTGCACCTTGAGCCAGGTCGCCAGGAAGACGATCCAGACCAGGCTGACCGGGATGAGCACCTTCCAGCCCAGGCGCATGAGCTGGTCGTAGCGGAGCCGGGGCAGGGTGCCGCGCAGCCAGACGAAGACGAAGACCAGCAGGATGACCTTGGCGAAGAACCAGAGCATCGGCCACCAGCCGGAGTTGGCGCCCGACCAGATGCTGATCGGCCACGGCGCGTACCAGCCGCCGAGGAAGAGGGTCACGGTGAACGCCGACATGGCGACCATCGCGACGTACTCGCTGAGCATGATCAGGGCGAACTTCAGCGAGCTGTACTCCGTCATGAAGCCCGCCACCAGCTCCGACTCCGCCTCGGGCATGTCGAAGGGCGGCCGGTTGGTCTCACCGACGATGGAGATGAAGAAGACCACGAAGCTCGGGAAGAGCAGCAGCGCGTACCAGCCCGGGCCGGGAATCTCCGCGCCGAAAAGGTTCAGCGTCACGCCCTGGCCCTGGGCGGCCACGATCTCGCTGGTGGACATCGTGCCGGCGAGCATGAACACCGCCACGATCGACAGACCCAGCGACACCTCGTACGAGATCAGCTGGGCGGTGGAGCGCAGACCACCGAGCAGCGGGTAGGTCGAACCGGAGGCCCAGCCGGCGAGCACGATGCCGTACACCGCCATCGAGGACAGGGCCAGCACCACCAGCACCGATACCGACACGTCGGTGACCTGCAACGGCGTCTGGTGGCCGAAGATGCTCACCATCGGGCCGAACGGGATCACCGCCAGCATGGTGACCGCGCAGATCATCGAGATGGCCGGGGCGAAGAAGTAGATGACCTTGTCAGCCGCCTTCGGGAGGATGTCCTCCTTGAAGGCCATCTTCAGGCCGTCGGCGAGGGTCTGGAGCAGACCGAAGGGGCCGAGTTGGTTCGGGCCCGGCCGGACCGCCATCCGACCCACGACCCGCCGCTCGAACCAGACACCGAGCAGGGTGCCGAGCAGAGCGACGACGAAGGCGAAGACGACCTTGCCGAGGATCAGCCACCACGGGTCGTGACCGAAGTCCGTGAGCGACGGGGCCTGAGCTAGCGGGTTCATGCGACACCCCCGGAGGAGTTGAGAAGCGGACCCGGACGGCCGGCCGCGTCGGCGGCTACCGACTCGGTCGTGCCGGGGGCGGAGATCCGCACCACCGCGCCGGAGGTCGCACCCAGGCTGCGTCGCACGGTCGAGCCGGGCGAGTTGGTGGGCAGCCAGACCACGCCGTCCGGCATTTCGGTGATCGCCGCCGGGAGGGTCAACGCCCCCCGGTCGGTGCCCACCGTCACCGGGTCGCCGTCGGCGACACCGAGGGTTTCGGCGGTGCCCTTGCCCAGCCGGACCACCGGCGGACGGGCGGTGCCACCCAGGTACTCGTCACCGTCGGTGAGACTGCCCAGGTCGATCAGCTGATGCCAGGTCGCCAGGACCGCTTCGCCGGCACCCGGCTGCGGCACCGGGCTGGACGAGACCGAGGGCGCCGCCGGACGGGTCATCCGGGTCACCGGCAGTCCACCCAGCTCGCGGCGGACACTCAGCACGTCCCCGGTGCCCAACCGCACGTCCAGTTGCGCGGCGAGCGCGTCCAGCACCCGGCCGTCCGTCATCGCGGCGGTGGTCAGCACGGCCTCGAAGGGACGCAGCCGACCCTCCCAGTCCAGGAAGCTGCCGGCCTTCTCGGCCACCGCGGCGACCGGCAGGACGACATCCGCTCGGCGGGTCACCGCAGTGCCCCGCAGCTCCAGGCTGACCAGGAACGGCACCGCCTCCAGGGCCTGCTCGGCCAGCCGAGGGTCGGCCAGGTCGGCCGGGTCGACCCCGGCCACCACGAGCGCACCGAGCTGACCGGCGGCAGCGGCGGCGAGGATGCCGTCGGTGTCCCTACCGGCCTGGCTCGGGATCACCCCGGCCGGGATGTCCCAGGCCTCACCCAGCTCGGCACGGGCGGTCGGCTCGGTGACCAGACGCCCACCGGGCAGCAGGTTGGGCAGGCAGCCGGTGTCGACCGCGCCCCGGTCACCGGCGCGCCGCGGCACCCAGGCCAGCTTCGCACCGGTACGCGCGGCCACCTCGGCGGCGGCGGAGAGACCACCCGGCACGGTGGCCAGGCGTTCGCCGACGATCAGGATCGCACCCTCGGCGCTGAGGGCCTCGGCGACCGTGGCGTGCTCGGCGAGCACCCCGGCCTCCTCGCCCGGCACCACCCGGGCCAGCTTGGCCCCGAGCTTCTCCAGGCCGCGGGTGGCGAACGGGGCGATCGCGTACACCTTGAGCTTGTTCTTCAGGTACGCCTTGCGCAGGCGCAGGAAGAGGATCGGGCACTCCTCCTCCGGCTCCAGGCCGACCAGCACCACGGCCGGGGCCTTCTCGACGTCGGCGTAGGTGACCTCGGTACTGCCGGCGACCGTGCTGGCCAGGAAGTCGGCCTCCTCGCGGGAGACCGGCCGGGCCCGGAAGTCGATGTCGTTGGTGTTCAGTGCCACCCGGGCGAACTTCGCGTACGCGTAGGCGTCCTCGACGGTCAGCCGGCCACCGGTGAGCACCCCGGTCCCCTGACCGCCGTCCCGGGCGGCCCGCAGGCCCTCGGCGGCGACGCGCAGCGCCTCGCTCCAGGAGGCCTCCCGCAGCTCACCGGTGCTCTGGTCGCGGACCAGGGGGGTGGTGAGCCGGTCGGCGGCGCGGGCGTACTGGAAGCCCCAGCGGCCCTTGTCGCAGTTCCACTCCTCGTTGACCTGCGGGTCGTCGCCGGCCAGCCGACGCAGCACCTTGCCCCGACGCCAGTCGGTGCGCTGGGCGCAGCCGGCCGAGCAGTGCTCGCAGACGCTGGGGGTGGAGACCAGGTCGAAGGGGCGGGCGCGGAACCGGTACTGGGTGCCGGTCAGGGCGCCGACCGGGCAGATCTGCACGGTGTTGCCGGAGAAGTACGAGTTGAACGGAACGTCCCCCTCGTCGCCCTCCGCACCGTACGCCTCGTCCCGGTAGATGTTGATCTCCTCGGCCGACGAGCGGTTCATCAGGTCGATGAACTTGTCGCCCGCGATCTCCTCGGAGAACCGGGTGCAGCGCTGGCAGAGCACGCACCGCTCCCGGTCGAGCAGCACCTGGGTGCTGATCGGCAGCGGCTTGGGGTACTCCCGCTTGTGCTCGTGGAACCGGGAGTCCGTACGCCCGGTCGACATGGCCTGGTTCTGCAGGGGGCACTCGCCGCCCTTGTCACACATCGGGCAGTCGAGGGGGTGGTTCACCAGCAGCAGCTCCATGATCCCCTCCTGCGCCTTCTTGGCGACCGGAGAGGTGAGCTGGGTACGGACCACCATGCCCTCGGCCACCGTCTGGGTGCAGGAGGCGACGGGCTTGCGCTGCCCCTCCACCTCCACCAGGCACTGCCGGCAGGCACCGGCCGGGGCCAGCAGCGGGTGGTCGCAGAACCGGGGAATCTCGGTGCCGATCTGCTCGGCCACCCGGATCAGCAGCGCCCCCTTGGGGGCGGTGACCTCCACACCGTCGATGGTGAGGGTGACCGTCTCGGTCGACTTCGCTACGTCCGTCATTAGTGGGCTCCCACCAACTGCTTGTCGGACAACTTCGGCGCAGTCCGGCCCTCGATGTAGTCGAGGTAGTCCTGCTTGAAGTACTTCAGGGAGGAGGTCACCGAACTGGTGGCACCGTCACCCAGGCCACAGAACGAACGACCGAGGATGTTGTCGCAGGTGTCGAGCAGGGTGTCCAGGTCGTCGTGGGTGCCCTGACCGGCCAGGATGCGCCGGTAGACCCGCACCATCCAGTAGTTGCCCTCCCGGCACGGGGTGCACTTGCCGCACGACTCGTGGTGGTAGAACTCCAGCCACCGGTAGGTCGCGTAGACCGGGCAGTCCTGGTCGGAGAAGATCTGGGTGGCCGTGGTGCCGAGGATCGAGCCGGCGGCGGCGACACCCTCGAAGTCCATCGGCACGTCCAGGTGCTCGGCGGTGAGCAGCGGGGTCGACGAGCCACCCGGGGTCCAGAACTTCAGGTTGTGCCCCGGCTGCATCCCACCGGCCAGCTCGATCAGCTCGCGCAGGGTGATGCCGAGGCCGCACTCGTACTGACCGGGGTTGGCGATCCGGCCGGAGAGGGAGTAGATCATCGGGCCGGCGGACTTCTCCGTACCCATGGACTTCCACCAGTCGGCGCCACCGAGCACGATGTACGGCACGCTGGCGATGGTGCCGACGTTGTTGACCACGGTGGGGCTGGCGTACAGGCCGTGGGTGGCCGGGAACGGCGGACGCAGTCGGGGCTGACCCCGGAAGCCCTCCAGGGAGTCCAGCAGGGCGGTCTCCTCGCCGCAGATGTACGCCCCGGCGCCGGAGTGCACCACCAGTTCGAGGTCGAAGCCGCTGCCCAGGATGTTCTTGCCCAGGTAGCCCTTGGCCTTGGCCTCCTGCACGGCGTTGCGCAGCCGACGCGCGGCGTGCACCGCCTCGCCCCGGATGTAGATGTAGGCCCGGTTGGCCCGGATCGCGTACGAGGCGATGATCACGCCCTCGACCAGCGAGTGCGGGTCGTGGGTCATCAGCGGCAGGTCCTTGCAGGTGCCCGGCTCGCCCTCGTCGGCGTTCACCACGAGGTAGTGCGGCTTACCGTCACCTTGCGGGATGAAGCCCCACTTGAGGCCGGTCGGGAAGCCCGCGCCGCCCCGGCCCCGCAGGCCGGAGTCCTTCACCAGCTGGATCAGGTCGTCCGGGTGGGCCTTCAGCGCCTTGCGCAGCGCCGCGTACCCGTCGAGCTTCTCGTAGGTGCCGATCCGCCAGGCGTCCGGCGACAGCCAGCGCTTGGTCAGCACCGGCGTCAGCTTGGCCAGGGTCTCGGGCCGAGGCGTGGTCACTTCTGAGCCCCCTTGTCGTTCGCGGCGCCACCAGCGGTGGACTCCGCTTCGCTGAGGTTGCGCTCCTGCGCCTCGGCGTCGTCGCCGGCGGGCTTGGCGTCGCCGGCCGGCTTGTTGGCCGCCACTCCGGCCGCCTCCGCCGCCTGGGCGTCACGCGGCGTGGGTGCCGCACCGTCGGTCGGGACCTTGGTGCCGGGGGCGTCCGGCACGGCGGTCTTCGCGTCCGGCTGACGGGTCTCGGCGGTACGCACCTGCGGCGACTTGCGGTCCGGTGCCGCCACGTCCGGGGCGGTGCTGCCGGTCGGTGCCGCCTTGGCCGGGGTGGCCGGGGCCGGCTTGTCCTCGGCCTTGCCGCTGCGGATCGGGGTGTTCGGGTCGAAACCCGGAGCCGAGACGCCGTGCTGCTGGGCCAGCAGCAGACCCCGCAGGGAGGGCTCGCCCGGCACGCCGTCGGCGACCGCGCCCTCGCGCTCGTCGGCGAACCCGGCGAGCTGGATCGACATCTCCTTGAGGGTGCAGAGGCGGGCACCCCGGCTCGGGGTGGGCCGGCCACCGGCCCGCAGCTCGTCGACCAGACCCACCGCGGCCTGCGGGTCGACTCCGTCGAAGAAGTCGTAGTTGACAGTCATCACCGGGCCGTAGTCGCAGGCCGCCAGGCACTCGGCGTGCTCCAGGGTGATCTTGCCGTCTTCGGTGGTCTCGTCGTGCCCGACGCCGAGGTGCTCGGCGAGGGTGTCGTAGACCTCCTGGCCACCCAGCACGTTGCACATGGTGTTCGTGCAGACGCTGACCAGGTAGTCACCGGTGGGCCGGCGCTTGTACATGGTGTAGAAGCTGGCGACCGCGCCGACCTGGGCCTTGTTCAGGCCGAGGACCTCGGCGCAGAACGCCACGCCGGCCGGAGAGACATAGCCCTCCTCGGACTGCACCAGGTGCAGCAGGGGCAACAGGGCCGAGCGCGACCGGTCGGCCGGGTAACGGGCGATGATCTCCCGCGCCCGGGCCCGGGTCTCGTCGGTGAAGACCGTAGTCACCGGTCACAACCTCCCATCACGGGGTCCAGCGAAGCGCCGCCGGCGATCACGTCGGCGATCAGGCCGCCCTCGGCCATCGCCGGCAGGGCCTGGAGGTTGACGAAGCTGGGTTCCCGGTAGTGCACCCGGTACGGCCGGGTGCCACCGTCGGAGACCGCGTGCACGCCCAGCTCACCGCGAGGCGACTCGACGGCCACGTACACCTGGCCCGGCGGTACCCGGAAGCCCTCCGTCACCAGCTTGAAGTGGTGGATCAGGGACTCCATCGACTGCCCCATGATCTTGGCGACGTGCTCCAGCGAGTTGCCCATGCCGTCGACCCCGATGGCCAGCTGCGCCGGCCAGGCGATCTTCTTGTCGGCCACCATCACCGGGCCGGGCTTGAGCCGGTCGACCGCCTGCTCAATGATCTTGAGCGACTCCCGCATCTCGGCCATCCGGACCAGGTAGCGGCCCCAGACATCGCCGTCGGCGTGGGTCGGCACGTCGAACTCGTACGTCTCGTAGCCGCAGTACGGCATCGTCTTGCGCAGGTCCCAGGCCAGGCCCGCGGAGCGCAGCACCGGGCCGGTGACGCCGAGGGCCACACAGCCGGTGACGTCGAGCACGGCGACGTTGCGCGTCCGCTCCAACCAGATCGGCTGGCCGGAGAGCAGGTCCTCGTACTCCTTGAGCCGCTTGGGCAGGAGCTTGAGGAACTCGCGGATCTTGACGATCGCCTCGTCCGGCACGTCCTGGGCCACACCGCCCGGCCGGACGTACGCGTGGTTCATCCGCAGGCCGGTGATCAGCTCGAAGATCTCCAGGACGTACTCACGGTCCCGGAAGCCGTAGAGCATCATGTTGATCGCACCGAGCTCCATGGCCGTGGTGGCCACCCAGACCAGGTGCGAGGAGATCCGGTTCAGCTCCATCATGAGCACCCGGATGGTGTTGGCCCGCTCGGTCACCTCGTCGGTGATGCCGAGCAGCTTCTCCACCGCCAGGGAGTACGCCGTCTCGTTGAAGATCGGCGAGAGGTAGTCCATCCGGGTCACGAAGGTCGAACCCTGGACCCAGTTGCGGTACTCCAGGTTCTTCTCGATGCCGGTGTGCAGGTAGCCGACGACCGAGCGGGCCTCGCGGACCGTCTCGCCCTCCAGCTCCAGGACCAGTCGGAGCACCCCGTGGGTGGAGGGGTGCTGCGGGCCCATGTTGACGACGATCCGACCCTCGTTGATCGGGTCGACCCCCGAGACCACGTCGTCCCAGTCCCCGCCGGTGACGTTGAAGACGCGACCCTCGGTGGTCTCGCGCTCGGTGGCGTAGTTCGACGCACTCATTGGTACGACCTCCGCTTGTCGGGCGGCGGAATCTCGGCGCCCTTGTACTCCACGGGCACGCCGCCGAGGGGGTAGTCCTTACGCTGCGGGTGACCCTCCCAGTCGTCCGGCATGAGGATCCGGGTCAGCGCCGGGTGACCGTCGAAGATGACGCCGAACATGTCGTACGCCTCCCGCTCCTGCCAGTCGGCCGTCGGGTAGACGGCGGTGACACTCGGCAGGTGCGGCTCCTCGGCGGAGACGGCGACCTCCAGACGGACCCGTCGCCGGTAGGTCATCGAGGTCAGCAGGTAGACCACGTGCAGCCGCCGGGCGTCGGCGCCGAGGTAGTCCACCCCGGAGACCGAGGAGCACAGCTCGAAGCGCAGCGCCGGGTCGTCCCGCATCACCTGGCAGACCTCGGCGATGCGCTCCGGCCGGATGTGCAGAGTCAGCTCGCCACGGTCGACCACGACCTGCTCGATCGCCTCGCCGAAGGCCGGGTAGGCCTCCTCCAGGGCGTCGTGCACCTCGTCGA
Source organism: Micromonospora sp. DT229 (assembly GCF_049844505.1). Lineage (NCBI taxonomy): Bacteria > Bacillati > Actinomycetota > Actinomycetes > Micromonosporales > Micromonosporaceae > Micromonospora > Micromonospora sp. DT229. Next base: position 159,100 of record NZ_JBNCLD010000009.1, on the reverse strand, counting down.
AGTAGCCACCGTACGGCCGGGGTGAGCTCTCGATCGGGCGGTGCGGTCGGACCAGACCACCGAAACCGGAGACGTCGCCGGTGCCCTGGTTGCCGAACATGCCCCGCCCGGCCGGTGCGGCCGGAGGAAGCTCGGCGGGAGCACCGCTGGTGGCCCCGGCCGGCGTCACCGGAACCGGTACGCCGCCGGTGCTCGGCTTGGAGTCAGTCACTTGATCCCCCGGTACGGCTGGAGGTGGTTCTGGGCCTTCATCCAGTTCTCGATCCGCAGCTGCTCCTCGCGGCCCTCGCGGACGGCCTTCGTCCACTCGGCCCGCCGGGCCTTGTCGCTGCGGTACGACGACGGCATCGAGCCGTACGGCACCACCGGCACGTCACCGCGTGCCTCGCGGGCGGCCAGCATCTTGCGTCCGTTCGCCCCGAGCGGCTCGTGGCCGATCTTCTCGCGCAGCTTGAGGATCGCGTCGATGAGCATCTCCGGCCGGGGCGGGCAGCCGGGCAGGTACATGTCGACCGGTACGACGTGGTCGACGCCCTGCACGATGGCGTAGTTGTTGAACATGCCGCCGCTGCTGGCGCAGACGCCCATGGAGAGCACCCAGCGGGGCTCGGCCATCTGGTCGTAGATCTGGCGCAGCACCGGGGCCATCTTCTGGCTGACCCGGCCCGCGACGATCATCAGGTCGGCCTGTCGGGGCGAGGCCCGGAAGACCTCCATGCCCCAGCGGCCCATGTCGTAGTGGGGGCCACCGGCGGCCATCATCTCGATCGCGCAGCAGGCCAGGCCGAACGTGGCGCCCCAGACCGAGGACTTGCGCGACCAGTTGACCAGCTTCTCCACCGAGGTGAGCAGGACACCGGCGGGAAGTTTCTCCTCGATACCCATCTGGGTTCCTCCCTCAGTCCCAGTCCAGGCCGCCGCGACGCCACTCGTAGGCGTACGCGACGAAGACCGCACCGATGAACACGAACATGGCCACGAGCCCGAACACCGGTAGGGCGTCGAACGAGACCGCCCACGGGTAAAGGAAGATCATTTCCACGTCGAAGACGATGAAAAGCATCGCCGTCAGATAGAACTTGACCGGGAACCGGCTGCCGCCGATCGGCTGCGGGCTGGGCTCGATCCCACACTCGTAGGCTTCGAGCTTGGCCTTGTTGTAGCGGCGGGGGCCGGTAAACCGGGTGGCGGCTATCGAGAACAGCGCGAAGGCCGCGGCAAGGGCGAACAGCCCGATGATGGGTACGTAAGGCGAGAGCGACATATTCTTCTCCTGCTCGTCCTTCCCTGCCCTCGTTCGTTGGCAAAATTCACACTATTCACAACCCACCCGACGACCTTCGGCGGGGTGGCCTTGCGCCCTATACCGCTGGCGCTACCCGGGTCATCGCGTTGATCACCCGGTCCATCGCGTCACCGCCACGGGGGTCGGTGAGGTTGGCCAGCAGCTTGAGCACGAAGCGCATCAACGTCGGGTGCGGCATTCCGTGCTTCGTCGCCACCCGCATGATCTCGGGCCGGCCGATCAGCTTCACGAAGATCCCGCCCAGCCGGTAGTAACCGCCGAAGCGCGTCTTGAGCTCCTGCGGGTACGCCATCAGGGCCCGCTCCCGCTCCGCACCGGCCGGCCGCGCGAGGGCCTGGGCGGCGACCTCCGCAGCCAGTTCGCCGGACTCCATCGCGTACGCGATGCCTTCGCCGTTGAAGGGGTTGACCATGCCTCCGGAGTCACCTACCAGCATGACTCCGCGGGTGTAGTGCGGCACCCGGTTGAAGCCCATCGGCAGCGCCGCGCCGAGGGTCGGCCCTTCGGCGTTGGCCTCGTCGGTCATCCCCCACTCCGGCGGGGTGTTGGCCAGCCAGTCGGTGAGCAGCCGCCGGTAGTTGGTCTTGCCGAAGGCCGAGGAGGAGTTCAGGATGCCCAGCCCGACGTTGACCCGGCCGTCACCCAGGCCGAAGATCCAGCCGTACCCGGGCAGCAGTTCCCCGGTGCCCTTGGCCCGCAGTTCCAGCCACGACTCCAGGTAGTCGTCGTCGTGCCGGACCTCGGAGCGGTAGTAGCGGCGCACGGCCACCCCGATCGGGCGGTCCTCCCGCTTGGCCAGCCCAAGGGCCAGGGGGAACCGACCGGAGACCCCGTCGGCGGCGACCACCAGGGGCGCGTGGAAGGTGGCCGGGGCCTTGTCCGGGCCGGTCTCGGCCTCGACGCCGATCACCCGGCCGGCGCCGTCGAGCACCGGACCGATGACGTTGACACTGGTACGCAGCTCGGCACCGGCGGACACCGCCTGCTTGACGAGCAGGTCGTCGAAGTCCAGGCGGGTACGCACCAGGCCGTAGTTCGGGAAGCTGGCCAGATCCGGCCAGTCCAGTTCCAGCCGGACGCCGCCACCGATGACCCGCAGGCCACGGTTGTGCAACCAACCGGCCTCGGTCGAGGTGTCCACGCCCATGCGGATCAGTTGGCGCACCGCGCGGGGGGTCAGCCCGTCACCGCAGACCTTCTCCCGAGGAAACTCGGTCTTCTCCAGCAGCAGCACGCGTACGCCGTGCCGAGCCAGGTGGTATGCGGTCGCCGAACCACCGGGACCGGCGCCCACGACGATCACGTCGGCGTCGTTCTCCACCGCGGTCATTTGCGCCTCCTCCCCGCGCGCTCGTGAAATGCTTCACAAGCCTGCCGAGACGAGTCTATGACCGTGGCCGTACGCTCGCGTTGTTAGGGCAACCTAACCTGGCGGAACGAGTCGGTCACGGCTGCATGCCATGCCTTTTCGTCGATTCGACCGGTTCGACAAGGCCGACCTAGCCCTTCGACCCGGGGACCAGCCGGGCCGGACTGGCCGCATCAAGACCGGCCCGGATGGTCTCCGGCAGATGCTCACGCAGGGCACCCCCGGCGGCCCGGTCCAGCGCCGCCAACACCTCGGACACCACCTGACGCACGTCCGCCGGATCCGCACCAGCCAGATCCCGCAGTTGGGCGACCAGTTCGGCGGCATCGCCGTCGGCCACATCCCTCGGATCGGTCATGCCCGCCAGAATACGCCGTAAATTAACCGCATTCTCCCGAATGTCCGCAATTAATGGCGGATTGCCCGGTGCAGGGCCACCACACCCCCGGTCAGGTTGCGCCAGGCCACCCGACCCCAGCCGGCCGCCTGCACCCGGGCCGCCAGAGCCGCCTGATCCGGCCAGGCCCGGATCGACTCGGCCAGGTAGACGTACGCGTCCGGATTGCTGGAGACCGTCCGGGCCACCGCGGGCAGGGAACGCATCAGGTACGACAGGTAGACCGTCCGGAAGGCCGGGTTGACCGGGGTGCTGAACTCGCAGACCACCAGCCGTCCACCCGGCCGGGTGACCCGCGCCAGTTCGCGCAGCGCGGCATCGGTGTCGTTGACGTTGCGCAGCGCGAAGGAGATGGTCACCGCATCGAAACTGGCGTCGGCGAACGGCAACCGCAGCGCGTCTCCGGCCAGCAGCGGCACCTGGGGTCGAGTGCGCTTACCGGCGTACAGCATGCCGAGCGACAGGTCGGCGCCGACGGCGTACGCCCCGGAGTGGGCCAGTTCCTCGGTGGACACCCCCGTGCCCGCGCCCACGTCCAGCACCCGGTCACCGGGGCGCAGTTCCAGCGCGGACCGGGTGGCCCGCCGCCAGAACCGGTCCTGCCCGAAGGAGAGGACGGTGTTGGTCAGGTCATAGCGGGCCGCCACGCCGTCGAACATCGCGGCGACCTCGTGCGGCTGCTTGTCCAGGCTGGCTCGCTGGCCCTGCGGGGTACGACTCACCCCTCCACTCTGCCAGCCCGACCGGTGCCGGATCGCGAGCAGGGTCGCCTGCCCTGGGGCGATCTTCGCCACCCCGCAGCCGCCCGGTCGGCCCGGCCGACCGTCCTGCGCACACAGTCAGGGCGAGATGGTCACCCATCTCGCCCTGACTGCCTTGCGTTATGTGAACGGCCCGTGCGGGCCGATAGAGGACGAACCTCAGACGGTCGTCTTCTCGTCACCCGGGGTCACCAGGACCACCCGGCGACGGCGGGCCAGCAGGAACAGCACGGCACCGGCGACCACCACGGCCGCACCGACACCACCGATCAGACCGGCCTGCACACCGGTGACCGGCAGGCCACCGCCACCGCCACCGCCACCGGTCGGGGCGGAGAGGACCACCGCGAAGTCGTCGGTGTTGTCGGACGGGTCCAGGTCGGCGAAGTCGGACTCCTCGGCCTGCCGCACCTTGGCCTTGGCGAAGGCCGGCTTGGCGGCCTTCCGGTGGATCGCCGGGGAGTCGACCGGCAGAGCGCCGAACGCGGTGGCCTCCAGCGAGCCGCCCTTCAGGGTGATCGGTGCCTCAAGGTCCCCATCCACCGTGATCGGCAGGTCGAACCAGATAATCGAGTTCGGTTCAAGCAGGAAGTTCTTGTCCTGGCAGATCGCGGTGCGCCCGTCGTCGCCGATCTCGCAGCCGTCGATCGGCTCGAACTTCGCACCCTTCGGCAACTGGAAGGTCAGCTTGATGCCCTCGGCGACCCGGTCACCCTGGTTCATGACCTCGCCGTAGACCAGGGCGGTGTCCCCGGGGCGCAGCGGACCCTTCTCCTTGCCACTGTCGAGGTCGATGCGGGTCTTCACATCCGGCACGATCACACCGAGGTCGACGCCACTCTCCGGGGTCAACTCGACATCGACGTCGATGCTGTTGTTGCTGTCATCGGTGTCGTCATCGGACTCGATGCTGATCGTCACCGGCGCGGTCAGCGGCCCGGTGACCTTCTCGTCCATCTTGAACAGGACGATCGACACCTCGGAGGTCTCACCCGGACCGGGAATCTCTTCCTTGGCCAGCGCGCAGGTGAACAGTTCGGGCTTCGACTCGCCGATGACCTCACACTCACCGAAGGAGAGCGGAGCCAGCATCATCTTCTCGTCGTCCATCTTGGACACGTCAACCTTGACGAGCACCTTGCCCGGCGTGCCCTCGCCCTGGTTCGCGATCTTGATCCAGCCGTACTTGCCCTCGACGCCCTCGGTCATCCGGGTGCCGGCGGCGGTGACCGCCAGGTCCGTCTCGGTACCGGCCGCGTGGGCCGGCGCACCGAACGCGGTGACAGCACCAGCGGCGAGCAGTGCGGCCGTGGCGAGACTCGCGGCGCGGCGGGCACGGAAGATCATCAACTGGTCTCCCCAGTGAGGTGTGGGAATGTACGGGCGGGGACGTTAGCGGTCCTCGATCACCCGCGCCACCCCGCAACGCCACCACGGCGGAACTGGTCAGCTAATCTTTATTTAAGGATCGACCGAATCGATGACCGTGGTCGTCCGACGGGATCCCCGTCCGGTCCTCCCGGCAGCAGGCAGTCAGCCGAAAGACGATACGACTCGACTGTTCGGATGACCGGCCGCATCACGCTGTTTGGTTGACCGGCCGCATCGCGGAACGTCGCGACCACCTATCGCGCAGGATCAGTTCGTCGCGGCCGGCTACCACGCAGGGTCAGTTCGCCTCGACCAGAGGCAGCGAACGACCTGCCCCGCCACCCGGCAAGGCGATCGAGGAGAAGTGGGACACCACCCGCTCGTCGGTCGGATCGTCCGCCGGCGTGCGGTGCACGGCCAGCCGGTTGTAGAGGGTGTCCCGCTGGGCCGGGATCCGATCGGCGGAGCGGATCATCCCGATCAGCTCGTGCAGGTTGGACCGGTGCCGTGCCCCCGCCGAGGAGATGACGTTCTCCTCCAGCATGATCGAACCGAGGTCGTCCACCCCCATGTGCAGGGCGAGCTGGCCGACATCCTTGCCGGTGGTCAACCAGGAGGCCTGCAGGTGCGGCACGGTCTCGAAGAACAGCCGGGCCACCGCCACCAGGCGCAGATACTCCAGGGTGGTGGCCTGGGTACGCCCCTTCAGGTGGTTGTTCTCTGGCTGGTACGTCCACGGGATGAAGGCCCGGAAGCCCTGGGTACGGTCCTGCACGTCGCGGATCATCCGCAGGTGCTCGATCCGCTCGGCGGCGGTCTCGCCGGTGCCCATCATCATCGTCGCGGTCGACTCGACCCCCTGCCGGTGGGCCAGCTCCATGACCTCCAGCCAGCGCTCGCCCGACTCCTTCAGCGGAGCGATCGCCTTGCGGGGCCGCGCGGGCAGCATCTCGGCGCCGGCCCCGGCGATGGAGTCCAGCCCGGCCGCCTTGATCCGGGCGATGGCCTCGTCCAGGCTCACCCCGGACACCTTGGCCATGTGCAGGATCTCGCTCGGCCCGATCGAGTGGATGGCGAGCTGCGGGTACGCCTTCTTGACCGAGGAGAACAGCTCCTCGTAGTACTCCACCCCGTAGTCCGGGTGGTGGCCGCCCTGGAGCATGACCTGGGTGGCGCCCAACTCGACCGCCTCGCCGCAGCGCCGCAGGATCTCCTCGGTCGGGTGGGTCCACCCTTCCTTGTGCTTCGGCGCCCGGTAGAAGGCACAGAACTTGCACGCCGTCACGCAGACGTTGGTGTAGTTGATGTTGCGGTCGATCAGGTACGTGACGATGTTGTCCGGGTAGCGCCGCCGCCGCACCGCGTCCGCCGCCTCACCGAGGGCGTGGAAGGGCGCATCGGTGTAGAGCAGCAGGGCCTCCTCGGGCGTGATCCGCCCGCCGTCCGCGCCACGCTGCAGGATGTCGTCGATCTCCCGGCTCTCCATCACCCCCCGAGCCTACGCCGAACGCCCCGACAGACCCCGGGTGGCGCACCCCACCTGTGACGCACTCCCCTCGTCGATCCTGCCCGCCGCACTGCGCGCACCGTTTCGCCGAAACGGCGGGGTACGGCGCCGCGGGAAGCAACCATTTCGGCGTAACGGAGTTGATCAATCGCCCGCTACGCCGGGCGGCTCGCGGCTAGGCGTCGTAGTCGACCTTGAGGGTGTCCGTGCGCGGGCTGGACTGACAGGTCAGCACGTAACCGGCGGCCACCTCGTCGGGCTCCAGGGCGTAGTTGCGGGCCATCTCCACCTCGCCGGAGACCACCTTCGCCCGGCAGGTCGAGCAGACGCCACCCTTGCAGGCGTACGGCAGTTCGCCCCGGACCTTCAGCGCGGCGTCCAGCACCCGCTCGTCGCGGCGCATGGTGAAGCTCGACGAACGGCCGTCGAGCATGATCGTCACCTCCGTGCCGCCGGAGGAGTCCTCGGGGCGGCGCAGCGGCTCGGGCGCGGCGTCGACATGGAACAGCTCGGTGTGCACGGCCGATTCCGGCACACCCCGCCCGGCCAGCACCTCACGGGCGTCCACCACCAGGCCGTACGGGCCGCAGAGGAACCATTCCTCGATCAGGTCACCGGGGACGATGGTGTCCAGCAGGCGACCCAGCCGCTCGGCGTCCACCCGCCCGGACAGCAGCGCAGACTCGCCCTGCTCCCGGGAGAGCACATGCACCAGGTGCAGCCGGGTCGGATAGCGGTCCTTGAGGTCGGCCAGTTCCTCGGCGAACATCACGCTGTTGGCCGTCCGGTTGCCGTACACCAGGGTGAAGGTGCTGGCCGCCTCGACGGCGAGGGCCGTGGCGATCAGCGACAGCACCGGGGTGATGCCGGACCCGGCGACCACCGCGCCGTAGCGACGCGCCCGGTCCGGCGCGAACGCCGTGGTGAAGTGGCCCAGTGGGGGCAGCACCTCCACCGTGTCGCCGCGCCGCAACACCCCGCAGGCGTACGACGAGAAGGCCCCGCCGGGGATCTCCCGCACCCCGATGCGCAGCCGCCCGTGCCGGGCCAACTCCTCCGGAGTGGAGCAGATCGAGTACGAGCGGCGCACCTCCTCGCCGTCGGGCAGCGCACCAGGTAGGCGTACCGTCAGGTGCTGACCGGCGCGGAAGGCGAAGGTCTCGCGCAGTTCCTGCGGCACCGCGAAGGTGACCGCGACGGCGTCGGCGGTGAGCCGGTCCACGGCGATGACGGGCAGCGGGTGGAACACCGGGCGACGGCGGACCGGGCGGGTGATGGTGACAGTCACAGTGCCTTCACTTGGTCGAACGGTTCGGAGCAGGCGCGGCAGCGCCAGAGTGCTTTGCAGGCGGTGGAGCCGAACCGACTGAGCTGCTCGGTCTCCGGGGAGCCGCAACGCGGGCAACGCACGGCCAGGGTCAACGGGACGACCCCGTCTCGTCGGACCGGGGCCGGTGGGGCGATGCCGGCGGCGGCCAGTTTGGCCCGTCCGTCCTCGGTGATCCAGTCGGTGCTCCAGGCGGGACTGTGCACCGTGCGTACCTCGGCATCGGGGTGACCGGCCACGGCCAGGGCCCGGCGGATGTCGGCGCGGATGACATCCATCGCCGGACAGCCGGTGTAGGTGGGGGTGATGGTCACCACCACCCGGCCGGTATCCGGCTCCACCTCCACCGCACGCAGGATGCCGAGGTCGGCGATGGTGATCACCCGGATCTCCGGGTCCACCACCGCGGCCACGGCCTCGTGCGCGGAGCTCACCGTCGCCACCTCGTGTCCCGACCCTTCACCAGCGGGCGCCGGGGTGGGCCCGATGCAGCACCTGCATCTCGGCCAGCAGATACGACAGGTGCTCGGTGTGCAGGCCCGCACGTCCACCGGCCGGCGCCCAGCCGGGCTCCGGCGCGGTGAGGGTCGCCTCCGCGAGCACGGTCGAGACCGTCGCGTCGAAGTCGGCCCGCAGGGTGGCCGGGTCGACCGGGGCCTGCGGCTGGGCGGCGAACAACTCCGGGACGTACGGCCAGACCTGGTCGATGCCGGCCTGCATCCGCCGGTGCGACTCCTCGGTGCCGTCGCCCAGCCTCCGCACCCAGAGGGCGGCGTGGTCCAGGTGGTACGCGGACTCCTTGCGGGCCTTGCCCCCGATCGCGGCCAACCGCTCGTCGGCGCAGTCGGCCAGGGCGGTGTAGAGCGGCAACTGGTAGGCCGACAGGACGAGCAACTTGGCCATGGTCACTGCGAAGTCGCCGTTGGGCAGCTCGACCAGCAGGCAGTTGCGGAACTCCCGGTCGTCGCGCAGGTACGCCAACGCGTCCTCGTCCCGGCCGGCGCCCTCCAGCTCACCCGCGTACGACAGCAGCAGCCGGGCCGCACCGAGCTGATCCAGGGCGATGTTGGCCAGCGCGATGTCCTCTTCCATCTCCGGCGCCCGGGTGGTCCACTCGGCCAGCCGCTGCGCCGCGATCAGCGCGTCGTCGCCGAGGGCAAGGGCGAAGTCGAACACACCCGCCTCCGTTCGCGACTGCGGGGCTCGCAGGCCCGGCTCACTCCTCGCGCTCACAGGTGGGCCACCCCGTCCGGCACCTCGTAGAAGGTGGGGTGGCGGTAGACCTTGTCGGCCGCCGGGTCGAAGAAGGCGTCCTTCTCGTCCGGGCTGGAGGCGGTGATCGCGCTCGCCGGCACCACCCAGATCGACACCCCTTCCTGACGGCGGGTGTAGAGATCACGGGCGTTGCGCAGGGCCAACTCGGCGTCGGGCGCGTGCAGGCTGCCCACGTGGGTGTGCGCCAACCCGCGCCGGGCCCGTACGAAGACCTCCCACAGGGGGCTCTGGTGGTTCATGCCGCGACCTTCTCCTTGCTTGCCTGCTTGGCCGCGTACGCCGCGGCGGCCTCACGTACCCAGGCGCCCTCGGTGTGGGCGCGACGACGATGTTCCATCCGCTGCCGGTTGCACGGCCCGTCGCCGGAGATGACCCGCATCAGCTCGGCGTAGTCGGGTTGGGTGAAGTCGTACGCCTGGCGTTCCTCGTTCCAGCGCAGATCGGGGTCGGGGATGGTCAGCCCGAGCACCTCGGCCTGGCCCACACACATGTCCACGAAGCGCTGCCGCAGCTCGTCGTTGGAGAAGCGCTTGATCTTCCAGGCCATCGACTGGGCGGAGTGGGTGGAGTCACCGTCCGGCGGGCCGAACATCGCCAGCGAGGGGTACCACCAGCGGTCCAGGGCGTCCTGGGCCATCGCCTTCTGGGCCGGGGTGCCGTGGGCCAGGGTGTGCAGGATCTCGTAACCCTGGCGCTGGTGGAACGACTCCTCCTTGCAGACCCGGATCATGGCGCGGGCGTACGGACCGTAGGAGCAGCGGCAGAGCGGGACCTGGTTGACGATCGCCGCGCCGTCCACCAGCCATCCGATGGCTCCGACGTCGGCCCAGGTGAGGGTGGGGTAGTTGAAGATCGAGCTGTACTTCTGCCGGCCTTCGAGCAACAGGTCGACCAGCTCGTCCCGACTGATCCCCAGGGTCTCGGCGGCAGCGTAGAGGTACAGACCGTGGCCGGCCTCGTCCTGGACCTTGGCCAGCAGGATCGCCTTGCGTTTGAGCGACGGGGCCCGGCTGATCCAGTTGCCCTCGGGCTGCATCCCGATGATCTCGGAGTGGGCGTGCTGGGCGATCTGCCGGATCAACGTCCGCCGGTACGCCTCGGGCATCCAGTCGCGCGGCTCGATCTTCTGGTCGGCGTCGATGACCTCCGTGAAGAAGGCGGCCAGGTCGATGTCCTGACCAGGGGCGCCCCGGTCTCGCTCCGCGGCGGCCCGCAGCGCCGCCTCCGCCGCCTCCACCTCGCCGAGCAGGCCGCCGGACGGGTCCTCGCCCGGGAAGTCATTGCCATACATGCCCTAAGTGTTACAGCTATCAGCTCACGACACCAGAGGGTGTCACAGAATTGCGAAACAGCTGCTCGTTGCGCGATGAGCGCGAATGGTGACGCTCCGAGAGCGAGACTTGACTCACAATTGGCGGATAAATCCTCACAACCGACCTCCAACGGTTTGTTATCCCGCCTGCACAGCGCGTTGCCAGGTGTCGAAACCTGGCAAGACGCCGATCCGCACGTAGACTTCGCACGTCACACCGATCGGCCAACAGCGATCGTCGACCAGAAACAGGGCCAAGGTCCCCCGGCCCGGAGACGATCCACCGCGATCAGTCCTGGCAACAAGCCGGTCCCCCCGGCCTGACATCTGGAGCTCACCCGCTCATGCGATCCCGCGTGACCATGGTGTTCGCCGTCACAGCAGTGCTGCTCGGCGGCGTCATGTTGGTACCAACCGCGTACGCCCGACTCGCCGGCGCGACCGGCGACGCCGCACCGGCCAGCGTCGCCGCGCCCACCCCGGAGCCCCCGCCGCCCCCGACCCTGGCGGCGGCCAAGGTCTCGGTGAACTTCAAAGGCGAGTTCTTCTCCTGGGCGCTGATGGATCGCGAATCGGGCAAGATCTCGGGTTCCAAGAACCTGGCCGCGACCAGTTCCACCGAGTCGATGCTCAAGGCCTGGATCGTCGCCGACTACCTGCGCCAACTGGGCGACAAGGAGCCGACGGCAGCGCTGAAGAAGGCCGCCAGTCTGGCCATCCGGGACAGCGACGACGACGCGACGAACCTCGTCTACCGGGCCGCCGGGGGCTCGTACGCGGTGCCGGCCGGTGGTCAACCCGGCCCGGTGGTCAAGCGCGCGATCAGCATCTGCGGTCTCACCGACACCAAGCGCGGCAACGTGCCCGGCTACGAGGGCTGGTGGAGCTTCACCCGGATGTCCCCTCGGGACGCCGTCCGGCTCGGCGACTGCATCGCCGACGGCAAGGCCGCCGGACCCAAGTGGACCAAGTGGCTGATGGCCGAGATGAGCAAGGTACGCGGCAGCACCGCCGACAAGGACCAGCGGGCACGTTCAGGCGGCGGCCGATGGGGAATTATCGATGGGCTCCCCGAGTCCATCCTCAGCCAGGGCCCGTTGAGCATCAAGAACGGCTGGACGCCGCTCAGTTATGACGGCAACTGGCACGTCAACTGTCTGGCAGTCACCGAGAAGTGGAGTCTCGCGGTAATGCTTCGCTACCCACACAGCCAGGGGCTCGACTACGGCTCCGACGTCTGCGCGAGCGTGACCGCACAGCTGGTCACCGCCCAGCCCGGCGGCGCCCTCAAGGTGCCCCAGCAGCCGATCGGCAAGCTCTGATGGCCGCCCGGAACCGTCGCCGCAGCCACCGCGAGGCATCGCGATTACGTCTCGCGGCCATCACCGCCGTCCTGATCGGTCTGGTCCTGGTGTCGCTGCGCCTGCTGCCCGGCTCGCCCTTCGAGTCCACTGCGGCCGCTCAGTGGGGATCGGCCTCATCGGAGGGCCGGGGCAAGGATCTGACCGACCGCAAGACCAGGTCCGCCCCGCCGTCTCCCAGCCCCTCCCCCGAGCCTGAGCCCCTGCCCTTCGAGGCGAAGAACCTCAACCTGAAGATCGAAGGCTGGTACGCCTGGAGCGTGCTGGACCGCCGCTCCGGCGAGATCATCGGCTCGGACAACATGGCCGAGACCAGCACCACCGCCTCCCTGATCAAGTCCTGGATCGTCGCCGACTACCTGCGCCGCAGCGCCGACGCCGGGCAGACCCCGAGCGACGCGAAGCTGGCCGATCTCACGAAGATCATCAGGGACAGCGACAACGTACGCACCCAGACCGTGTACGAACAGGTCGATACCACCGCGTCGATCAAGCGACTGTTCTCCACCTGCGACCTGACCGACAGCAAGGTGTCCGAGGACCTCGGGTGGAGCCGTACCCAACTCTCGCCCCGGGACGTGGCCCGGCTGGGCAACTGCATCGTCGACGGCCGGGCCGCCGGCCCCACCTGGACCAAGTGGCTGCTCAACGAGATGCGGCTGGTACGCGGCGCCGGGGACTTCGGCATCCGCAAGGCGTTCCCGACCGCCGAGGCCAAGAAGATCGCCATCAAGAACGGTTGGGTCGACCGCGAGCAGGAGCAGGAAGTCCACGTCAACTGCCTGGCCATCGGTGACACCTGGACGATGGGGGTCATGCTCCGCTACCCCATCGACAAGGGCTACGAATACGGCATGGCCAACTGCCAGAAAATCACCAAGGCCCTCCAAACCCCCACCCTCTAACCCACCCCTACCCGGGCGCCCTCGCGCACCCGCCCCCTCCCTCGTCGATCTTGCACTTTTGGTCGCTGATTCACGGCTTATGCCCGGAATGCGGCGACAAGAAGTGCAAGATCGCGGAGGAGAGGGGGGTGGGGGTGGGGGTGGGGGTGGGGTTAGCGGGTGAAGAAGGTGGGGCCGGTGGGGGGGAGGGCGGGAGCTTCGGCGAGGGCGGCGGCGTGGCGGGCGAACTCGCGGAGGCCGGCTACCTGGCGGTCGCCCAGGGAGAAGTCCAGCGCCTGGTAGTAGGAGGCCAGGGTGGCCGCGTCGAAGGGTTCCCAGCGGGCCGCGGACTCGACGACCTGGTCGAGTTCGGCCAGGCACAGGTCACGGGAGCGCAGGAAGGCGTCGTGCACCTCCTTGACCAGGCCGGGGTGGGCGGTGGCGAAGTCGCGTCGGGCGGCCCAGACGGCGAAGACCATCGGCAGGCCGGTCCATTCCCGCCAGGCCTGCCCCAGGTCGGTGACCGTCAGGCCACGGCTGGGTGCCTCGTAGAGGGCGCGCAGGGCCACATCACCGATCAGCACCGCCGCGTCCGCCTCCAGCAGCATCTGGGTCAGATCGGGCGGGCACCGGAAGTACTCGGGCTGCACCCCGTACCGCTCGCGCAGCAGCAGTTGGGCCAGCAGTACACCGGTTCGCGAGGTCGAGCCGAGAGCCACCCGGGCCCCGTCGAGTTCGGTCAGCGGGCGGGTGCTGACCAGGTTGACCGACAGCACCGGGCCGTCGCTGCCGACCGCCAGGTCGGGCAGCAGCAGGAGTTCGTCCGCGTGACGCAGGTACTCCACCAGGGAGATCGGTCCGATGTCCAGATCACCGGCGACGAGCGCGGCGTTGAGCCGGTCCGGGGTGTCCTTGTACAGGTCGACGTCGAGCAGGGCACCGGAGCGCATCAGGCCCCAGTAGATCGGTAGGCAGTTCAGGAACTGGATGTGCCCGACCCGGGGGCGGGCGACGCGCTCGATCATGCCCCGACCGTATCCCCGCCACCGCTGACCTGCTCAGCGGATCGGCATCGAAGTGGCCAACCCCGCACCCGCCGGCCCGGCAGGCGGGGCCATCGCAGCGACGCGGGACCGCTCGGCCCGGATCGCACGCCGGACCGGCCGGACGAAGCCGAGCAGCACCAGCAACCCGGCCACCCCGCAGCCGACGATCAGCGGCCGGGGTTCGCTCACCTCCAGCAACAGTCCGCCGATCAGGTAACCGACCATCGCCGCGCCCTGCACCGCCGCGCCCATCGCAGCGAAGGCCCGCCCACGGGCGGCCTCCGGTACCCGCCGAGCCAACAGCAGGTTGTTGAACACGCTGTTGCCGCCGTTGCACACGCCACCGATCAGCCAGATCGGCACCAGCAGCAGCGCCACCGGCACCGTCACCGAGACCAGCACCATGAGGCAGCAGCCGCCCAGCAGGAACAGACCGGCCTGGACCAGAGCGGCGTCGTCGGTGAACCGCCGGGCCAGCCGGGCGAAGATCCAGGCGCCGCAGAGCACGCCGAGGGTCCACGCCCCGGTCACCAGGCCATAGGTAGCGGCGGAGGCACCCAGGGTTTCCCGTACGTAGAAGATCTCGATCACGTTGATCGCCCCGATCGCCGCGATCACCCCGGCCAGGGTGGCCACCATCGCCACCAGCAACGGATCCCGGCGCAGTCGCCAGTCCACCGTGGCACCGTCCGGCGTCCCGGCGGCGCTGGCAGCCGACGGCGTCGAAGGCCGGGCGCCGCCTCGACGGGTGCGGATGAGCAGCCCGGCAACGACGAGCGCGAGGTAGCTCGCCGCGCCCACCAGCAGCGGCACCCGACTGCCGAACCATCCGACCATGAAGCCGGCCAGCGCCGGACCGGCGAGTATGCCCAGCATGCCGGCGGTCTGGTTGAGCGCGATCGCCCGGGGCAGGTCAGCTGGACGCACCATCGCGGGGATCAGGGCGGAGAGCACCGGCTGGGTGACCGCCAAACCGGTGGCGAGCAGTGCGATCAGGCAGACGACCAGCAGCGGGTGCCGGGCGTACGCCAGGTTGAGGCAGATCACCGACTGCGCCAGGCCGGCACCGATCAACAGGGTCCGGCTGTCCACCCGGTCGGCGAGCCGCCCAGTCAGCGGGGCGAGCAGCACCAGCGGCAAGGTGGCCGCCAGCAGCACTCCGGCCACGGCTGCGCCGCCTGCCCCGGTCGACTGGAGGGTCAGTGTCAGCGTCGTGGCGGCGAGGAAGTCACCGCAGGTGGCGATGCCCCGCGCGGCGGTGGCGAGGCCCACGTCCGGCCAGCGGGAGCCACCAGATGTGAAAGACATACTTCGAAAGTAATGCTTCACATCTGGTGCACGCAAGCCCCGTCCACGCAAACCCCTCAGTCCAGCGGCAGCGCCTTGTACTGGATCGCCACCCGGCGGGCGCCGGGCGGCGGATCGGTCCGGCCCCGCTTGCGGTACGGCCGCAGCACCTCCGTCACCGCGCGGTTCACCTCGGCCAACTCCTCGGCCGTGAGCAGTAGCAACGACTCGCTGAGCATCGAATTTCGATACCACTCCTCCGACTCGTCGGGCGCCCGGCGCAGCCAGTCGCGGCTGCGCTCCAGTTCCCGCGCCAGGAAGGCCTCGACAAGACTCTGCTCGGCCTCGCGCGTAGACGGGTCGGCAGCCCGGCCGGCGTCGATCGTCCAGGAGTGGACCGTGCTGCGCCACAACCGTTCCCGGGCATCCCCCCGGCTCGGCGCCGCCTCCACCAGACCGAACCGGGCCAGCGCCCGGAGGTGGTAGCTGGTCGCGCTCGGGGACAACCCCGCCACCTCGGCACATTCGGTGGCGGTCACCGCGCCCTCGGTCGTCGCGAGATGTTCCATGATCGCGAGCCGGGCCGGGTGGGCGAGCGCACGCAGCGTCTGCGGGTCGCTGATCGTCACCCGGGGCGGCTCGGGGTGGGCCTCCGTCATGCCCTCATGATCCCCGAACAGGATGAGAATTCGATTGCCGGCGTTGCTGGCCGGAGTAGGATTTTCGTTCGCCTGACGGCCGCGGTGAGCACGCACCGCAGCGGACGTCCCCGCGCCGGGCGCCGGCCATCCGCCCCGGAAACGCGAGCAACCGGAATCTCCGTGAGGAATCGCATCGTGCCTGCATCCGACCTCGACGCCGATCTCAAGGCCGAACGCGAACACCTGGACATCTCCCGCACGGCGTTACGCCGGATGCGGGAACGCGCCGAGGCGCTCTTCGCCACCGGCGACAAGGTCGCCGGCGACAGGTACACCGCCGAGCAGCTGGGACGCCACCTTTCCCGTCGGGTGGCGGAACTGGCCGACGACCCACGCACGCCGCTGTTCTTCGGCCGACTCGACTTCGGCGCCGCCCCCGCCGACCAAGCCGCCCCCGCCGGGCACACCCGTCAAGCTGGGCACAACAACCCCGCCGAGCACGCCGGGCGGCGCTACCACGTAGGGCGCCGGCATGTCACCGACGAGCAGGGCGAACCGCTGGTGCTGGACTGGCGGGCACCGGTGTCCCGGGCGTTCTACCAGGCCAGCGCCCGCGACCCGCAGGGGCTGGCGGTACGGCGTCGGTTCGGGTTCGACAACGGGATGCTGACCAGCTTCGAGGACGAGCACCTGGATCGAGGCGAGGAACTCGGCACCGCCAGCCGGATCCTGACCGCCGAGATCGAGCGGCCCCGGGTGGGGCCGATGCGGGACATCGTCGCCACCATCCAGCCCGAGCAGGACGAGTTGGTCCGCGCCGACCTGGCCGAGTCGATCTGCGTCCAGGGTGCCCCGGGCACCGGGAAGACCGCGGTCGGGTTGCACCGGGCCGCGTACCTGCTCTATCTGCACCGGGAGCGGCTGCGCCGGTCGAAGGTGCTGGTCGTGGGCCCGAACCGGGCCTTCCTGGCGTACATCGCGGCGGTGCTGCCGGCCCTCGGCGAGGTGGAGGTCGAGCAGGCGACCGTCGAAGACCTGGTCGACCGGGTGGTGGTGCGGGCGGTGGACCCGCCGACGGTTGCAATGATCAAGCACGACGCCCGGATGGCCGAGGTGCTGCGTCGGGCGGTCGACACGTACCTCGGTGAGCCGACCGAGCCGATCGTCGTCTCCGACGGCTCCTTCCGCTGGCGGATCGGGCTGGAGCCGCTGTACCGGCTGGTCCAGGAGACCCGGGCCGAGCGGTTGCCGTACGCCCTCGGCCGGGAACGGGTCCGTGCCCGGGTGGTCGGGCTGCTGCAACGGCAGGCGGAGGCCCGGCGGGCGGAGTCGCCGAGCGAGGCGTGGCTGCGCCGGATGGGCCGGTCGAAGCCGGTGACGGCCTTCCTGGACACGGTCTGGCCGGCGCTGACCCCGGACGGGCTGGTGCACGCGCTGCTCGCCGACCCCGCCCGGCTGGCTGCGGCGGCCGACGGCCTGCTCACCCCCGCCGAGCAGGCCCTGCTGACCGGCCAGGACAGCACCGCAACGCCCCGGAGCACCGGCGAGGCAAGGGAGCGAGCAGGCGGCGGCGGTACGAAGCTGGGGCGTACCCCGAAGGCCACCCGGTGGAGCGCCGCCGACGCGGTGTTGATCGACGAGGCGGCCGGGCTGATCGAGCGGCCGGGCAGCTACGGGCATGTGGTGGTCGACGAGGCGCAGGACCTTTCGGCCATGCAGTGCCGGGTGCTCGCCCGACGCAGCGAGCACGGTTCGCTGACCCTGCTCGGCGACCTGGCCCAGGCCACCGCGCCGTGGGCCGCCACCGACTGGCGGGTGACCCTGGGCCACCTCGGTAAGCCGGACGCGACAGTGGTGCCGTTGACCGTCGGTTTCCGGGTACCGGCCGACGTGCTCGCCTTCGCCAACCGGTTGCTGCCCTCGCTCGCCGTGGACGTACCGCCGGCCGAGTCGTTGCGCCGCGACGGGGTGCTGACCGTGCGTACCGTGACCGGTCTTCTGGGGGCGACGGTGGCCGAGGTGGGGGCGGCGCTGGCCCACGAGGGGTCGATCGCGGTGATCGCCGCCGACGAGGCGGTGGACCGATTGGGCGCGGCGCTGGCGGCGGCCGGGATCGAGACCGCGACCGCCACCGACCCGGGCGGCGGCCCGCGCGTCACGGTTCTTCCCGCCACCGCGGTCAAGGGCCTGGAGTACGACCACGTAATCGTCGTCGAGCCGGCCGCCATCGTCGCGGCCGAGCCTCGCGGGCTGCACCGGCTCTACGTGGTGCTCACCCGGGCGGTCTCCCGGATGTCGGTGCTGCACAGCGCGCCACTGCCCGCGCCCTTGGGCTGACCGGCGTATTGCCACCACCTGGTGAACCGAGAATGATCAAGCGCGTGGAAAGAGACATCCTCGCCCGCGCCGAACAGGTCAGCCGCCGCTACGGCGAGGTGCTCGCCCTGGACCGGGTCGACCTTGAGGTACGGGCGGGTGAACTGGTCGGCCTGCTGGGGCCCAACGGTGCCGGCAAGAGCACCCTGATCAGCCTGCTGGTCGGGCTGCGGAAGCCCACCTCGGGTCGGGTGGAACTCAACGGCGGCGATCCGCGTGACCCGGCCAGCCGGCGGCAGATCGGGGTCACCCCGCAGGAGACCGGGCTGCCCGGCACCCTGCGGGTCGGCGAGGTGGTCGACTTCGTCTCCGCCCACTACCCGGACCCGGTGCCCCAAGGTGAGTTGCTCGACCGGTTCGGCCTGGCCGAGTTGGTTCGGCGGCAGTGCGGCGGGCTCTCCGGTGGGCAGAAACGCCGACTGGCGGTGGCGCTGGCCTTTCTCGGCCGCCCTCGGTTGGTGGTGCTCGACGAGCCGACGACCGGGCTGGACGTGGAGGCCCGACACACCCTCTGGGAGGCCATCCGGGCCTTCCACGCCGAAGGTGGCACCGTCCTGCTGAGCAGCCACTACCTGGAGGAGGTGGAGGCCCTGGCCCGCCGGGTGGTGGTGATCGGTCAGGGTCGGGTGCTCGCCGACGACACCGTCGAGGCGGTCCGGGCCGTGGTCGGGGTACGCCGGGTGAGCCTGACCGTCGACACGCTTCCGCCGCTGCCAGGGGTGGTACGCACCGAGCACGTCGACGGCCGCACCCACCTGCTCACCGGCGACGCCGACCAGTTGGTGCGGGACCTGGTCGCCAGCGGAGTCGAGTTCCGGAATCTGGAGGTACGCCCGACCTCGCTGGAGGAGGCGTTCCTGGCCATCACCGCCACCGACGCCGCACCAGTGGCCACCTGAGGGGATCTCGACGTGCAACTTGCCCTGGTACACGCGCGTTACCAACTGCTGGAGACCGTCCGTATCCCGGTCGCGATCTTCGGCAGCACCTTCTTTCCGGCCGCCGCGATGCTCTTCTTCGTGGTGCCCTTCGCCGGCAAGGATCCGGTGGGCGCCACCTACGCCACCGCCGCGATGGTCACCTTCTCGGTGATGAGCTCCAACATCTTCCAGTACGGCGTGGGTGTCGCCGAGGACCGCGACCAGCCCTGGAATCCGTACACCCGGACTTTGCCGGCCGGGTCGGCCCCGCGCTTCGCCGGGCGGATCCTGGCCGGGATGCTCCTCACCTACCTCTCCCTGGTCCCCGTGGTGGTGATCGCCGCGACCCTGACCCAGGCCCGGATCACTCCGGGGGCCTTTCTGCTGGCCCTGGCGACCGTGGCCGTGGTCTCGGTGCCGTTCACCCTGATGGGGTTGACCATCGGGTACGCGCTGCCCAGCAAGGCGGCGATCGTGGTGGCGCAGCTGGTCTTCTTCCCGCTCGCCTTCGGTGGTGGCCTGCTCTCCGCACCGGGCCAGGCGCCCGGCTTCATCGAGGCGATCGCACCCTTTCTGCCCACCCGGGGTGCGGTGGAGCTGATGTGGGCGGCGGTCGGGGACTACTCGGTCAACCTGCTCTCGCTGGTCATGCTCGGGGTGTGGGTGGTGCTGCTGGCCACCCTGGCCGGCTGGGCCTACCGGCGGGACGAGGGTCGCCGGTTCAGCTGACCTTCTCTCGGTTTCCGGCCCGGATCCGCCGTCGGCGGTGCCACGATGCCCGAGGAGGGGTGGTCGGGCGGCGGCCACTGCGGGTTGGAGAGGGGTGGCCGTGGCCAGCGTCCCGTCGGGCACACCGTGCTGGGCCGACCTGGCCACGCCAGGACTGGACCGGGCCCGGGAGTTCTACCCGGAGCTGTTCGGGTGGACCGGCCAGGTGGAGCCCGCGCCGGAGGCGGGCGGGTACACGATCTTCCAGCTCGGCGGCCGGGCCGTCGCCGGGGTGGGGCCACCGGCCGTACCGGACCAGGTGCCGATCTGGTCCACCTATGTCGCCACGGACGACGCCGACCTGGTCACCGGGCGGGTGGAGCGAGCGGGCGGGCAGGTGGTCGTACCGCCGTTCGAGGTCTTCGACCGAGGGCGGATGGCGGTCTTCAGTGACCCGGCCGGGGCCGCCTTCAGCGTCTGGCAGCCGATGACCTTCTCCGGGGCCGAGGTCTTCGACGTGCCCGGGGCGATGTGCTGGACCGAGCTGGTCACCCCCGATCCCGAGGGTGCCCGGGTCTTCTACGAGCTGGTCTTCGGGTGGCAGCCCGAGGAGGAGCCGATGGGGCAGGTCGCCTACACCGGGTGGCGGCTCGGCGATCGGATGGTGGCCGGCATGATGCCCCCGCGCGACGAGGCCTTCGCCCCCGACTCCCCCGCCTACTGGACCCTCTACTTCTCGGTCGCCGACGCCGACGCCACGGCCGCCCGCGCCGCTGAACTCGGCGGCACCATCCTCGTCCCACCCCGCGACATCCCCGCAGGCCGCGTCACCGCCCTACGCGACCCCGACGGCGCCCTCTTCTCCCTCATCGCCCTGACCCCGCCCTCCTGACCTCCGCCGATCTTGCACTTTCGGTCGCCGTTATGCACGTTATGTACCTAATGCGGGGACACTAAGTGCAAGATCGCGTGGAAGGGGGGCGGGTGGGGAGGACGAGGGGGCCGTGCGGGCCGGGGATGACCTTGACGTGGGCGCGGTAGTGGTGGGAGAGCAGGTCTTCGGTCAGGACCTGGGCGGGGGTGCCGGTGGCGGCGATCCGGCCGTCGGCCAGGAGCACCATGCGGTCGGCGTACTCGCCGGCGATCGACAGGTCGTGCATGGTGGCCAGCACGGTCAGCCCCTCGGTACGGCGCAACTGGTCGACGAGTTCCAGCACCTCCTGCTGGTGGCCGATGTCCAGGGCGCTGGTCGGCTCGTCGAGCAGCAGCAGGGTGGCGCCCTGGGCCAACGCCCGCGCCAGAAAGACCCGTTGGCGTTCCCCGCCGGAGAGGGTGGCCAACTCCCGGTCCCGGAAGCCGGCCAGATCCAGCCGCTCCAACACCCCCCGCACGACCGCCAGGTCGGTCGCGGACTCCCGGCCCAACGGCGGGATGTACGGGTTGCGGCCGAGCAGCACGTAGTCGAGCACCGCCATCCCGGGCGGTACGACCGGGGACTGGGCCACCGTGGCCACCACCCGGGCCCGATCCCGGCGACGCAGATCCCCCAGGGGGGTACCGAACAGGCGGACCGGGTGCGGCACCGGCAGCAGGCCCCCGACGGCGCGCAGCAGGGTGGACTTGCCGGCCCCGTTCGGGCCGATCACGGTCACCCACTCGCCCGAACGCACGGTCAGGTCGACGCCGGTGAGGATAGGCACCCCGTCCAGCTTGACCTGAAGATCACGCAGCTCGACGGCAGGCGGGTCCGGCGGGGTCATGTCAGCACCCTCCGGGCGGTACGCAGCACGAGGACGAAGAACGGCCCGCCGAGCAGGGCGGTGACCACCCCGATCGGGATCTCCTGCGGCGCGGCGGCGGTCCGGGCCACCACGTCGGTCAGGGCCAGGAAGGCCCCGCCGAACAGCAGGGACAGCGGAAGGATGACCCGGTAGCTGGAACCGGCCAGCATCCGTACGGTGTGCGGCACGATGATGCCGACGAAGCCGATCAGACCGGAGGCGGAGACCGCGGCGGCGGTGCCCAGCGAGGCGGCGGCGATCAGCAGGTACCGCGACCGTTGCGGATGCAGGCCGAGACTGGCCGCCTCGTCGTCACCGACCGAGAGCACGTCCAGTTCCCGCCGGTGCAGCAGGACGATCACACTGGTGATCAGGAAGTACGGCAGCACCAGCCGGACGTCCTGCCAACCCGCGGTGGCCAGCCGCCCCAGCAGCCACGAGTAGACGGACTGGATGCTCTCCGCGTCCCGTTGCAGCAGGTAGGTCTGCCCGGCGGACAGGAACGCGGAGACGGCCACCCCGGCCAGGATCAGCACGGCCGGGGAGCGGCTGCGCCCGCCGGCCGCACCGAGCAGATAGGTCATCATCACCGCACCGAGCGAGCCGACGAAGGCGGCCAGGGGGATGGTCACCGGCAGCCCGCTCAGCGCCCCGCCCGCACCGACCCCACCGACGGTCAGCACCAGGGTGACCGCCAGCCCGGCCCCCGCGGCCACCCCGAGCAGGTACGGGTCGGCCAACGGGTTGCGGAACACCCCCTGGTAGGCCCCGCCGGCCAGGGCCAGCAGCCCGCCGACCAGCAGCCCCAGCACCACCCGGGGCAGCCGCAGCTCGGTGATGATGGCGACTTCCCGCTCGGTCAGTCCACTGTCGAACTGCACCCCGGGCAGCAGGTTGAGCAGTTCGAGGGCGACGCTGCCCGGGGGCAGGCTGACCGGGCCGAGGGAGACCCCGGCCAACAGGGCGACCAGCACCGCGCCGATACCGGCGGCGAGCCAGCGTTTCCGCAGGCCCGCCGGCCGGGATCCGGCTTGGATGGAAGGGCCCCTGCTTGACGTCCGGCGCATGGGAAGGGCCTTTGTCAACGCCGGCCGTTCGTCACTCGGCGGCCTTGGTGGTGGCGTCCACGATGGTGCGGAGCAGGTCCACCACCCGCGGGCCCCAGCGGGAGGCGATGTCGTCGTCGAGTTCCACGATCTGGTCGTTGCGTACGGCGTTGATGTCGGCCCAGCCGCTGCGCGCCTTGACCGTCGCGGCACTCTGCTGGCAGCAGGTGACGTCGGAGAGGAAGACGAAGTCCGGGTTGGCCGCCACGATCACCTCCTGGGAGAGCTGCGGGTACCCGCCGCTCTTGCCGTCGGCGTCGGAGGGGTCGGCGATGTTCTCCAGACCGGCCAGGGCGTAGATCGAGCCGATGAAGGTCTTGCTGGTGGCGGTGTACAGCTCCGGCCCCAGCTCGTGGAAGTAGGTGGGCGCCTGGATCCGGTCCGGCACCTGGGCGACGAGTTTTTCGATGTCGTCCTTCATCCGTCGCACCAGCTCCGCCCCGGTGTCGGCGTTGCCGGTGAGAGTGCCGAGCTCGGTGAGCTGCCGGTACGTGTCGTCGATGGTCTGCGCCGCCGGGGTCTGGTAGACCGGGATCTTCAGGACGGCCAACTGGTCGACGATCTTGTTGCGGTCGTCGCTGATCACCACCAGGTCGGGGTTCTTGGCGGCGATCGCCTCGGCGTTGGGCTGGTAGCCGGACAGGTCCGACTTCGGCGCCTCGGGCGGGTAGTTGGACTGGTCGTCGACGGCGACGACCTGCGGGCCGGCACCGACTGCGAAGAGCATCTCCGTGGCCGTCGGCGCCAGCGAGACGATCTTCTCAGGGCGCTGCTCCAGGGTCAGCGTCCCTACGGTGACCGGAAAGGCACCGCTGGTCGGGCTGCCACCGGCGGCCGGGGTCTCGGTGGTCTTCTCGGCGCAGGCACCGAGGGTCAGCGCGGCCAGCGCCAGGGTGGCGGCGAGCAGCCGGGGGGTACGTCTGGACATCGGTCCTCCTGTCGGTCGAGGAGATCGGTGCTTCGCCGACAGGGAGCCGAGGGCACCCGTGGGCGAGGCGCCCTTCCTCGAGAGCGCGGTTCGCGACCCGCGCCACAGGCGACCTGGCTCGTCCCCCACCGAAGGGGGCATCACAGTTGCGGGACAGCGCCGGTTTCACACCGGCTTCGCTGTGGCGGGTCGGTAGAACCGTAGCGCACACCCCGCCGGCACCCCGCCGCACCGGGGTGACCACGCCGATCGGCCCGGCGCTGGCAGCACCGGGCCGATCCATGTTCGTCGTCAATGACCGGTTCCTGGAGACGGGGCCCCGTGCGAGGGGGGGGTGCCGGGGCCCCGTCGGATCAGGAGGCGGTGATGGTGACGTTGTCCACAGCCGCCTCGACCAGGCTGGCCGTGGAGGCGTCCGCAGCCTCCACCAGAATCCGGATCGACTGACCTGCGTACGGGGTGAGGTTGAGGTTGGAGGTGGTCCAGGCACCGTTGCGGTTGCTGGCCGCCCCGGCCTGGCTGAGCAGGGTAGTGGTGCCGCCGTTGTGCACCACGCTGACCCGGAAGTAGTCGGCCGAGGAGGAGTTCGAGCCGTGGGCCAGGTACCAGGCCAACGACAGGGTCAGGGTGCCGCTGGACGGCAGGGAGATCGCCGGGGAGCGGGCGCTGGTCACGCCGCCGTCCAGGTCGTAGTCACCCGCACCGGAACCGGCCAGCCGGCCGGTCACCAGGTCGTTGCTGCCGGCGTACGGGGTCAGCTGCTTGGCGCCGC
The DNA here is from genome assembly GCF_049844505.1 of Micromonospora sp. DT229. Taxonomy (NCBI): domain Bacteria; kingdom Bacillati; phylum Actinomycetota; class Actinomycetes; order Micromonosporales; family Micromonosporaceae; genus Micromonospora; species Micromonospora sp. DT229. The sequence goes on along the minus strand of NZ_JBNCLD010000009.1, from coordinate 134,665 downwards.
TGGAGTTGGTGGCCTGGGCGGCACCCCGCTCCCACTGGCCCGAGGTCGCGGTGTCCGTACCGTTGGGGTTGATCGTCCAGCCGGTGTTGGTCTCGAAGGTGTCCGACCAGACCGTCGTACCGCCGCTGCCACCGCCGCAGTACTGGGCCTGCTTGTTGATCGCCCGGTACGGGCAGTCGGCGTACTCGGCGAGGAGGAGCACCGCCTCACGGTTACGCGAGGTCTGCTGCGGGATCACCTCGTCGGGCGGGTAGAAGCCGCCGCCGGAGGCCGAGCGCGGGTACAGCTCGAAGGTGTACGCCCAGATGCCGTGCACCGCCCACATCCAGTCGATGCTGCTGCCGTCGGTGATGTACAGGTCACTGGACTGCTGCGGGGTGAAGTTGTTGGTCGCGGCCATCTGCCGACCGATGGTGGCGAAGGTGTTGTACTGGTCGGCGTTCATCCCGGTGGCGGTGTCGTTGTAGGTGTAGCCGTACGGCCAGAGCACCAGCTCGGAGTAGGTGTGGAAGTCGATGTTGGCCTTGATCTGCTGGACTCCACCGACCACCCGGCTGTTGACGAAGTTGCGCAGGGCCTGGGTCTCCGGGGCGGAGAAGGCCGAGGGGCCCCGGTAGGTTTCCGAGGAGGTCGAGCCGGAGGAACCGCCGCAGCAGCCCCAGTTGTAGCTCCAGTTGCGGTTGAGGTCCGTGCCGACGTTCGACGATCCGCTGTTGGGTTGGCGGTTCTTGCGCCACGACCGGTAGGAGCCGGTGGCGATGTCGTACTCGCTGCCGTCCGGGTTGACCGACGGCACGATCCAGATCTCCCGGTTGTTGACCAGGTTGGTGATCCGGGAGTCCGATCCGTAGCTGTCCGTGAAGAGGTTCATCAGGTAGATGGCCATCTCGACGGTCAGGTGCTCACGGGCGTGCTGCTGTGAGTTGAACAGGATCTCCGGCTCGTTCTCGTCCGTGGCGACATTGTCGGAGATCTTGATCGCCACCAGGTCCCGGCCCTCGTACGAGGTGCCGATGCTGATCTTGCGGGCGATCGCCGGGTGGTCCGCGACGACCTTGTTGACCACGGCGACCATCTCGGCGTAGTCGTGGTAGTTCGCGTCGGCCGGCGGGAAGGCCGTGACGCCGATGTCCCCGTGGTCGTGACCCCGGTCGGTCGGCGCCGCGGCGATCGGCTCCAACTGGAAGCCGAGCCGGGTGATGGCGGCGGCCTCCGCGCGGGTGGCCGAGATGTGCAGCACCCCGTGTTCGGAGTAGTCGATCGAGGCGCCGGTACGGGCGACCGCGGTGCGGTCGGCCACCGTCCTCGGACCCAGCACCCGGTAGGGGGCGGCAGCCGGCTGCTCGTCCCGATCCGGTGCGGGGCGGGCGGAGACCGGTGGTGCGGAGAGGGCGAGTAGCCCGAGACCAGCAGCCATGATCAGCGCCAGTGCCCGGCGGACAGGGATGGATCGGAAGGCCATGGACAACCTCCTGGAGGCGCGGGGTTTTCCCGCTCGGTAGCGGCCAGCCCACCACCGGTCACATGGTCATATCAATATCGCTCGCTGTTTACTCCATCCCAACCTGATCCCTACGTCGGCAGCATGTAGCGGCGAGGGAGTCGGGCGCCCGGCTCAGGCTGAGGGGCCGGGCCGGGAATCGGAGCCGCCCGGCTGCTCGGCGGAGGGGGCATCGCCGTCGGTGTCGGCCTTGTCGTCGCCGGCCAGGGCGGAGCGCAACTGCTCCTTCTCCGTACGGCGCCGCTCGGCGGCGACGGCCATCTCCTCGGCCATCTCGTCCCGCCAGCCCTTGAGCAGGAAGAACGACAGGGCGGCGGAGAACAGCAACGCCACGATCAGCTTCAGGAAGATGTCGATGTTGACCGGCCAGAGGGCCGCCACCACGGCCGCGAACAGGCCGACCCGGCCGAGTGTGTACTTGACCGCCGCACTCACGTTGATCCACTCCGCTCGTTCACGTCGCCATGTGTGTTCCCGACCGGGCGGTGCGCCCGGTCCGGGTACCCGAGGTCAGCTCGTCCGGTTGACCAGCCAGCGCACGCCCGGGAACCAGACCAGCGCGTACACCACTGTGAAGGTCGCTGCGGCCAACCCACCGGAGGCCAGCGGCGGCAGACCGGTCGCGATCCCGGCCACCAGCAGCCCGGACACCACCGCCACCGCGACGGCCACCAGCGCGGCCACCACCCGGGGGGCACCGAACTCCCAAGCCCGGAAGTCCTCCCAGAACAGCCAGGCGGGCAGGATCACCGCTAGCCAGCCGTTGGCCTGGCCGAAGTCACCGGCACCGAACCAGGCGAAGGCTGCGTCGAAGAGCACCAGCACCAGCATCCCGATGACCGCACCGGCCAGCGCCACGCCGAGCAGGTCACCCAGGGTCTGAATGCGTCCCTCGGCGTCGCGCCGCGGAAAGCTGTTCTGTTGCTCGCTCATCTCCCGGACGAGGGTACGCGAGGCCGCTCGGCCCTCTTCGCGCTGGCCAGCACCACGGCGGCCAGCGCGTCCGAGGGCTGAGGTCCTTAGGCCCAGACCTGCTGCGGCTCGGCGCGACGCTGCGCCAGGCTCGGCGCGGGGTCGTACTCGCGCACCACCTCGTAGCGGGTGTTGCGCTCCATCGGGCGGAAGCCGGCGTCCCAGATCAGGTGCAGCAGGTCGTCGCGGTGCATGGTGTTCGGCGTGCCGTACGAGTCCGCGTCGTGGGTGATCTTGTATTCCACGACGGAGCCGTCCAGGTCGTCCACCCCGAAGTTGAGCGACAGCTGGGCCACCGAGAGCCCGTGCATCACCCAGAAGCACTTGACGTGGGGGACGTTGTCGAACAGCAGCCGGGAGACCGCGAAGGTCTTCAGCGACTCGGCCGGTGAGGCCATCGTGGTACGGGCCTGGATCCGGTTACGGATCTTGCCGTCCGCCGAGTCCACGAAGTCGTGCTGGTAGCGCAGCGGGATGAAGACCTGGAAGCCCCCGGTCTCGTCCTGCAACTCGCGCAGCCGCAGCACGTGGTCGACCCGGTGCCGAGGCTCCTCGATGTGGCCGTAGAGCATCGTCGAGGGGGTCTTCATGCCCTTGCTGTGGGCCAGCCGGTGAATCCGGGACCAGTCCTCCCAGTGGCAGGCGTGGTCGACGATGTGCTGCCGGATCTCCCAGTCGAAGATCTCCGCGCCACCGCCGGTCAGCGACTCCAGGCCGGCGTCCATCAGCTCGTCCAGGATCTCGTCGGCGCTGAGGCCGCTGATCTTCTCGAACCACTGCACCTCGGTGGCGGTGAAGGCCTTGAGGTTGACCTTCGGCAGCGCCGCCTTCAGCTCACGCAGCACCTTGGGGTAGTAGCGCCAGGGCAGGGTCGGGTGCAGGCCGTTGACGATGTGCAACTCGGTGAGCTGCTCGTCCTCCATCTCCTTGGCCTTGCGGACCGCCTCGTCGATGCGCATCGTGTACGCGTCCTTCTCGCCCGGCTTGCGCTGGAACGAGCAGTACGCGCAGCTCGCGCTGCACACGTTGGTCAGGTTGAGGTGCCGGTTGACATTGAACATGACCCGGTCACCGTTGAGTTCGGTGCGCTTGTGGTGGGCCAGCCGGCCCAGCCAGGTCAGATCGTCGCTGGCGTAGAGGGCGATGCCGTCCTCCCGGGTCAGCCGCTCCCCCGCGTACACCTTCGCTTCGAGCTCACGCTTGAGTCCGGCGTCCATCGAAAGCCCGTCCCTCCCACTGCGGTCGCGACCGTGCCTGGCCACGATCTCAGAGCCTACGTCGGACACCGGGGCAGCTCACAGTGCCCTCCGCCGGACCATCCCCGGCAAACCGGACTCTCAGCCTTCTGTGACCCGTCCAGACATCGACACTGTGGTGCCGGTGAGGTAAGACAGGGTGGGGGACGACACACCCTGGTACCGTCCCCGCCCCACCGCGTTCCCACCACGACGCGGAGCAGCACCACCGGACGAGGAGCACAATGGTCGGCAGCGAGCACGGGCGACGACGGCAGCGACGACATCCGGTGGTCTCGCCGGTGCTCCGGCCAATGCTCTGGTCCGCGCTGCTCAGCGCCGTCGCCACCGCGGTCCTCTCGGCACCGGCGTACGCCGAGCCAGGGGTACCGGTGACCGTGCCCGACACCGGTTCCCGTCCGGTGCTCACCGGCCCGCTGCACCTGCCCGGCGGTGCCCCGGCGACCACCACCCCCGGTGTGATTCCCACGACCATCTCGCCCGGCGGCAGCGCCCTCGAGCAACAGATCAACGCCGCCGAGGCTCGGATCGGCGAGCTGGGCACCCAACTCCTGGACCTGCAACAGCAGCTCACCGAGGCCGAGACCCAACTGGCCACGGCCGCGCGTGATCTGGAGTTCGCCACGGCCGCGCTGCAACAGGCCCAGCAGCGCGCCGACCAGGCCGCCGCCCAGGCGATCAAGCTGCACGCGGCCCTGCCGCCCGCCGACTTCGCCGCCGACCTGCTCGATCTGGACCTGCTCCGGCGCGCCAACCTCGGCGAACGGGCGGAGCACGACACCGCCCCGGCAGCCGGTGAGCTGGCCCGCGCCCAGGCCGACGAAAGGGTGGCCACCCAGGCACACACCGCGGCCGAGTCCCGACTGAACGGGGTCCGGGACCAGCACACCGCCACCCAGAAGGCGCTGCGCGACGAAGAGGCCAAGCTGGTCAAGCTGCGCGAGCAGAACGCCACCCAGCTGGTCGAGCTGGCCCGCCAGCAGGAACGCGCCGAGCAGCAACTGGGTGCCGACTACCCCACCCAGTCCGCGGACGGGCTGGTCGCGCACCCCACCGCCCTGGCGGCCCTGGCGTACGCGCGGCGGCAACTGGGTGACCCGTACGTCTGGGGGGCCACCGGTCCGAACTCCTTCGACTGCTCCGGGCTGGTCTGGTCGGCGTACCGGTCGGCGGGCTACTACAAGCTGCCCCGGGTCGCCCGGGACCAGTACTACGCGACCAGGTCCCGGACGGTCTCCCGGTCCGCCCTGCTCCCCGGCGACCTGGTCTTCTTCGCCAGCGGCAGCAGTTGGCGAACCATCCACCACATGGGGATGTACGTCGGCAACGGCAAGATGATCCACGCACCGACCAGCGGTGACGTGGTGAAGATCTCCACGGTGCGCTGGTCCCGCCTGTACGCCGCTACCCGGGTGGTCGGCGCGGTGCCCGCTCCGGCGGTCACCCCCACCCCGCCGGCCCCGAAGCCGACTCCGACCCCTCCGAAGCCGACTCCGACTCCCCCGAAGCCGGACCCGACCACCCCGGCGCCGAACCCCACCACCCCGAAGCCTGACCCGACCACTCCGAAGCCGACGCCAACGCCGACGACGCCCTCGCCGACCCCGGCACCCACCCCCTCGGAGACCCCGCCGCCGTCGGTCACCCCACCGGGCACCACGACGCCGAGCCCGACCCGGACTGCGACGGCTCCGCCCGAGAACGACGAGAGCGACAACAGCCCGACCACGGCGGCGAGCAGCCTCGCACCCCGGGAGAGCGCTTCGGCCACCCCCTCGGCGGCCACCACCCCCTCGGCGGCCGGTGGCCGCTGAGGGCGGTCGAGCCGCGCCTGACTGAACAGACCACCCGGCCGGCACCATACGGCCGCACTCGGAACACTGTGGGCACTCCGGCTGTGCCGTACCGCCGGAATGTGGCACGGTGTCACTCAGGGCACGCCCGGTCGCGTTGAGGATCCGGGTGCAAGCGTGGCGCGGAGGCGAGGATGACCGAGCACGAGGTTCCGGCGACGGCCGACCCTGGATCGACTCCCGCCCTGCGCACCGAGCCCGTCCCGGGCACGCCGAAGGCCGCGATCGGTTCGGCCACCCCGGCCAGCCAGCCTGCCGTGGGACGAGCGGGTGTTCCCCGCCCGACCGGACCGCAGGGGCCCACCGGGTCGCACGGGCCAGCCGGGCCGACCGGGTCCGCCGGGCCGACCGGGTCCGCCGGATCGACCGGGTCCGCCGGGCCGACCGGGTCCGCCGGATCGACCGGGTCCGCCGGGCCGACCGGGTCGGACGGCAGGGAAACAGCCCTGACAGCCGCACCGGCCGCGACCGGGTCGGCCGGATCAGGGGGGTCGGTGCGCGCCAGCGTACGGGTGCCGGGAATGAGCCGGGTGAGCGTCGACGAGGCGCAGGCCGCCGGGGCCGGCAGCAGGGCCGCCGGGGTGTACCGGTCGACTCCGGTCAGCCCCGAGCCGCCGGAGCCCGCGCAGCCGCCGGAACCGGCCCAACCGCCGACGCCTCCGACGCCGGAACCGGAACCCGCGCCACGACCGCCGGCACCACCCGCACCCGTACCGGCACCACCCATACCGGCACCCCCGGCGCCTGCACCTGCACCGCCGGCACCGGGCCCACCTGTGCCCTATCCGCCGGGGCCGGTGCCCGCGCCGCCGCCCGCGCCCAGGCCATCCCCGCCGTTGCCGGGTCCGCCGACCCCGATGCCGGGCCCACCGATGCCGGCACCACCGCCTCCGCCGGGCCCGATGCCCGCCCCGCCTTTCCCGCCCCCACCCGCCACCGGCATGGCCCCGGCCTCCAGACCCGCTGCGCCGCCCGCCGGGCGGGTGTTCGGCACGGCACCGGGCACGGCACCGGTGACGACGAACCGGGCCGGAGGTATCACCGGCACCGAACCCGCCGGGGCCCCGCCGGTCGTACCGGCCCCCGCCCTGCCGACCTGGCCACCACCGGTCGGTGCCACCGGGCGCCGGGACGAGCCTGCCCCCGGTTCGTCCGGAGCCGCACCCCGCCAGTCGACCCGCCCGGGTCTGCTGGCAGCCGCCGGATCGTCAGCCGCAGCCGGTACCACCCCACCGGCTCCCACGCCGGAAGCCAACTCCCCGGGGGCCGGTGTCGCGCCGGCCACGCCGCTTACCGGTGGCGGTGATCTGAGCTCCTATTACACCGGCGGTACGAGTTCCGCCACGGTCGCCTTCCCGGCCGGAGAGGCGGAGAACTCGGGCTCGCTGACCGGGCACATCCTGGCTCAGGGCTGGGCGGACACCGCCACCGAACGCTCCAGCAGCACCACCCGGGTGCTGATCGTGATGGCGGTCGCCCTGGTCCTGCTCGTGGCGATCAGTGTGCTGGTCGTACTGGTGGCGAACAATGCCCTCAGCAGCCTGCTGGAGTGACGACGGTCGGTGGATCGACGGGTGAATCCGCCCACTACCTCATGCCTACCCGAGTGTCGGTGCGTCCGCCGCCGTACACTTGTAGGTGATCACTGACCGTGCGCGCCACCGTGCGCGCCCCTGGGCGTTCTTGCTGAAGATCCGACGGCGTAGTGCCGCAGCGGGACATCGCAAACGTGCGCCCCGCTCGAAAGGCATTTCTTGACCACCTCTGCTGTCTCCGGCACGCCTCTGTCCGCCCCCGACGCCGACCCGGCCGCGCAGCCGACCGACATCGGCACCGTCTCGCCCGCCGCCTCCGCCGAGGCGATCAGCTTCGAGGCCCTGGGCCTACCCGAGCCGCTGGTCCGGACGCTCGCCCGACAGGGCATCACCCATCCGTTCGAGATCCAGTGCGCCACCGTGCCCGACGCCCTCGCCGGGCGGGACGTGCTCGGTCGGGGGCAGACCGGCTCCGGCAAGACCCTCGCCTTCGGGCTGCCGCTGCTGGCCCGGATCGGCGATGGGCCGCGAGCCCGGCCGTTGCGCCCCCGGGCCCTCGTCCTGGTGCCCACCCGGGAATTGGCCATGCAGGTCAGCGACGCCCTGCTGCCGCTGGGCCGCGCGCTCGGCGTGTTCGTCAAGACCGCCGTCGGCGGGGTGCCCTACGACCGCCAGATCGACGCCCTGCGGCGCGGCGTGGAGGTCGTGGTGGCCACCCCCGGTCGGCTCGGCGACCTGATCGACCGTGGTGTCTGCCAGCTCGACGATGTCGAGATCACCGTGCTCGACGAGGCGGACCAGATGGCCGACATGGGCTTCCTGCCCGATGTCACCGAACTGCTGTCCAAGACTCCGGCGCGCGCCCAGCGGCTGCTCTTCTCCGCCACTCTGGACAATGACGTGGACTCGCTGGTGCGGCGCTTCATGACGGACCCGGTCACCCACTCGACCGCCCCGGCCACCGCCACGGTGTCCACCATGGATCACCACATGCTGCTGATTCCGCCGAGCGACAAGTTCCCGGTGACCGCGTCGATCGCGGCGCGGGCCGGCCGGACCATCGTCTTCGCCCGCACCCAGCTCGGTGTGGACCGACTCGTCAGCCAACTCGCGGCGGTCGGCGTCCGGGCCGGCGGGCTGCACGGCGGCAAGACCCAGCGGATGCGTACCCGCACCCTGGCCGAGTTCCGTGAGGGACGGACCACCGTGCTGGTCGCCACGGACGTGGCGGCCCGGGGCATCCACGTCGACGGGGTCTCCCTGGTGCTGCACGTCGACCCGCCGAAGGACCCCAAGGACTACCTGCACCGGGCCGGCCGCACCGCCCGCGCCGGGGAGACCGGCGCGGTGGCCACTCTGGTGCTGCCCAAGCAGCGACGCACCACCCTGGCGATGATGGAGAAGGCCGGGGTGCAGCCGGCGGAGACCCGGGTACGCGCCGGCGACCCGGCGCTGACCGAGCTGATCGGCGCACGGGAGCCGAGTGGGGTGCCCGTACGCGAGGAGCCGGAGGGCCCGCGTCGGAGCAGCCGGCCGGGTGGCCAGCGCCGCTTCGGCGACGGACCCACCGCCGAGCGCCGCTACCGTGACCGGCCCACCGAGCGCCGCTACGGCGACGACACCCGCGGCACCGGCCGCTACGGCACCGACAGCCGGAGCGACAGCCGCTACGGAGCCGACAGCCGAGGTGAGCGCGGCTACGGAGCCGACAGCCGGGGCGAGCGCCGTTACGGGACCGACAGCCGGGGCGAGCGCGGCTACGGGGCAGAAAGCCGGACCGACAGCCAGGGCGACAGCCGCCCCGGGACCGACAGCCGGGGTGAGCGCGGCTACCGCGACCCGAGCCGCAGCGAGCGCGGCTTCGGCGGTCAAGGTCGTGGCGAACGCCGATACGGCGACCGGCCCCGCTCGGACGCTCGGGGCCCCCAGGACCGGCCGCGCGAGGACTGGCGTGGGTCGGGCGGGCGCCCCCGGGCGCTTACCCACTGACCTGGGTCCCCTGCCGGGGACAGAAAACCGCGCTTGATCAGGGATCGAGTGGTCTGAGGCCCTGCCTTGACCACTCGATCCCCGTATCGAGCGCGATCCTGACCCCAGGGTGAGGGGCACTACGGGTACGACCAGGCCTTCGGCGCAAGGCGCTGCCGGGCGGGGGCCGGGTGGCGTAACGTCCGGTTCATGCCGACCGTGCCGAAGTCGATGCTGTGGACCCGGATCGACACCGCCGGGGCCGAACATGCCCTGGCCGACGACAGCCACGGCCTGGCGGCGCACGGCACGCAGGTGGCCGCGGCTCCGATCCCGTACACCTGCCGCTATCAACTGCTGACCGACCCCCAGTGGGTGAGCCTCCGGCTGGAGGTCGAGGTCGAGGGAGCGGGCTGGCGGCGAAGCGTACGCCTGGAACGGGCCACCGACCGGTGGCGGGTGACCGCCGCCGAGCAGGGTGACCTGGACGCTGCCCTGGCTGCCACCGGTCATGCCCCGGCCGGGCTGCCCGGGGTCGAGGATCCGGACCGGCTGGCCGATGCCCTGGATGTCGATCTGGGCGGCTCGCCGCTGTTCAACACCTTGCCGGTGCGCCGACTCCGGCTGGCCGATCAGCCCGCTGACGCCAATTTCCCGATCAGCGTGGCCTGGGTGCTGGTGCCGAGCCTGACGGTGTTGCCCGCCGAGCAGGTCTACACCGCGCTGGGCGGCGGCCGGTTCCGGTACGCCAGTGGCAGCTTCAGCGCCGAGATCGACATGGACCCCGACGGCTTCGTCCTGCACTACCCGGGCCTGGCCCACCGGAATCGGTGATTCGGCGTCCTCAGGTCGGCCAACTGCCGTCGGCCAGGAAACGTTCGATCGTGGCCAGGTGCGGGGCCAGGTCCAGGCCCTGCGCCGCCACCCACTCGTCGGCGTAGTAGGTGTCGGCGTACCGGTCACCCGCGTCGCAGATCAGGGTGACCACCGAGCCGGTCCGACCGGCGGCCAGCATCTCGGCGATGAGCCCGAAGGCCCCCCACAGGTTGGTGCCGGTCGAGCCCCCCACCCGGCGGCCCAGCACCGCCGAGCCGGAGCGCATGGCGGCCAGCGAGGCGGCGTCGGGCACCCGCACCATCCGGTCGACCACCGAGGGCAGGAAGGAGGCCTCGACGGTGGGTCGGCCGATGCCCTCGATCCGGGAGCCTCGCCCGGTGCACACCGACCAGTTCGCCGCCTGCCAGGCGGGATAGAAGGCCGAGTTCTCCGGGTCGACCACGCAGAGCTTGGTGGGCAGCCGCCGGTAGCGGACGTAGCGGCCGATGGTCGCGCTGGTGCCGCCGGTGCCGGCACCGATCACCACCCAGGCGGGTACGGGATGACGCTCCAGGGCCAACTGCGCGTAGATCGACTCGGCGATGTTGTTGTTGCCCCGCCAGTCGGTGGCCCGCTCGGCGTAGGTGAACTGGTCCATGTAGTGCCCGCCGGAGTCCTCGGCGAGCCAGCGCGCCTCGATGACCACCTTCGCCGGGTCCTCGACCAGGTGGCACCGACCGCCCTGGAACTCGATCTGGGCGATCTTCTCCGGCGAGGTGGAGGCGGGCATCACCGCGATGAAGGGCAGGTCCAGCATCCGGGCGAAGTACGCCTCGGAGACGGCCGTGGAGCCGGAGGAGGCCTCCACGATTGTGGTGTCCGGGCCGATCCAGCCGTTGCAGAGCCCGTAGAGGAACAGCGAACGGGCCAGGCGATGCTTCAGCGACCCGGTCGGGTGGACCGACTCGTCCTTGAGGTAGAGATCGATGCCCCACTGTCGGGGCAGCGGAAACGGCAGCAGGTGGGTGTCGGCGGACCGGTTCGCGTCGGCTTCGACGGCGGCGATCGCCTCGGTCACCCACCGTCGGCTCGCCTCGTCACACCGGTCGAGTTGAGTCACCTTCGGAACCTAGCAAGCGAGCCTGAGAGCTGGGCCTTCAGGAGGAGGGCCCGACCGGCTGTGGACGGTTCTCCCACTTGGTCGACAGCGCGATGCTGGTACGGGTCGAGGCCACCCCGGGGGTACGGTTCAGCCGCACGATCAACTGCTCCAACTCGGCGATGGTGCTCACCCGAGCCTTGAGCAGGAAGGACTCGACACCGGCCATGAAGTAGCAGGACTCGATCTCGGGTATGGCCCGAAAGGCCTCCAGCACGTCGTCGGTGTCCGCGTTGGAGTCCTCGACGATGCTGATCAATGCAGTCACGGCCAGCCCGATGGTCTCCGGCTCGACTTCGGCACGGTAGGCGCGGATCACCCCACCGGCCTCCAACTTGCCGACACGTTCGTGCACTGCGGGCGCGGAGAGCCCGACCTGGCGGGCGAGTTCGGCGTACGAGAGGCGGGCGTTGCCGCGCAGCAGATCCACGAGGGCGAGGTCGATGGCGTCCACGGACTGTAGACCCTAGTCGTCGCCGGGTAGCACCAGGACGCCGGCATCCGTTGGGAATTACCTAGCGCTACAGTTCGCATACCAAAGGTCCTGAGGCTGGGGCGCCGGTACCATTACTAACTTCCCACTCAGTGCATTTTTCGCGTTTGACGGACACGTCAGGTCGGCGGTGCTGTAATTGCCATACGTCCCTCATGACGGCTCTGGGCTCGCACCGGCCGGGGGCAGTGTGTTCAGCCGGGGGCTTCGTCGACGCGAGGAGGGGGCTGTGGACACTGGAGATCGCCTGCTGACACCGGGTGAGGTCGCCGCGTTGTTTCGGGTTGACCCGAAGACCGTGACGCGCTGGGCGGCGGCGGGCCGGATCGGCAGTATCCGGACTCCAGGAGGGCATCGCCGGTTTCGGGAATCCGAGGTGCGGGCCCTGCTTGAAGGGGAGGGCATGCTGGAAGAGACGGATGAGATGGGCAGACCGCGCAGTACGGGCCCAGCCGCCCCGACCGGACCGGGCCCGGCCAACGCCGGCATGTACTGAAGTGGTGCGGAGCGAACGCGGACCGGCTCGTCAGGTCCGGTCCGCGTTCACCTTTCCGGCCCACCTGCGGAACAGGGTGTGCGGCACGCCTAGGGCGTCGAGCACCTTGCCGGCCACGAAATCCACCAGCTGGGCGGCGGAAGCGTCAGCTCCGGCACCGTAGAAACCGGGGCTGGCGGGCAGCACCACCGCCCCGGCATCGTGCAGGGCGATCAGGTGTTCCAGGTGGCTGCGGGTCACCGGGGTCTCGCGGGGCACCACGACCACCGGCCGGCGCTCCTTGAGGTTGACCTCGGCGGAGCGCTGCAACAGGTCCTTGGACAACCCGATCGCGATACCGGCACAGGCCGCCGTGCTCGCGGGCACCACGGCCATGCCCCGTACCGGATAGGAGCCGCTGCTGGGACCGGCCGCCAGGTCACCGGCGGGCCAGTGCCGCACGTCCGCGTCGTCGAGATCACGACCGAGCCAGGCGGCCAGATCCTCGGCCCAGTGTGCGTCGCGGAACGGACGCCCGGTCTCGTCCAGGACGGTCAACCGGGCCGCCCGGGAGACGATCAGGTCCACCGACTGCCCGGCGTCCAGCAGTCCGCGAAGGACCGCAGCCGCGTACGGCGTACCCGACGCCCCGGACACCCCGACCACCCATGGTTCGCGCATGTCCCAAGCCTGCCTGGTCGCCACCGCCGCCGGGCCGGCACCCCGCCGAACGGGGAGGGAACCGGCCGGGGTCAGGGACGCAGACCCAGGCGGATCACCAGGTCGAGCAGGGCGAAGAGGAACAGGGCTATGCCGACGAAACCGTTGGCGGTGAAGAATGCCCGGTTGACCCGGCTCAGGTCGGTCGGCTTGACCACCAGATGCTGGTAGCCGAAGGCGATCGCGGTCAGCGCCAGCCCGATCCACCAGAGCCAGCCGAAGCCGACAAGCACTCCGAACCAGCCGAACAGCACGAATGTCACCACGTGCGACACGGTGGAGGCGTGCAGGGCGAACCGCAGCCCGTACCGGGCCGGGACGCTGTGCACCCCGATCTCCCGGTCCACCTCGGCGTCCTGGCAGGCGTAGATCAGGTCGAAGCCACCGATCCACAGGCCCACGGCGGCGCCGAGCAGCCAGGCCGGGCCGGAGCCGGCGAAGGTGCCGGTGACCGCCAGCCAGGCGCCGACCGGGCCGACCATCTGGGCCAGGCCCAGGATCGCGTGCGGCCAGTTGGTGAACCGCTTGCCGTACGGGTAGACGATCAGCGGCACCACCGCCAGTGGGGCCAGCACCAGGCAGAGCCGGTTGAGCAGGGCGGCTGCGGCCAGGAAGACCACCAGGGCGACGCCCGCCCCGATCCAGGCCGTCCGCAGGCTCACCGCCCCGGTCACCAACTCCCGATTGGCGGTACGCGGATTCCGCGCGTCGATCCGCCGATCCAGAATCCGGTTGGCCGCCATGGCGAAGGTCCGAGCCCCCACCATGGCCACAGTGATCAGCGCCAGATCCCCCCACCGCACCCGTCCCCCGTTAACCGACATCGCGGTCAACGCCGACAGGTAAGCGAACGGCAGGGCGAACACCGAGTGCTCAATCGCCACAAGCCGCAGAAACGCCTTGACCCGCCCCCGCGATCTTGCACTTTCCGTCGGGACAGAGCCGGACGAAGCAGACGAATCAGCGACCGGAAGTGCAAGATCGCGACGGGAAGAGGGGTCGCGGGGGGTGGGTGGGGTGGAGGGGGGCGTCATTGGATGCCGTATTCCTTCCAGCGCTTGTCAACCAGGGAGACGACCTCGGGGGTCATGGTCATCTCCTCGGGCCAGCCCCGGGTGTAGCCCTCGCTGGGGAGTTTGCGGGTGGCGTCGATGCCGGCCTTGCCACCCCAGAACTGCTGGTACGAGGCGTGGTCCAGATGGTCCACCGGGCCCTCGGTGAGCAACAGGTCCCGGGAGTAGTCGACATTGCCGAAGGCGCGGAAGGCCACCTCGTTGTAGTCGTGCACGTCGCAGTCCTCGTCCACGATCACGATCAGCTTGGTCAGCGACATCATGTGTGCGCCCCAGATCGCGTTCATCACCTTCTGCGCGTGCTTGGGGTAGCGCTTGCGGATCGACACGATCGCGCAGTTGTGGAAGACCCCGGCGGCCGGCAGATCGTAGTCGACGATGTCCGGGATGAGGAACCGCAGCAGCGGGGCGAAGATCCGCTCGGTGGCCTTGCCCAGGCCGTGGTCCTCCTGCGGCGGCTGCGAGGTGACGATCGAGTGGTACACCGGGTCGCGCTGCATGGTCATCGCCTCGACGTGCAGCACCGGGAACGGCTCCACCGGGGTGTAGAAGCCGGTGTGGTCGCCGAAGGGCCCCTCCGGCAGACGCTCCCCGGGTTCCAGGTAACCCTCCAGCACGACCTGGGCGTGCGCCGGCACCTGCAGCGGCACCGTCAGGCAGTCGACCATCTCCACCCGCTCGCCGCGCAGGAACCCGGCGAACAGGTACTCGTCGATGTCGGCCGGCAGGGGTGCGCTCGACGAGTAGCTGACCACCGGGTCGCAGCCGATCGCGATGGCCACCGGCAGCCGCTGGCCGAGCCGCTCGGCGACGGCGTGGTGGGCGGTGGAGTTCTTGTGGATCTGCCAGTGCATGCCGAGGGTGTTGTGGCTGTGCTGCTGGAGCCGGTACAGCCCGAGGTTGCGCTTGCCGGTCTCCGGGTGCTTGGTGTGGGTCAGCCCGAAGTTGTGGAAGATCCCACCGTCACCCGGCCACACCTGGAGCCCGGGTAGCCGGTTCAGGTCGACGTCCTTGCCCCGGTAGACCACCTGCTGGCAGGGGGCGGTCTTGACCTTCTTGGGGGGCATCGACTTGAGCTGCATCACCTTGCCCAGGCCGCCCATCATGCCGGAGAAGCCCATCGGCAGTTCCGGCTTGAGCATCTCCCCGATCCGGTTGCCGATCTCGTCCAGGGACTCGACCCCGAGGGCCATCGCGGTCCGCTTCTCGGTGCCGAACAGGTTGATCGCCACCGGCATCTCGCCGCGAGTCGGCCGCTCGAACAGCAGCGCCGGCCCGTTGGCCCGGACCGTACGGGTCACCACCTCACTGATCTCCAGTGTCGGGTCCACCGGCACGCCGACCCGGCGCAGTTCACCGGCGCGCTCCAGCGCCACCAGGAAATCCTTCAGATCGGTGTACGGAAACCCACGAGCAGCCATGACAGCAAGTCTCCCCCACTGCTATGACGTGAAAGGAAGGGCCCCTTGTTAACGCCTCCGGTAGAGCAGGGGTCCCCTATTAACAAGCGGCGGCATGAGAGTGGGCCAGCCGGGTAGTCGTCGACGCCGGAGGAGCTGACCACCGGGCGAATCGCCCGGACGAGGCAGAAAGGTGATGATGGGTGAGCGACGGATTCCAACGAGCTTCGCCGAGCAGCGGACGCAGGTCGGTGACGTCACCATCAACTACGTCCGGGGCGGCATCGGGCCCACGCTGGTGTTACTGCACGGCTATCCGCAGTCCTGGTACATGTGGCGGCACGTACTGCCGGAGTTAGGGCGGTCGTTCGAGGTGATCGCGCCGGACCTGCGGGGCTTCGGCGGCAGCGACGCCCCGCCCGCCGGCTACGACAAGAAGACCCTCGCCGCCGACCTGCACGGGCTGCTCACCACCCTGGGCTTGGACCGCGCCCTCCGGTTGGTCGGCCATGACATCGGCACCATGGTCGCGTACGCGTACGCCGCAGCCCACCAGGACCGGGTGAGTCGGTTGGTGCTCAGCGAGGCACCGATCCCCGACGAGAGCATCTACACCTTCCCGGCACTGACGGCCGCCGGTCCGGCGGTGTGGAACTTCGGCTTCTTCAACCTGACCAACGGGTTGCCCGAGAATCTCGTCGCCGGCCGCGAGGCGCTCTGGGTCGACCAGTTCACCGACTCGTTGATGATCCGCAAGGGCAGCCTGGACGCGGCGGACATCGAGGAGTACGCCCGGCCCCTGCGCGACGGGGCCCACCTGCGGGCGAGCTTCGAATGTTTCCGTGCGTTCGGGCAGGACATCGCCGACAACGCCGAGTACCGCAAGTCGAAGCTGGCCATGCCGGTGCTCGCCATCGGCGCGCAGGCGAGCCTCGGCGGCCAGGTGGCCGATCAGGTCCGCCAGTACGCCGACTCGGTGACCGGCGAGGTGATCGAGGACAGCGGCCATTGGCTCTTCGAGGAGCAGCCGGCCGAACTCACCGCCCTGCTGCTGCCCTTCCTCCGGGCCTGACGGGTCGTCGGGCCGGTCAGTGGTCGGGCCGCCCGGGTGGGTGCTCGTTCGGCGGTTGGTCCAGGCAGCGACGAAACATCCGCCCACCTCGTTGAAGCACGTGTCTCGGGTCACGAACTGGTTCCGAACCTCGTGGAGCCGGCTGCGCAGCGGTTGGCTTCTCGTGGTGGAGGTGACGCTGGCCGCGACCGCCTCCTGGTTCGTCGCCAGTCGCCTGCTCGGCGGCCCGCACGGCAGCGGCGACGCCTCGGCGTTCTACGCACCGGCCGCCGCGCTGATCGTCCTGTCGCAGGCCCGGGGCGTACGGCTGCGGCAGGCCGTGCGGGTTCTGGCCGGTATCGCCGTCGGCGTGATCCTCGGTGAGGTCGTCGTCTGGGTGTTCGGCGCCCGCTCCACCGCCGCCATCTTCGTGGTCATCCTGGCCTCGGCCGGGCTGACGATCGCCGCCGGCGCCCCCGGCGTGGTCCGCAACCAGTTGACCACCTCCGCGCTCTTCCTGGTCGCCGTGGTGCCGCCGGGCGGGGAACTGGAGCCGACCCGCCTCTACGACGCGTTGATCGGCGGCTCGATCGCGTTGCTGATCACCCAGGTCGTCGGCGCGCAGTCGCCGCTCGGGCCTCTGGAAACCGAAGGCCGGCGGACGTTCGCGGAGCTGTCCGGGGTGCTGGACGACATCCGTCAGGCGGTGCAGCGGCACGACAAGCAGGCGGCCGTCACCGCGTTCGGGCGGGCTCAGCAACTGGACTCGCGTACCGCAGCGCTGCGCCGGGCCGTGTCGGTCGCCGACGAGAACCTGCGCCTGGCAGTCTGGGAGCGGCGCAACCGATCCCGTGTCGATGCCGCCCGGAGCGCCGCCGACCACGTCGACTACGCCGTCCGCAACACCCGTACGCTGGCGCGCTCGGCGTTGGTGCTGGCCCGACTGCCGCACCCGTCGCCACCGCAGCTCGTCGCCGCGCTGGCCGGGCTGAACCGCCTGGCCGGCTGCGCCGCCGCGGTGCTCGCCGCCGTCGTCGCCGGTGCGGGCGACAGAGCCGACCGGCACGTCGAGCAGGCGGGTGCGGTGGCGCTCGACACCGTCCGGGCGATGACCCCGTTGGTCCGGCACAAGCAGCCCCTGCCGGTCAGCACGGTTGTCGGCCACATCCGGATGGTGGTCGTCGACCTGCTGCGCAGCGCCGGTGCGGACAAGCCGGAGGTGCTGGACGCAATCGCCGCCGCGCTCGACCTGCCCACCGGCCGGGCCGCCCGCGAGAACTGACACCGTTGCGCCGGTACGGCGGCATCAGGTGCGCTTGGTTACCGCGGTTCCGGCGTGACCACGCGCAATCGTCGATCTAGACGTCGGCGTACGAGTGCAGGCCCGTGAAGAAGATGTTCACGCCGAACAGGTTCATCAGCATCGTCGCGAAGCCCAGGATGGCCAGCCAGGCGACCAGGTTGCGCTTCACGCTCGGCGTCGCCCGGGCGTGCAGGTAGCCCGCGTAGATCACCCAGGAGATGAAGGACCAGGTCTCCTTCGGGTCCCAGCCCCACGGCCGACCCCAGGCCGCCTCGGCCCAGACCGCTCCGGCGATCACCGCGAAGGTGAAGATCGGGAACGCGAAGGCGTGCAGGACGAAGGTGAGCCGCTCCAGGCTGGCCGCCTCCGGCAACCGCTTCGCCAGGGTGTACGGGAAGCTGCGCTTGCCCCGCTCGTAGCCGGCCCGCATCAGGTACGTCACCGCCGGCACCGCGCCGAGCAGGAAAAGCCCCGAGGCGAACACGATCGTCGACACGTGCACGACGAACCAGTACGAGTTGAGCGCGGGCACCAGCGGCACGATCGGGGTGTAGAGCACCAGTTCGGCGGTGGCCACCAGCAGCACCATGACCAGGGTCAGGAACAGCCCGAGCCGGCGCAGCGACGGCACCTTCCACAGCACCACCAGCCAGCCGGCGACGCCGATGAACGAGACCGTGAGCACGAACTCGTACATGTTGCCCCAGGGCATCCGCTCGGCGGCGATACCGCGGGTGACCAGCCCGACCAGGTGCAACAACGCGCCCAGCGCGGTCAGTCCGATCGCGATCCGACCGGCCAGGCCGGCCCGACGGGCGGTGCGCTGGGCCGGTCCGTTGGGATCGACGACCGGGGTGTCCCGCTCGGCCACGGCCACACCACCGGCACCTACCGCCGCACCGACCATCTGCCGGGCGGGGGCGGCCACGGCCCGCGAGTTGCCCAGGGCGTACTCGACCGCGTGACCGATCATCGCCAGCAGGTACACCATCGTGGTGATGGAGACCATCTGGTCGGAGAGTGCGGACATCACTTGGCTCCTTCTCGCGCGTCCGGTACGCCGTCGACTTCGTCGGCCGGTCGGTCGCCGCGCATCGCCGCCACCAGTTGGGCGAACTCCTCGGCGAACCCGGGATGCTCGGTACGCGGCAGGCCGCCCACCTCGATCAAACTACTACCGTTCGTCGGAGATCCATCTGCGGGGTCGATCGCACCCGCCGGCAGCAGCCGAACGAAGACCCGCCGACGCCGAAAGAACAGCGACCCCATCAGCCCGAACACCAGGCCGATCGAGCTGACCAGCAGCAAGGTCGTACCGGGGTCGTAGCGTACGGAGATCACGATGTACGGCTCGGAGCCCAGGAACTCGACGGTGGTGCCGTCGTCCAGGGTCCAACTCTCCCCGAGCCGTAGCTCCTTCGCACCGACTTCGGTGAGCCGACCGTTGCGTACCTGACGCTGGTCCAGCTGATACACCGAGCTGGGGATGCCGGCGTCCAGCCCCATGTTGCCCCGGTAGGCCACCAGGCCGAGCAGGGGATTCTGCTCGGTCGGGTGCTCGGAGCGGGTGAACGGAGGCTCCTGCGGGGCGGTCGGCAGGTACAGCCCGTCGAAGGCCACCTGGAGATTGGGGTCGCGCTCGCCGGTGGCCGGATCGACATTGGCGTCCGGGAAGGCGGCCAGCCCTTCGCTGGTCATCCCGACATCACCGTTGCTGAGGAAGGGCACGGCGCTGGTCTGGGTGCCACCGAACCGGTCGGTGTAGCGGATCACCGGGGCGTACCCGTGCCCCAGCAGGTAGACGTTCGCCCCGTCCAGGCGCAGCGGCGAGTTGACCGAGAACTCCGCCGTCCGGGGGGCGCCGCCGTTCTCGTCCACGGTCACCTTCGCGCGGTACGACGAGGGCTGACCGGTCGGCAGGAAACGGGCGTCGAACTCGTCCAACTGCATGCAGAACCGGGGCAGGTCGTCGCCGACCCGCGGACCGAGCTTGATCTCGGCGTACTGCTGGCGGGTGTTGCAGAAGACCCGGTCCTCGCCGGCGACCAGCAGGCGGTTGCCCTGCCAGCCGTACCAGGAGCCGAGTGCGACACCGAGCAGCACCACCACCATGGAGGTGTGGAAGATCAGGTTGCCGGTCTCCTTGAGGTAGCCCTTCTCGGCGGAGACCTCGTCGCCCCGGACCACCACCCGCCACCGCCGACGCCGCAGGACCTCGGCGACCGCCGCCACCCCACCCTCGGGGGCGGGCACCACGGTGTGCTGCGGCAGCCGGCCGAGCCGCTTCGGTACGGCCGGTGGCCGGGCGCGCAGGGCCCGGATGTGGTCGGCCAACCGGGGGGTGATGCACCCGATCAGCGAGGTGAACAGCAGCAGGTAGATAGCGGAGAACCAGACCGAGCTGAACGCCTCGAAGGCGCCGATCCGATCCAGCCAGGGGGCCAGGTCGGGGTGCTCGGTGAAGAAGTCGCGGACATCCTCCGGGTTGACCCCGCGCTGTGGCAGCACCGACCCGGGGATGGCGGCGACCGCGAGCAGGAAGAGCAGTACCAACGCCGTACGCATGCTGGTCAGCTGTCGCCACGAGTTGCGCGCCAGGGCCAGCAGGGGGTTGGGGCGGCGGGGCTTCCTGGCCGGTGTGTCGGCCGGCCGGTCGTCCACAGCGGTCATCAGATGCTCACCTGGAAATCGCCTACGCCGATGGTGGTCTGCAACCAGATCACCACGTTGGTCCAGCCGCCGGTGACCAGCGCCAACCCGATCAGGATCAGCAGGGCGCCACCGATGCGGGTGACCCAGCGGCTGTTGCGCCGGATCGCCTGGAACACCCCGAGCAGCCGGTTGAAGCCCAGCCCGAAGACGACGAACGGGATCCCCAACCCGAGGCAGTACGCCACAGCGAGTACGACCGCCCGATCGGTCTGCCCGCTGGTGGCGGCCATGCCGAGCACCGCGGCGAGGGTCGGCCCGGTGCACGGCACCCAGGTCAAGGCGAACACCGCACCGAGTACGGGGGCACCGAGCAGACCGGCGGAGGGCAGCCGGTTGATCCGCAGTTCCCGCTGGAGACCGGGCAGCACCCCGAGGTAACCCAGCCCGAGCAGCACCACCAGGGCGCCGATGACGATCTCCAACGGACGCTTGTAGTCGAAGAAGACCCGGCCGATGGTGCTGAACAGGATCGCGGTGCTGACGAAGACGACAGTGAACCCGAGGACGAAGAGCAGGGTGCCGGCCAGCACCCGCCCCTTCACGGCGGCCCGCACCCTGGGCTGTTCATCCCGTACGACGGTGCCGACGCCGCCACCGCGCTCGCTGCTGTCAGCAGGTGACCCCTGCGCCACCGCCGGCGTCGACAGGGTGCCCTTGCCTGCGCCTCGGCCTTCCAGGTCGGCGCCGGCCAGGCCGGTGACGTACGAAAGGTAGCCCGGCATCAACGGCAGTACGCAGGGCGACAGGAAGCTGACCAGCCCGGCCAGGGCCGCCGCGCCCATCGCCAGCAGCAGCGGACCGGAGACGGCGAGTTGTCCGAAGGTCTCGCCCATCAGCGTGGGCCGGACGGCGCGGGTGACTCCGCGGCGATTCGCTCGACGATGGGTTGCAGGCCCTCCTGCCGGACGGCCGCCCGGATCACCGTGGCGATCCGGCCCTCCCGGTCGAGCACGACCGTGGCCGGGATGGTGTTCGGCGGGATGTCCATGTCCAGGGCCAGTCGGCTACCCGGATCGAAGATGCTCGGGTAGCTGACCCGGCCCTCCTCGAAGGCGATCGCCTTGTCCCGGCTGTCCTGCACGTTGATGCCGAGGAAGGTGACCCCGGAGTCCTTGGTCGCCTGGTAGGTGTCTTCCAGGTCCTCGGCCTCGGCCCGACAGGGCGCGCACCACGAGCCCCAGAAGTTGACCACGACCACCTGGCCACGCTGGTCGGCCACGTCGTAGCTGCCGCCCTTGAGCAGCTCACCGCTGATCTTGGGAGCGGCGGAGCGTTGGTCGGGGGCGCACTGCACGATGCCGCCCTCGCTGTCACATTCCGGCTTCCCCCCACCGCCGGAGACACAGCCGGCCAGCAGAGCCACAGCGGTGCCGGCGGCCAGCAGACCGGCCACCGACCTCCTGCCCAGCGCCATCAGGCCCCCTTCGCCGTCCGGGCGGTCGCCGACATCGCCACCAGGTGCGCGGCCGGTTCGGAGTAGCCGATGCCGACGACCTTCGCACCGTCGAAGTGGAAGGTGGTGAGGGAGGCCAGCCCGCACTGACGGCGGCGGGGGTCGTGCCACAGTCGCTTGCGCTCGACATGCCGGCGCAGGGTCCAGATCGGCAGTTGGTGGGAGACCAGGACGGCCTCCCGGCCCTCGGCGGCGATCCGGGCGGCGTGCAGGGCGGCGAACATCCGCTCGGCGATCGCCCGGTACGCCTCCCCCCAGGAGGGGGTGACCGGGTCGCGCAGCACCCACCAGTTGCGCGGATCCCGGAAGGAACCGTCACCGGGCGAGACCTTCTTGCCCTCGAACCAGTTGGCGCTCTCGATGAGTCGCTCGTCCACCCCGACGGGCAGTCCGAACTGGGCGGCGATCGGTTCGGCGGTCTGCTGGGCCCGCTCCAGCGGGCTGGCCACCACATGCACGACGTCGCGGTCGGCGAGCCCCTGCGCTGCGGCCTTGGCCATCTGGACACCCAGTTCGCTGAGGCGGAACCCGGGCAGTCTGCCGTAGAGGATGCCCTCCGGGTTGTACACCTCACCGTGCCGAAGCACATGGACCACCGTCTTGCTCACCGTGCTTACCCCCCTGTGCCCGCCGCTGCCGCTGCATTGGCCGCCACCGGCAGGGCGGCGGCGATCTGTTCCAGGGCGGCATCGTCGATCGCCGCCGACACGAACCAGGATTCGAACGCGCTCGGCGGCAGGTACACCCCGGCGGCGAGCATCGTGTGGAAGAACGCCTTGAACGCGGGCACCTGCTGGGTGCGGGCGCTGTCGTAGTCGACCACGTCGGCGTCCGTGAAGAAGATCGAGAACATGCTGCCCGCGTACGACAGCCGATGCGGGACACCGGCGGCGGTCAGGGCCTCCGTGGCCAGCTTGCCCACGACGGTGGCGGTCTCGTCCAGCTTGCGGTAGAGGGCCTCGTCGGCCAACCGCAGGGTGGTCAGCCCGGCCGCGCAGGCCAGCGGGTTACCGGAGAGGGTGCCGGCCTGGTAGACCGGACCGGCCGGGGCCAGTCGCGCCATGATCTCCGCGCGCCCGCCGAAGGCCGCCGCAGGCAGCCCACCACCCATGACCTTGCCGTACGTCCACAGGTCCGCCTCGACCGGGTCGAGGCCGTGCCACCCGGCGCGGGAGACCCGGAAGCCGGTCATCACCTCGTCGATGATCAGCAGCGCACCGTTGGCGTGGGCGATCCGCGCCAACTGCTCGTTGAAGCCGTCCCGGGGGGCGACCACCCCCATGTTGCCCGCCGCCGCCTCGGTGATCACGGCGGCGATGTGCTGGCCCTCGGCGGCGAAGGCCTCCTCGACCGCGGCGATGTCGTTGTACGGCAGCACGATCGTCTCGCTGGCCGCGGCGCCGGTGACGCCGGGCGAGTCGGGCAGGCCCAGGGTGGCCACACCGGACCCGGCGGCGGCCAGCAGCGCGTCCACATGACCGTGGTAGCAACCGGCGAACTTGATGATCTTCGAGCGGCCGGTGTATCCACGGGCCAACCGGATCGCCGACATGGTGGCCTCGGTGCCCGAGTTGACCAGTCGGACCTGCTCGACCGGGGTCCGCGCGACGATCTCGGCGGCCAACTCCACCTCACCGGGGGTCGGCGTACCGAAGCTGGTGCCCTTGGCGGCGGCGGCCTGGACCGCCGCGACCACCTCGGGATGCGCG
Organism: Micromonospora sp. DT229; assembly: GCF_049844505.1. Classification (NCBI taxonomy): domain Bacteria; kingdom Bacillati; phylum Actinomycetota; class Actinomycetes; order Micromonosporales; family Micromonosporaceae; genus Micromonospora; species Micromonospora sp. DT229. Next base: position 111,216 of record NZ_JBNCLD010000009.1, on the reverse strand, counting down.
TGGCCCAGAATCAACGGCCCCCACGAGCACACCAGATCGACGTAGCGCCGGTCGTCGGCGTCGTACAGCCAGGGGCCCTCACCCCGAACCATGAAGCGGGGGGTTCCACCGACGGCCTGGAAGGCACGCACAGGTGAATTCACCCCGCCCGGCACGATGGCGCGAGCGCGGTCGAACAGGGCCGCTGAGGCCGGAGCGTCGACCGGGTAGCGGTCGGATCCGGCGGAAGTCACCTCGGTCACGATGTCGCCATTGTGTCAGCGTCGATCGGAGCACCGGCAGGTACCCCGGATCGGGGTTACCAGGCTCACCTGCGAAAGGCCACCCCCGAGCCGGCTCGCCTCGACGGGCCGGACGTGCGAGATCGCGATAGGCTGACCCGGTGGATCGTGCCGAACTGTCCATCACCGTACATCGAGCGGGCGACGAAGCAGTGTTGCGCCTTGCCGGTGAGATCGACATGCTCACGGCCGCCCAACTGTCGACCGTCGTGAACGAGGTCCTCGCCGAGCCGCCGCCCCGGATCGTGCTCGACCTGGGTGGCGTCACCTTCTGCGACTCGCAGGGCCTCGGGACCCTCGTCGTACTCAGCCGCAAGGCCAGTCACGCCCAGAGCCTGCTCATGCTGACCAACGTCGGCGAGTTCCTGCTCCGCGTCCTGGACATCACCGGCCTCCGCAGCGCCCTGATGATCCGCAACGACGCCCCCACCCCCTAACCCCCCTCACGCCACGCCCACCCCACGCCCCACGCCCCACGCCGCGCCGATCTTGCACTTTTGGTCGCCCATACGCCACCCTTGCCCCGTTTTGCCCCGACAGAAAGTGCAAGATCGCGGCGTAGAGAGCGGTGGGGGGGGTGGGGAGGGGGGGTGGGGAGGGCGGGGTGGGGAGGGCGGGGTGGGGAGGGGCCGGGGTGGGGTTAGTCGGGGGTGGGGCCCCAGCGGGCTTGTTCGAGGGTGGTCAGGGCTTGGGGGACGGCGTTGGGGTTGTCGGAGGCGGTGCGCAGGAGGGTGGTGGCCTCGTCCACGGCGTCGGTGAGCACACGCCACTGGGCGTCGCGCTCGCGGACCATCTCCGACTGGGCGGCCAACTGGCGGGTCTTGGTCCACAGTTCCACGAAGACGGAGACCTTGGCCCGCAGCACCCAGGGGTCGAAGGGCTTGGTCAGGTAGTCCACCGCGCCGACCGCGTAGCCGCGCAACGCCAGTTGGGCGTCCCGGTCGGCGGCGGTCAGGAAGATGATCGGTACGTGCCGGGTACGCTCCCGCCGCTTGATGTGGCTGGCCGTCTCGAAGCCGTCCATGTCCGGCATCTGGGCGTCCAGCAGGATCACCGCGAAATCGTCGACCAGCAACTGCTTGAGCGCCGCTTCCCCGCTCTCCACCGCCACCGACTGCACCTGCAACCCCTGGAGGATCGCCTCCAGGGCCAGCAGGTTCTCCCGGCGGTCATCGACCAGTAGCGCCTTGGCCACCTGCGTCACGAACCCTCCTCGGTGCGGCTGCCACTGATCCAGGAGCCCATCAACTCGATCAGCTCGTCCAGGTCGACCGGCTTGGTGATGTAGTCGCTGGCCCCCGCCGCGATCGCCGACTCCCGGTCGCCGGGCATCGCCTTGGCGGTCAGGAAGACGATCGGCAGGTCCGCGAACCGGTGGTTACGCCGGATCTGCCGGGTCGTCTCGTACCCGTCCTGGTCAGGCATCATGGCATCCATCAGCACGATGTCGACCTCCGGGTGCTCGGCCAGCAGGCGTACCCCGTCGCTGCCGTTGTCGGCGTAGAGCACCGTCATGCCGTGCAGTTCCAACGCGCTGGTCAGGGCGAACACGTTGCGTACGTCGTCGTCGACGATCAGCACGGTGGCCCCGTCCAGTTGGCGGGTCTTCGGCGCCTCGGGCTGCGGAGGCAGCAGCTCCACCGGTGGCATCAGCAACGACGAGGGCAGGCCGGCCCGTTGCGGGGAGGGCGGTGCCGGAGCCACCACGGCGTCCGGGGCCAACACGTCGGGCAGGTAGAGGGTGAAGGTCGAGCCCTGGCCGGGTACCGAGCTGACAGTGATCGTGCCGCCGATCAGCCGGGCCAGGTCCCGGCTGATGGACAACCCCAGGCCGGTACCCCCGTAGCGACGACTGGTGGTGCCGTCCGCCTGCTGGAAGGCCTCGAAGATCAGGGAGAGCTTGTCGTCGGAGATGCCGATACCGGTGTCGACCACCGTGAAGGCGATCACCTGACGGGCGTTGATCAGCGCCGGTACGTCGAAGACCGCCTGCTCCGGCGCCCGGGAGATGCGCAGCGTCACCGCACCGTTGTCGGTGAACTTCACCGCGTTGGAGAGCAGGTTGCGCAGGATCTGCTGGAGTCGCTGGGCGTCGGTGATCACCGCGGGCGGCAGATCCTCGCCGACCTGTACCTGGAATTCCAGGTCCTTCTCCTCGGCCTGCGGGGCGAACGCCTGCTCGACGTAGCCACGGATCTCCGCGAACCGGACCTCGGTCGGCTCCACATCCATCCGCCCTGCCTCGATCTTGGACAGGTCGAGGATGTCGTCGATCAGGCGCAGCAGATCCGACCCGGAGCCGTGGATCGTACGGGCGAATTCGATCTGCTTCGGGGTCAGGTTGCGCTCCGAGTTCTCGGCCAGCAGCCGAGCCAGCAGCAGCAGCGAGTTCAGCGGGGTACGCAGTTCGTGGCTCATGTTCGCCAGGAACTCCGACTTGTACGCCGAGGCCCGGGTGAGCTGCTGCGCCTTCTCCTCCAGACCGAGCCGGGCCAGTTCGATCTCCCGGTTCTTGGTCTCGATGTTGCCCTTCTGCTCCGACAGCAGGGTCGCCTTCTCCTCCAGTTCGGCGTTGGTGCGCTGCAACTCCGCGGACTGTTCCTGCAACTCGTGGGCCAGCCGCTGCGACTGGGCGAGCAGTTCCTCCGTACGCCGGTTGGCCTGGATGGTGTTGACCGCGATGCCGATGGTGGCCACCAGCCGCTCCAGGAAGGACAGGTGCAGCTCGGAGAAGGGGGTCACGCTGGCGAACTCGATCACTCCGAGCAGTTCGCCCTCGAAGAGGACCGGCAGCACGACCAGGTCGGCCGGCGGGGTGTCGGCCAGCCCGGAGCGCAGGGTGATCCGGCCGTCCGGCACGGCCCCGACCCGGATCGTGCGGCGGGAGAGGGCGGTCTGCCCGACCAGCCCTTCACCGGGACCGAAGGTGACCTCGTGGCCTCGGGACACATAGCCGTACGAGGCGGTCAGCCTCAGCCGCATCACCCCCTCGGAGTTGTCCGCCAGGAAGAACGCCCCTAGCTGCGCGTCGACCAGCGGAGTCACCTCCATCATGATCATCCGGCAGACCTCGCCGAGGTCGCGCTGGCCCTGCAACAGGCCGCCGATGCGGGCCAGGTTGGAGTCCAGCCAGCCCTGCTCGGCGTTCTTGTGGGTGGTCTCCCGCAGGGTGACGATCATCTGGTTGATGTTGTCCTTCAGCTCGGCGACCTCGCCCTGTGCCTTCACCGCGATCCGCTGGGTCAGGTCACCCCGGGTCACCGAGGTCGACACCTGGGCGATCGCCCGCAGCTGGGTGGTCAGGGTGGAGGCGAGCTGGTTGACGTTCTCGGTCAGGTCCCGCCAGGTGCCGGAGACCCCCTTCACCTGGGCCTGACCACCCAACTTGCCTTCGATGCCGACCTCGCGGGCCACCCGGGTCACCTCGTCGGCGAACGACGACAACTGGTCCACCATCGTGTTGACGGTGTTCTTCAGCTCCAGGATCTCGCCCTGGGCATCAACGGTGATCTTCTGGGAGAGGTCACCGTTGGCGACCGCGGTGGTGACCGAGGCGATGTTCCGCACCTGACTGGTCAGGTTCGAGGCCATCGAGTTCACGTTGTCGGTCAGGTCCCGCCAGGTGCCGGAGACCCCCTTCACCTGGGCCTGACCACCCAACTTGCCCTCGGTGCCCACCTCCCGGGCCACC